>CAKVOK010000010.1 GCA_934792465.1 uncultured Clostridia bacterium | reverse complement strand
GTGCAAGGATTTTGTGCTTTTTTGCCAAAAGCCTTGCACTTCCAAGTCGGCTGTCGTCCCCCGACAGTTGACTTGGAACAGTAATTAAATCAATGTCGTGAACTTAAAAATAGCATTATAATGCTATTTTTAAGTGTGAAATTTGCAATTTCACACAAATGGTTTCGCAAAACCATTTGTTCAGTAGACATTATATATATCACTATACCATAAAAAATTTATCACGTCAATGCAAGACAGAAAACTTATTTTGTGTTTTAATATTATTATACAACACATTTAATTTGAGGAGGAAAAAATATGGACTTTAAAGCCGAAAAAATACGTGTGCTTTGCGAAAAGCTCGCAGAGCTGAAAACGGAAGTAATCGGATATATCGACGGATTTGAATACGCTCCCTGCGAGTATAAAGGAAACGCAAATATCCCTGACAAATCCGCCGTATTTGAAAAATTTGAAAAGGGCGGCAGAATTTCAGGAAAGGACAAGCATTTCTGGTTTAAAAACAAAATCAAAACCCCCGCAAAAGAAAACGGAAAGGAACTCTTTTTCCGTCTTACAACAGGTCATGAAGGCGAATGGGATGCGGCAAACCCGCAGGGTCTTATATATTTGAACGGACAAATTGTTCAGGGGCTTGATACAAACCACACGACCGTACCGCTGGAATCCGATACCGAATACGATATTATGATATATTTTTACACCGGTATGAACGGCGGATATTTTGACATTATACCGGAGCTTATAATCGAGGATATAAAAATAAATGACATTTACTACGATATTCATGTTCCGTATGACGCAATGAAATGCTTTGACGAGGACAGCGACAACTACATAACTATAATAAAATATCTCGATGAAGCGGTTAAGAAAATTAATTTTCTTGTGCCCAAGTCGCCCGAATTTTACAAAAGCATAGACGAAGCGTCCGCATACATGAAGGATGTATTTTACGGCAAAATATGCGGAAAATCCGAGCAGACCGTAAATTGTATCGGTCATACACATATTGACGTGGCATGGCTCTGGACTGTTGCGCAGACGAGAGAAAAGGCTCAGAGGAGCTTTGCAACCGTACTTAATCTGATGAAAAAGTATCCGGAATACAAATTCATGTCAACGCAGCCGCAGCTGTTTGAATTTGTGAAAAACGATGCACCGGAACTTTATGAAAGAATAAAAACCGCAGTAAAAGAAAAGCGGTTTGAGCTTGAAGGCTCAATGTGGCTTGAAGCGGATTGCAACATCACAAGCGGAGAAAGTCTTGTACGTCAAATATTGTTCGGAAAAAGATTTTTCAAAAATGAATTCGGCGTTGACAACAAATCCGTATGGCTGCCGGACGTATTCGGTTACAGCGCAGCTATGCCGCAGATTATGAAAAAAAGCGGAGTTGAATATTTTGTTACCTCAAAAATAAGCTGGAGCGAATCCAACACAATGCCGCATGACAGCTTTATGTGGCAGGGCATTGACGGCAGCGAAATATTTACATATTTCATGACGGCGCAGGATTTGCCGGCAGACGGAAAACCGGTGAATTACACAACATATGTAGGATATATAAGACCGTCACAGGTACTCGGTTCATGGAAGCGTTATCATGACAAAAAATATTGCAACGAATCGCTCATAACATTCGGTTTCGGTGACGGAGGCGGCGGACCTACGGCAGATATGCTCGAACAGCAAAGGCGTCTTGCGCACGGAATACCCGGTATACCGAAAACTACCATAGACTTTTCGAGGAACTTTATAAACCGTGTAAGACACAGTTTCGATGAATATTGCAAAACAAGCGGATATACCCCGAAATGGGTCGGCGAGCTTTATCTCGAAATGCACAGAGGAACATACACGTCTATTGCGAAAAACAAACGCAACAACCGCAAATCCGAAATTATGTATCAAAAAGCGGAAGCCGTTTCCGTATTGGATAATCTTCTGTACGGCACAAAATATCCGCAGGAGGAAATTAATTCGGCATGGAAAACCATTCTGCTGAATCAGTTCCATGATATAATACCCGGCTCGTCTATCTTTGAAGTATACGAAACTACAGACAAAGAATATGCCGAAATCATGGAATGCGGAAACAATATAATCAATGAAAAAACCTCACGAATTGCCGCTGATGTCAAGACCGGCGGAGGTATATTCGTATACAATCCGAACGCTTTTGAATGCAGCACGGTTATAAATCTCGGAAACGAAAAAATTTATGCCGAAAATGTTCCGGCACTCGGATACAAGGTTATAGGCGAATTTAACGCAAACACAGGTATTACCTTTGAAAACGGAGTTGTAAATACACCGTTCTACGAAGTATGCTTCGATGAAAACGCAAATATATCTTCAATATACGATAAAGAAAACGGAAGAGAAATCAACAGCGGTGTATTCAACGAATTCGAAGTATACGAGGACTTCCCCCGTGAATATGACGCATGGGAAATCACGGATTATTACAAAGACAAGGTTTACAAGCTCGGCAAACCGGAAAGCATCAGCGGCGAAAAATGCGGCAGTGCATATTGCATAACGGTAACACGCAAATTCTTAAGCTCCGAAATCAAGCAAAAAATATATTTTTACGAGGATATACGCAGAATTGATTTCGATACTGAGATTGACTGGAAGCAGGAGCACCAGATGATGAAAATCGCTTTCCCCGTAAATGTCCATGCTACGGAAGCCACATACGATATTCAGTTCGGAAGCATCAAACGTCCCACGCACGAAAACACTTCTTGGGACAAGGCAAAATTCGAAGTTTGCGCACATAAATGGGCGGATATTTCCGAGGACGATTACGGCGTCAGCATATTAAACGACTGCAAATACGGCTACAATGCCGAGGGTAATACAATCAAACTGACGGTATTAAAATCCGCAACGTACCCAAATCCCGCAGCGGATAAAGAGCTTCACCGTTTCTCGTATTCCGTATTCCCGCACAGCGGCTCGTTCAAATCGGCAGGCACTGTTAAAGAGGCTTATGTATTTAACAATCCGCTCACAGCCGTTGCGATTTCCGCTCAGGACGGTTCTTTGCCCGAAGCATATTCACTTGTCAAAGCCGACAAGGAAAATATCATAATCGAAACCGTGAAAAAAGCCGAGGACAGCGATGACATTGTAATCAGACTTTACGATGCTTTCGACAGAAAAACCTCTGTTCATTTGGATTTCGGATTTGAATTTGAATCGGCATATATCTGTGATATGCTGGAAAATGACGAAGAAAAAATTTCCGACGGAGGAAATGCGCTTAACATTAATGTGAGCAATTTCGAAATTGTAACAATTAAGTTAAAAGGCGCAAAAATATAGCAGATATGAGAGCAGTCAATCAATCTGCGAGAATATGAGGCAAATTCCGTAAAATTAGTTTTTTATTATAAAACCATCAGCATGTAAAGGGTAAAACGCATGGCTGCGTCCCTTGACAAGCTGATGATTTTTATATACAAAATTCCTATCGCAAAAGTAGAATTTACAGAAATAATTTCAAGCTACCCATCTTAAATCCTGCAAGTATACTATAAATTGACAATATGCACAAACTCATTTACAAACATTAAAATTGTGCCTGCCGTTATCGCATATGCAAATCTAAAATAACTTTTATTATATCCGCCGAAATCATATTTTTGCATAGTTCTTGTTAAAAAGCACATTCTTAAATAGGCGCCCAGATACTTTATTCTGCTTAATAAATTTGAATTTACCGCCATAAACCCGATTCCTATAACACCGCCTGCCAAGAAGGTAAAAATCATGGTTGATAAGCTCATCTTAAATCCAACCACGGCGCCTATGGCACAAAGTGCCTTTATATCTCCGGCTCCAAGCATTTTCAGAGCAAAAAGCGGAAAAAGCAGCAGCGGCAGCACTAAGCCGGTCAAGCTGTCCGAAACGGTTTTATTTATAATTCCAATTATGATACCGATTATCATAAACGGCACGACCGTCTTATTCTTTATTTTAAACTCTCTTACGTCTGTAATGTTTATAATTATAAGAAAAATTGCCGTTACCACTATTTTTGCAAGCATCATACCATTTCACCGAACCTATTATCTGTTTCCGCAAAAGCCGCATACCGCATCTTTGAATATTATCGCTAAAATTGCAATAATACCGATTAAAATCATTATAGAAGACGTATGCAACCTTTTTCTTTTATAATATCCGCACACAACGGACGAAACATTGTCCGCCGCCTTGCCGCTTTCAATGCTGTTTCTGAGAATTTGAGCTTTTTGTTCAAAAATATCTTTTTCGGATTTTAATACATCAAGCATTTTCTCCGGAGATACATAATTATGAAGTCCGTCACTGCAAAGCACAAATATATCCTTATTTTTAATTTTGCCTTTTCGGGAATATATTTTTAACTCGTTGAAAGCTCCCACACACATCGTTAATACATTTTTTCTTTTGCTGTTTTTGGCTTCTTCCTCCGTAATCCTGCCGCTGCGCACCATATCCGCAACGAGTGACTGGTCTTCCGTAAGCTTTATCAGTTTATTCTTTTTCTTTACATAAACCCTGCTGTCCCCAATATTCTTTATAATATATTTATTATCTATCGAAACCAACATCGTAAGTGTAGAACCCACTCTGCTCGACACCTGCTCACTAAACCTTACCGCCCTTCGGTTGACATTGTTCAAAGCATCATTCAGGCACAAATCAACTTCATTCATATCAACACGTTTTGCTTGCAGGAGATATTTCAATTCATTGTCCCAAAAGCAAGAAAAATGCACTGTAATAAGTTTACTCACTTCTTCGCCGTATTTCAATCCACCGCAGCCGTCAGCGACAACAAACATACATACGTTATGTCCGTTTATTATATCGGTTTTGCACAGAATGCTGTCTTGATTACTTTGCTTTCTGTCCCCTATATCCGTATGCGAACTCACGCAAACCTCATACATCGTCAATCCCTCCGGTATACTTTCAGCATCTGAACGTCAAGTCCACATTCGCCAGAGTAATCCTGTCCCCGTTATTTATAGGATACTCCGCATTGCTTTGTATTCTCTGACTGTTTCCGTTAATATATGTACCGTTAGTTGAATTATAATCCTTTACAAAATATTTCCCGTTTCTTGAAATAAACTCCGCATGCATTTTGCTGACCTTGTTATTACGTATTGCAAAATCGCACTGCGAACTCAGCTTCCCGACTATGGTGCTTTCTTTATCCAAGTGTATTTTAGTTGCCAATCCGTTTTCAAAATATTCCAAATATGCGCCGTCGTCCGCCACCAAAACGTCTGTATCATCGGATTCAAAATCGGGTGCCTGATACCGATTCGGTGCAGGTCGTGACTCTACGGAAACCGGCTGTTCCGGAACCTTTCTCATTATTTCCGGCGGATTATAGCTCGGCTGCGATGCCGATACCGAAGCCGGAACGGATACATTCTTATTCGCCGGCACTTCTTTTTTGGCGATTGGCTGCTTTTCTTTCTTATCTTTTGTATCTTTATTATTTACGAACATTTCGCGGTATATAATAAAATCAATTCCTGCCAGTGCCATAACGATACCGCCCAAATACGAGTAATTTATATTCCCGCTTGCATCATTCAGCACTCCCGAAAAAACAATACCGAGCAACACGGCAACAAACGCTGCTTGTAACAATAAAAATTTATTTTTATTAGGCTTTTCCGGCTTTTCTTTTTTCTTCTCTGCGGCATCGACCTTTTGCGGAGGCTGCGGCACGGCAGGCTGCCGAACGGCCGGCGGTTTCTGCACCGAAGGCGGTGTCTGAACTTGCCGAACATTTCCGGCTGCCGGTTGTTCCTGCTGAACAGGAGGTATATTTTTTACCGGCATCGGCGCAGCGTTGACCTTTTTTTCAGGCTGTGGTGTCCGAACTTTCTTTTGCTGTGCACACAGCTGCCTGAGCTGTTCTGTTCCGACAGAATTGCTGTTTAACGTTTCAAGCAATACCTGTATAAAATTATCATTGGTTACCTCAACCTTGCTTGACACAACTAAATCTAATATAAGCTTTTTCAAAGGTTCCGCTCCGACGTTTTCATTTGATGTGGGAACATATATAAAGCTCGGTTCAAAGCTTCCGGGCTTTACAAACACATACTTCTCATCAAACAAAATTCCGGAACTTGCGAGCTGATATTCTTCAATTTCAGCTAATGCGTCCAATGCGCCCTCAATAATATTTATAAGTCCCGCTTTGGATATTTTGCCGTGCTGCAGTGCCTGTTCCAGAGAGATTCTCGATGTAATGTTATAATAAATTTGAATATTGTTATTTTTTTGCTGCTTGTTAGCCTTAACAATATTTTTTATATCATTATTAACAAGCATTTGCATTTGATAATTTATTATATTTTCGTCGGAATTAAAATCAATTACCAAATAACTTGAATTTCCCAAAGTTTCATAATTAAATGTCATTTTTGATGTTCCTCCTTATTTTATGACTGCCGAACCTATCGCAAAACCCGTTGTTCGGTAGGCATTATTTATTATCCGCACAAAATCGCAATTATATATCCGCACAGCAAAAACGGTGCAAATGCTATTTCCGATTTTAATGATTTCTTTTTCGCTATCAGCCCTATTACTCCGTATAATACAGATATAAACAATGCGCTGAACATAAAATTCATCATACTCGAAAAATTCATGCTCATCATTAATCCGCTCATGCAAAATAAGTCTCCCGTTCCTATACCGCCTTTTGTTTTTCTTCCTACCAAAAAGCATAATCCCGTTATCACCCATGCTCCCGTTATGCTCGTCAGAAACATTCCGTTCGGGATAAAAAACGATGTTATCAACCCAAACACGTTCAAGATGATTAATAATACATCCGGTATATATTTTGTGTTAATATCATATACGGTAATTACATTAAGCGCCGCAATCATCAGCATTACCAAAAAATCATAAATACCGACCTTTGCCTTTATCAAAGTAAAAACACAGCACATTATTATACTCATCGCAGAAATCAATACGCATTTTAACTTTTTATCCCGATTCCTTTTTACAATGATAATATTAAATACCAATAAAACAACACTTTCCAAAGCATATAATATATTTAACATTTCCACTCACCTTTATCTACGGAGCACATTTTTTGCAAGGCGTATAGCTCCCTTTAACGTCATTTTTATAACATTCTATCTTGCTGTTCCACAAGTAATAACAATTTTCATTGTGATACTTCTTCCCCATGGCAGTGATATATACAATTTCCTCACCAAAAACAGCGTCCGTCCAATCCTTTATTTTCAGACCCTCTGTACGTGTCGTCACGTTTCCTGCCCCGCCGTTAAGCCAGGCATGTTCCACCGCCGCCTCACGCATCTTTATATCAATACTTGTCATGAACGGAAAAGAGAGCTTATATATGTATTCAACCCCGATTACAACGTCATCCTTATTAAAATCATTTTTTGTAAGACCCATATCCGTAAACTGTTTCGTGTTGTAGCCTATATCATATGTTCGTTGCGGAACAGGCAATTTGGCTATTGTTACTGTCAAATTTTCCTTATTAATCGCCACATAGCTGTTATCAATAATTTCAGAAACTATATTCCCGACGACTTTTGAACCACCCTTTGATATAATATTTTCCGCACCGGTAAGTACAATATCCTTTATCATATCTTCTCCGGCATTCTTAAAAACCTTGAACATTTCGTCTATGCCGCTGTCCCCGCTTTTCAAAGCTTTTGCCTCCGAATCGGCAAACAAGACCTCGTAAAGCGCTTCTACTCCCTTTGTCTGAAAATCTTTACCTATTTTCAATTCGGCAATATCAGCCTTTACCGTCTTATTGCTGTCGTCCGCAATATCATTGAACATACCGATAGGATATGATGCTGAAGCAATATATTTTGCCGTTTCCGAAACGGCATTTTCAAGAGTGATTTTAACGAGCGATATTTTAACCATGGACAACAGCATAAACATAAACGATATAAATACCGAAAATGCTATAACCGCCTCAACAGTCAGTGAACCTCGCTTTCTTTTATCCATTTTCACTGTTATTCATATCCCTCCACAATATTTTCGTGTATAACATAGCTGCCGTTCCTAAAATAATTATTCGGCAACAAATCGCTTCCTAACATAGGCAGAATAACGAGATTGACTTCAACCTCCGCCTCTGCCTTGATTTGTGTATACATCTGATTCAAATCCTTTGTCTTTTTCTCTTTAACCAATGTTGTAGAAATGGTATTTTTTAATGCATCCTTTGATGTCCCCGAATTCATCAGCAAGAATAATCTTAAATGATCCGAATATGACAGCTTTAAGTTTAAATCATCCAATGACGGGCATACAGCGCAGCCTTTTGCACCGTCGCCGTCAAAATCAACCAGCATATTCACCATATCGACTGCCGCTCTTACTGCGCCTTGACCTACCGCATAAGCAATTCTTGAAACAAGCTCCGGAGCCGGATTATTATAAAAGAAGTAGTTTGCGGAATCAATAATAAATCTTATGCTGTAAACCGTTCCTACAGCAGCTATTATATTAGCCCCCTGGCTATCAAAGCCGTAAATAATATACTCAACCTCAGCCTTGTTAAAATAATGGCTTCTTGACGTCTGAGATGTTAAGTATGTACTTTTGTCCATTACATAATCAATATAATACATTTCATTTCTCAGACTCTCGGGGTTTGTACATATTTTCATTATCGACTTAATATTCGTTTTAATCGACTTCATCAGTGTAATAAGATTTTTTTCTTCCGTATCTGCAACACGTTCGCCGTTTCCCGTCACCACTGAAGACATTTTTTTTGACAGGCTTTCTCCCATTTTCTTAATAAGTGCAAACAAGCTGTTGTATTCCGACACCGTATCTGCCAGCTCGCTCACTTTCGTTTTCAATTCCGGAACCGTAATTCCGTCTACGTTAAAATCCGGAATATTATCTAATCTGTCGGCAATACTCGCCATAGTATTCTGCTTGTTTGTTATATCATCTTCAAGTCTTTTTATTTCCGCTTTTATTTCATTTACCTTTTGTTTCCATGTATCTTCTTCAGATACGGCACTGTTATATGTTTCCGTTGCCGAATTAAGTTTATTATTGGCTGTTGCCAATGAAGCCTGTGCCTTTTGCAATTCGTTTTGTTTTGCCGCAAGCTTTGAATTATATGATGATATTTCCTTATAATTCTTCATCATGGAATATTTTTTCATATATGTTGCGTTTAACACATCATTATACAGCTTTTCAATATTGTTAATCCACTCTTTTTCTTCTTTTGTCCGATTGCTTTTATCAATCAAACGGCAATAGTTTTTCCATTCTTCATCGTTGTAAATATCAATGCCCTCATTGTTCAAAAGCTGCGCCGTTTCATCGTTGGCATTTCTTAGCTTTTCAATTTCCTTTTCATACAGCCAAACGGTTCCGCCGGCATTTGATATTGTCTTGTTATATTTATCTATAGTGGATTGAGCATTATTTTTCTCTTTCTCGGCAGATTCCCTGTTGCTTTTGGCAATATTGTATGACTGCTCCGCCGGAATCAGCTCCGCTTTTACTTTTTCCCAACTCAATACAACAGCCGCCAAAGGATTTCTCACAGCCTCAATATCCTTTTTTACATCATCTATAATTTCTTTTGCTTTTTTTATATCTGCCTCCAATTGAGCAATTTGCTCGTCCGCTTGCTGAACCAATGTTTTATCTTGGTCTATATAATCATTTGCCGTATCGGATGTGCTGTATTGTTCGCTTCCGTCACATACCGCCTTTGCCGCATCCTCGTATTTATTTCGTTCTATCCTCAAATTTTCCAAGGTTTTTTCCGCACTTTTCAGTTGCTTTTCCGCCTCGTCGTATTGCCTCTTTAATTTTGCCGGCAAAGTATTTGTTACCCAGTCGGACGTAACGCTTGAAAGCTTTTCCTTAATCCCCTTTTTCAAATTATCCTTTACTGTATTTTTTATACTGCGTTTTGCCGCAGCCAATACACCGCCTCTGTCCTTAAACTTATTTTTAAAGTCGTTTATACTGTCTGTAGCATTGGAAATTTTTTCTGTGTCCACGGATGTATCTTCAAAAATTTTTTTAAATTTTTCCACAACCCCAAGGGTCATATTTACAGGTCCTCTGTATTTTTCATATTCAACAATCTGTCTTTGCAGTTCTTCTCCCTCGAGCACCCGTTGCGGCGTTGCCTGCGCACTGTTTATTTTATACTTGAACATTGACATTCCGTCATCTTTTGATTTTGTAAGATTATTGGCAAGATATTTATTAAAATTATCATTCACGGTATCTCCGTCAACGGCAAACAATCCGTATTCCGCAACCAAGCTCTCATCATAATAAGACAATGCGGAGCGTGCTGCCGAATTAACCGTATTTTTAACATGGCGTTTAGCAACCAATATTCGTGCCGAATCGATAAAGAAGCCTCCAAACATAAAACATGCAAGCAAAATTATCACCAAAAACACCGTTACAGCGCCTTTTTGTTGTTTTTTATGCATTATTTCAACCCCTTTATCTTTTTTGCCGCCTTGCTTCCCGCATCGCCGCCCAATGTTTCTTTCAACCATTTCCCGGCGCTTCGTACCCATTCCATTGCATAATCGATATTTCTTATGTATTCCGTAGGCTCTGCCACCGTTGCTTCCATTTTCGCCTTGATTGCAAATGCTTCTCCGTTGTTAAAAAACTTTGCAATGCTGCCGAACGGTATCGGAATTTGCTGATTTATATCAACAACAACCTTTCTTTGCAATATGCTATTTTTAAAATCCACCTTGATTTCTGCCGTATCAACAGAAAAGATGCTCATTTTCAATTTTTCTTTAACAGCGTCCTCTATTTTTGTCTTTTTTGCGGCAACTTCTCCGCCGCCCGTAATTTCCGCTATTTCACTGTACAATCCGCTGGTATACTCTCTTTGAGAACCGTCCGTCGATATACCGGTATTAACCCACGACCTCGCTCCCTGCTGAGCACCGTAGGAAGCCGCATAAATTATAACAACGTTTTGGTACATTATCATGAACGCAAACATTACCGCACACAAAGCAATAAGCATTGACGATATGACAATTGTTGCTTCAATTGTATATGAACCTTTTGAACTTCTTTTCATATTCGTACTCCTATTCGCTAATCAATGGCTGCCGAACGTTTCAAAATGCTTCCGTTCCAATGCAACAAGAATTACAGCTTCGCTGTATGAGCAGCCGCAGCACGGGTCACTTACTGATTTTCGCAAAATCCTTCAACACCGTTTAACCCACCTTTAGAGTGCCAATGCACTTTACCTACACCATCAATGGCACCAACAGCCGCACAATAGCCGTCCTCATCTTCTTCCCCGCAGCCATTTCGGGCAAGCACTCCGTTATTTGCAACAACATCATTAAATGTAAACACCCTACCGTCTGTAACATACTCTGTTTTAGTGAATGTTCCGTCCAAAAGACCGTTGACATAATTTCCGCTGACCAAAGCTTTATATATAGTTCCACTATCTTTTCCGTTTGTAGTAGTATCCCAGACTTCGTTTCCGGCTCCGTTCGGAGCATCATCACTCCAAGCGCCTTCAAACCAATAATACGATTCTCCGCTTGCGCCGACCCACGTACCGGTTCCGCTTCTGACTCCGCCGGAAAAATCCCCGTAATATACGAAAATATTTCCGAATTTTTTGGAATCCACATAATAAAGAGCGATTCCCTTTCCGGTTTGTTCCGCATTTTTATCCGGGAAATATATGTACTTAAATTCATCATTATCAACAAATGACATAAATTCAATATACTTTTCCGACTGTATCTCCTTTTTTATTTTCTCGTCCTCACCGTTTTCAAACATTGTATATAATTCCGACAGGATTTTTTCGGAAAGCTCACCTATAATTTGATTTTTTCGTTCTTTAATCCTTTCATCATTGGTTAATTCATAACCAAAGTCTAACAAATCAATTGCCCATTTCTTCTGTTCTTTTGTATACAGCTCGTCTGCAAGCCGAATTATAGCGTCAACATAAGCATTATCATCATAGTGCTGTTTATATCCCGTTTTCAAAACCTTTTCCGTATCGTCAAGCGTCTTTTTATCGCATCTTGTTACATAAACATCTGCTTTTCCTATATATGCCTTTGCACGTCTGACATCAATTTCAATTGCCTTGTCAAATGCCAAGATAGCTTCCTCATACTTTTCCTGTTCCAAAAGCTTGTAAGCGACTCCTATCTGCCGCTCATACGGACTTAACACGCCGCTGACACCGATTGTTGTACAGGCAGCGATTAAAAGAATCGCACCTATTACGATTATAATTATTTTTTTCTTATCCATAATTCCGCTCCATTATTTAATAATATGATGTTTTATCTTAATTTCCGACCGGCCTTTCATGCATTTCTCCGCAGATACCAATCCGGTGCATTATTTAATTTTTAAACAAAGGTAATAAAACCGCACCTTTTCTTAAAAATTAAATAATGTCTGCCAATCGTTATAACCGCCGTTCAATACATACCGCCCGTATATGCCGAGCGATATGTATTGTCATTGCTGCCGGAGAAAATCTCCATGATAAGTACCGTTGCTATCACGATATCACCCTAAGGGGTTTTCTTTTCATACTTCATTCCGTCTGTAGCACCCGGATCGGTATCCCAAATCTTATCCATAAGATTATTAACATAATTTGTAATACCATCTCTGAAAATCAGCGCAAGTCCAACCAAAATAGCAATAATAACAACGATTTCGATAGTTCCCATACCGCTTTCGTCCTTAAGAAAACTCTTTAACATATTTATTTCCCCCTTTCCCTGCAATGTTTTATTAAATTTTGTTTTTTATCAAAACAAAGTTTTAACCGTAACCAATTCACATAGACATAAGTGCCAGAACAGCCGGCAGCACCGTTATCAGCATAATACCCAAAAGCATTATTCCCATAGGAAGCATAAGCTTGCTTGAAGCCTTTTCTCCCAATCTTTTGGCTGTCGCCTTTCGCATTTCCCAGCATTCGGCGGATTGCAGCTTTAACGCCGATACAACCTCACTGCCGCCTTTCCTCAAATTAAGAATTATAACAGAAACAAATTTTACTACTTCTTTCACCTTACAGCGTCTGCCGAACTCTTCGTATGCCACGGTTTCGCTTTTTCCCGCACCGATTTCCGCAAGACAAACCCTTAGCTCCGTATATAACGGCGTTGTTTTTTTGCTTTCGCCAACAATCTTTTCCCAAGCCTTCGGAATTGTCATTCCCGCATTCACTAACAAAATCAATGTATTTACAAAATCAGGGAACTCAAGTTGAATTGACATCCGTCTTTTCTCTATCTTTGAATTAAGCTCATAATCAGCCAAAAACGGCAGCCCTACAGCCCCTATTATTGCCGCACCGAGCAAAACGGCACTTGTGGATATATCTCCGTTGTTTAATATGACCGCAAGCGAAAACAGCGAACACAAAGCAAAGCAGAGCAATGAATACAACCACTTTTCCGCCGAATGTACCTCGCCGTAAAAATCAGATTGCTTTATGCCGTAAAGCTCCGTAATCTTATTTTTAATCGAGACATTATATTTTCGCATTTCGGTTACCAATATTTCCGGCATATATTTATACAAATTTATTTTTGCATTAAGCATCAAACCGATATGTATATAATCTTTAAGTGCGCAATCCTCTTTTGTCAGATAGTTGCGATATTCTGCATATATTTCTTTGCCGCATTTGTTATTTAAAAGAATAATCACAGCCGCAATCGCCAAAAATATACCCGATACCGCCGTTATAATTATTTTTATAACACTCATTGTCACACCTCTATATCCATTATTTTTTCACCTATAAAAAATGCCGCAACAAACATCACTATTGAAATCGTCATTACAACATGCCCTATCAAGGTCGTGAATACCTTTTCCATATAATCATAGGAGGTTGCCGTCAAAATCGCCACCATGACAACAGGCATACAGCAAAGAATCCTCGATTCAAATTTTTTCCCCGAAATAGTGGTTTCAATATCCGCTTTTGTTTCTATTTTATCCCCTATAACATTTGAAGTGCTTCTGATTACCTCTACAAGATTTCCGCCGCTTCTCTTACTTATCTTAATTACATCGGCAAAATTCATAATGTCCTCTATATGTGTTCTTTCCGCAAATTCATGAACGACATCCTCGACCGTTTCGTTCATTTCAAGACGCCTTATCATATGCTGAAGCTCTTTCATTATCGGCGTTTCCGGGTTTGTATAAATAATTTCCAAATCCTTATACGATTCTTTGAATGCCATTTCTATGGATCGCCCCGCAGACATAGATGATGACAGCGAATACAGCCAATCTTTAAACTGAATACTTAATGCGTTTTTTCTTGATTTAATTATCTGACCCGTCCTCATTTTAGGGAATTTAAATGCCAATAAGCCAAGCAGCGCTGCCAAAATAATGTTTTCATAAAAAATATATCCGACTATAAATATAACGACATATGCAAGAATGATATAAAACATCCTTTCATTCTTGTTCATAACATATATGTCATAATCCGTTAAACCGTCTTCACGTTCTTTCATTTCCGCTTTCTCCGATTTTTTAAACAATGCCATATTTCAGTCCCCACCTTTTTATACGCAATCTTTTGCGTGTTAAATTTCATCCGGCAATCCCGCCGACAAAAATTTTTGCACATTCACCATTTTATTTTCCGTCCTTGTCAGTTTGCCTATGATTTTATGATTTTCATCCTCGCCCGTTTCAACAAACCTAAATATAGGATTCAGTTTTATCTCTCCGTCCTCATATCCCAAAACCTCTGTTATTTCCATAGTCCTTCTTGATTTATCCCGAAGTCTGGAAAGCTGTATTATAATATCCACTGCCGAAGCTATCTGCTGTCTGATTGCTTCCAGCGGAATTTGTGCACCTGTCAAAACCATTGTTTCAAGACGCGAAAGCATATCTCTTGCCGAGTTTGAATGTCCTGTTGACAAAGAACCGTCATGACCCGTATTCATAGCTTGGAGCATATCAAGAGCTTCCGGACCTCGAACCTCGCCGACTACGATACGTTCCGGGCGCATTCTTAAAGAAGATTTAATCAAATCTCTTATCGTTATCTCACCCTTGCCCTCCATATTGGCATTACGTGTTTCCATGCGAACAAGATTGTCAACGCTGCGTATCTGCAATTCCGCCGAGTCTTCTATAGTGATAACACGTTCATCATGAGGTATAAAATTTGACATAGCATTAAGAAATGTTGTCTTTCCCGAGCCCGTACCTCCGCTTATAAATATGTTATATTTTGCCTTTACAAGCCTTTCCAAAAACTCCGCAACCTCGGGCGTAATTGATTTGTACGCAATAAGCTGTTCAACAGTCATTGGATTCTCCGGAAATTTTCGTATCGTAACCGTAGGACCGTTTAGAGCAATCGGAGGCAACACTACATTAACACGCGAACCGTCTTTCAACCGGGCATCGACAATAGGCGTCGATTCGTTTACGGTTCTGTTTACTTTCGCAACTATATTCTGAATAACGTTTTCCAGTTTTTCGTTTGAGCCGAACGATATATTTTTTTTAAACAATTTACCGTCTTGTTCTATAAAAATATCATCAGGTCCGTTAATCATTATTTCCGTCACTGTGGGGTCGTCAACCAGCGGCTGCAAAACATCAAGACCCCTCATTGAATTAAACACACCGTCCATAACAGATTTCTTTTCCGACAGCGAAAGATATTTTTCGTGAGATTTTTCAGCTATTACCTGCGAAATAACCTCTCTGATTTCATCATCGGACAAATCCCTTGTTAAATCCAGTCTGTTTGAAACCATATTTCTTATTTCCTGTATATACTCCGAAATATTTTCTATCATTCGGTTTCACCGCCTTAAATACACTCAATTATGCTCGAAAGTGCCGAGAGTACATTATTGCCCGAATGAAAAATATTTCTTGTTTCACTGAATACGGGCGAAGCAAATACACATGCTTTCGTTTCCAAAAAGTCATCAACATTGCTGTTTCGCAATATTGCATCGCTTTGCTGATTTGCCTTGTTTAAAACAAATATTGATTTATTGCCGATATTGCTCAACTCATCATACATTCCCAATTCTCTGGCAAACAATTTAATTTTTGAAAGAGAAATGCTTTCGTCTGTAAACGGAACTATTATTCTGTCGCACGTTTCGAGCATCGATATCTTCTCTTTTGAGAAATCGCTGTCAAAATCTATTATAACAATATCGAATTCCCCTAATTTTTCAAATTCCGCAACAAGTCTTTTAAATTCATCTTCCGTCAGCTCATTTATTTCCAAAGAACTCTCCGCAGGATTTATATATGAAATGTTGCTTTCACTATCAGTATATTTATTTGCCATGATTCTAAGACCTACATTAGCACCTTTTGTTTTAAGTGCCAGGTAAACATCCGAAAAATTTCCCGTTTCGCCTCTGTTCAGGATTTCGACAGTAGAATTAATTTTTTCGGCATTCAAATAGAATACTTTTTTGCCCTGCATTGCCAATGCATATGCCGTCCCCAAAGCAACGGTCGTTTTTCCGACTCCTCCGACAGGTGAATAAAAGCCGATAATCTTTGTATTTTTATCACCGAGGGAAACAGCTTCGACTCTGCCGCTTTTTTCCGCATAAATCATCAATATATCATTTATAAATTTATTGGTTTTCTGAAATTTGTTCACGGACTCATACTCCGTCAATGATGAAAAGCTGCCGTCGGACAGTAATATTTTCACCGGAATATCGGCAGCCGCAATATCTTCGTTCATCAAATCTTCCGAAAACGCAATAATATCCGTCTTATGTGATTTATCCGCAAGATAAGCGGTTAATGCCTCCTTTGCGGTAAAGGAGCATACTTGAAAAGTATTGTTATGTTCAATTAAATAATTCGTCAAATGATTCAGATACAGTTCATCCGAATCGGCAATTATAATATTAATTTTTGCCATTTCAAACACCTCTTTCCGAAATTCACACACCTTTTTTAATACCGAGTGTTGATACTCTTTCGTAAATAAATCTAAGCTTTTCATCGACCAAGCCGTCGTTTTCCCACAGACAATAATCATGCACCGTAGCCACAAATAAAAGAAAATACGGTCTGAATTTGCTGTGGTCTACACCGTAAAATTCCGCAAAAGTTTCGGAATATTCAAAATATTTTGAATAAATAACCGACAATTCTTCTCTGCTTGTTCTGCCGTATTTCGGGCTTGATATAACCTGATAAATATATCTCAATTCGCTCCGCTGTCCGCAAATCACTTCAAACCCTCTTTTGAGTGCTTCTTCTATAGTCGGCCTTGGATTTGTAAATTCCTTTTTAAACATCTCATCCAACGTTTTCATATACATCATTGCGGCTTCCAATATAATTTCGTCTTTCGACTTAAAATAATTATATAATGCTGCTTTATAGGTCTTGCAATATGCTGCCAAATCATTTAAACTTGTATTTTCAAGCCCCTTTTTTACAAAAAGCTCAAAACATTTTTCGAGCATTTTTCGTTTTTTGCATTCTCTGCTTTGCTCCGACAACATCAATCCCGCCCTTTACCGAATTTTTCCCGACCGTTCGGTTAATTTTTCCAAATAATATTATAGCATAAAGCCGGAATTTTGTCAATGATTTGCAGAAAATAATTTTACTTGTAAAAAAACAGCAAACGCCGAACCGTAAAATCATTTTTTGCAAATTCGCTTTTTCCGTGAATAATTAATCAAACAAATTGACAATTCGTGCAATTTGTGATATACTAATAAATATGTAATTATTTGAAAGGATTGAATACGGATGGCAAAGAAAGTTGTCAGAAGAAAGGCTGCCGCAAAGCCGCAGCAGGGAGTAAATGTAATACCGATAGTTTTCATAGCGTTCGGCATTTTGTTTGTATTGAGCATATGGACGCCGTGGTGCGGACTTTTCGGCAAATGGATGCTGAATATCTTCACCGGTCTTTTCGGGAGTGCGGCATATATAACTCCGTTGTGCCTGCTGGCAGGCGGTGCTGCCGCTCTTTTCATGCAGAAGCTTAAGAAACTCAGAACGTCCATGATATTGCTTCTGCCGTTCATCTGCTCCGTAATTCTTCATCTTATATACAGAATAGGAAACGACAAAATAAACGGAGGAATAAATGGCGCTTATCTTGCCGGGCAAAGCGGATTTTCCGGCGGAGTATTCGGAGCGGCAGGCGAAGGACTTTTCATTTTGTTCGGCGGACTGGGAAGCTTCGTTATAGCGTTTGCGCTTCTTGCGATTATGGTCGTTGTAATATTCCAATTTTCCGTTATTACCGGAATCAAAAAAGTATTGCTTGGTTTTAAAACAATCGCTTTGGACATAAAAGAGGGAATGTTTACAGCGAGCGAATATGACGAAGAAGTTCCCGCACCTGCGAGCAATCCTAAAAAAGAAAAGAAAAAGCGTGAAGAACAGCCGCCGGAGCATCAGCTGGAAGATTACAACTGGAAAGACAATATAGTAATTAAAGATACAAATTCGGAGCTTGAGCAGGCGGCGGAAAAGCCTATGCCCGAGCCGAAGCAGGAAAAGCACAAAGAAAAAACCACCGAATCTGCCGAAGTGCCGAACGAAGAACCGACGGAAACAGAACCGGTTAAGATAAACGACGACGGCGAAATCGTGGACGAGCATTTATACGACAATTACAAAATGCCCGAAACTCCGCTTTTGAGTGAAGCGCCGAAAGTACATACCGGCGGAAACCTGGCACAGCTGAAAGAAAGTGCCGCAAAACTGGTGGATATTCTCGAAAGCTTCGGAATACAGGCAAGAGTTACGAATATAACGAGAGGTTCGAGCGTTACAAGATACGAGGTTTTGCCCGCCGAGGGTATCAAGGTAAACAAGATTACGGCACTCGACCGTGATATTGCGCTGCGCCTGCCGGCGAGCAACGTAAGAATCGAAGTATTGCCGGGCTGCATCGGCATAGAAGTTTCCAATGATACGGTAACCACCGTATATATGCGTACAATGCTTGAAACTCCGGAATTTAAAAATCATCCGTCCAAGCTTGCCGTAGCCGTAGGCCGTGATATAAACGGCAGCACGGTTGTAATGGATATTGCCAAAACTCCGCATTTGCTCATTGCCGGTGCCACGGGCTCCGGTAAGAGTGTATGCATAAATACGATTATTACAAGTATTTTGTATAAAGCAAAGCCGGACGAGGTGAAGCTCGTTATGGTAGACCCGAAGGTCGTGGAGCTTGGCTCGTACAACGGCATACCTCATCTGCTCATACCCGTTGTGACCGACCCGAAAAAAGCTGCCGGCGCACTCTGCTGGGCAGTTAAAGAAATGGAAGAAAGATACCTCAAATTCGCCGACCATATGGTGCGTGATTTGAAAGGCTACAACAAGAAAATGCGTGACGAGGGCGGAACGGTACTTCCGCAGATTGTAATAATAATAGACGAGCTTGCCGACCTTATGATGGTAGCACCCGGTGAAGTTCAGGATTATATCTGCCGTATTGCGCAAAAGGCGAGAGCCGCCGGTATGCACCTTGTAGTTGCTACGCAAAGACCGTCTGTTGACGTTATAACCGGCGTTATAAAGGCGAACATACCGTCCAGAATATCGTTTGCGGTATCAAGTTCAACGGATTCGAGGACGATTCTCGATACAAGCGGAGCGGAAAAGCTTGTCGGCAAAGGCGATATGCTCATGATGCTTGCCGGAAGCTCAAATCCGAACCGTGTACAGGGTGCGTTTGTATCCGACACAGACGTCGAAAACATAGTTAATTATATTAAATCGCAGACCGCTGCAGCATACAACGATGATATTATGAGCGAAATTGAAGGCAGCAGCGCCCCTGTGCCGGCTGTTGAGGACACCGATTCGGACGACGCACTCTTCACGGAAGCGGCAGAGATTGCATTTGAACTCGGGCAGGTTTCGGCTTCCATGCTCCAAAGACGCCTTAAAGTGGGATATGCGAGAGCCGGACGGCTCATAGATATGCTGGACAAGCGAAACGTAATTTCCACTTACGACGGAAGCAACAAACCGAGAACGCTCACAATGACACGCCAGCAGTTTGACGAAATGATGGAGAAACAAAATGGAAAATAATTTTTTACCCGTTACGGCAAGCGATATGGAAGCAAGAGGCTGGGTTCAGCCGGATTTCGTTTTTGTCAGCGGGGACGCATATGTAGACCACCCCTCGTTTGCGGCGGCGATTCTGTCGAGAGTACTCGAATCGCACGGATATAAGGTGGCAATATTGGCACAGCCGAATTTTAAATCCGCAGAGGATTTTAAAAGATTCGGCAGACCTCGGCTCGGATTTCTGGTTTCCGCAGGAAATATAGATACCATGGTCGCACATTACAGCGTGGCAAAGCACAGGCGCAGTGAGGATTTGTACAGCCCCGGCGGTGCTGCCGGCAAAAGACCCGATAGGGCGACTATAGTATATTGCAACAGAATACGGGAAGCTTACGGAGATATTCCGATTGCCGTAGGCGGTATCGAGGCAAGCCTGCGCAGATACGCTCACTACGATTACTGGGATAACAATGTGCGCCGTTCGATACTTTTCGACTGCGGCGCAGACCTTCTGATGTACGGCATGGGCGAGCGGTGTATCGCAGAATATGCCGACGCACTTAATGCCGGGTATGACGTATCGCAGATTACATATCTCGACGGCACGGCATATATAGCAAAAACCCTCGACGGCATAATCGATTACGAAGAATGTCCGTCATTCAAAGAAGTTAAAAGCGACAAACGCAAATATGCGGATTCTGTCCGTATTCAGTATAAAAATAACGACCCGATACGGGGAAAAACAGTGGTGCAGGAATGTGCCGGAAGATACCTTGTGCAGAACAAGCCGCAAATGCCTCTTTCAAGGGAAGAACTTGACGAAGTATTCTCACTTCCGTTTGAGCGCCGATACCACCCGATGTACGAAAAATACGGCGGTGTTCCGGCTATAAACGAAGTACAGTTCAGCCTGATAAGCGCAAGAGGCTGCTTCGGCGGCTGCAATTTCTGTGCGCTGGCGTTTCACCAGGGCAGAATCGTGCAAAGCAGAAGCCACGAATCAATTATTGCGGAAGCGGAAAAGCTTGTCCGACACCCCGATTTCAAAGGATATATCCATGACGTTGGCGGACCGTCCGCAAATTTCAGATTTCCCGCCTGCAAAAAGCAGCTTAAATTCGGCGTATGCGAAAACCGTCAGTGTCTATATCCGGACGTATGCCCGAATATGGACGTATCACACAAGGATTACCTGGAACTTTTGCGGAAGCTTCGTGCGATTCAGGGCGTCAAAAAAGTATTCGTCCGTTCTGGACTTAGATTTGACTATATAATGGCGGATAAATCCGATGAATTTTTGTATGAGCTGTGCGAGCATCACATAAGCGGGCAGCTGAAAGTTGCGCCCGAACACGTCTGCCCGGAGGTTTTGAGCAAAATGGGCAAACCCAAGGTGGAAGTATACAACAAATTCTGCGAAAAATATTACAGAATCAATAAAGAGATAGGCAAAGAGCAATATCTCGTACCGTATCTGATGTCGAGCCACCCCGGAAGCACGCTCAAATCGGCGGTAACTCTGGCGCAATATCTGAAAAAAGAGCATTTGAATCCTCAGCAGGTGCAGGATTTTTACCCGACTCCCGGAACAATATCAACTTGTATGTACTACACGGGACTTGACCCACGTACAATGACGGAGGTATATGTTGCGAAATCAAAAGAAGAAAAGCGTATGCAAAGAGCACTTTTGCAATTTACCCGTCCGGAAAATGCCGACCTTGTGCGCAAAGCGCTCAGGCTCGCCGGGCGAGAAGATTTAATAGGATATAAAAACACGTGTCTTGTAAGACCGGAAAATAACGGAGGTATAAAAAATGATGATTTTAGACGGAAAAAAGGTTTCGGCAAGAATAAAAGCAGAAGCGGCGAAAGAAGTGGAAGCGTTAAAAGAAAAAGGCATTAAACCTTGCCTTGCGGTGGTGCTTGTGGGAAACGACCCCGCTTCAAAGGTATACGTGCGCAACAAAAAGCGTGCCTGCGAAGAGGTCGGAATGATATCGTCGGAATATGTTTTGCCGGAGGAAACAACGCAGGAACAGCTGGAAGAGCTGATAGATACATTGAACGAATCGGAAAACACAGACGGAATATTGGTGCAGCTGCCGCTGCCGAAGCATCTTGACGAAAAAGCC
The DNA here is from genome assembly GCA_934792465.1 of uncultured Clostridia bacterium. GTDB lineage: Bacteria > Bacillota > Clostridia > RUG12999 > RUG12999 > CAKVOK01. The sequence continues at coordinate 53,463 of CAKVOK010000010.1, read as the reverse complement.
GTAATAAACAGAATAAGCGTGAATAAAGACGTTGACGCATTCCACCCCGTCAACGTAGGCAAAATCATGATAGGCGATTATGATTTTCTGCCGTGTACTCCGGCAGGCGTTATGGAGCTGATAAAAGAAAGCGGAATAGACGTTGCCGGAAAACACTGCGTAGTTGTCGGCAGAAGCAATATAGTCGGCAAACCGCAGGCAATGCTGCTGCTTCACCAAAACGGAACGGTTACGGTTTGCCATTCAAAAACAGCTAATCTGAAAGAAGAATGTCTGCGTGCGGATATAATCGTTGCAGCAGTGGGAAAAGAAAATATTATAACCGCCGATATGGTAAAACCCGGAGCGGTTGTCATTGACGTCGGAATGAACAGAAACGCAGAGGGAAAGCTTTGCGGCGACGTTGATTTTGAAAACGTAAAGGAAATCGCAGGTGCTATCACCCCCGTTCCCGGCGGCGTAGGCCCGATGACGATTGCAATGCTTATGAAAAATACGGTCAAAGCGGCTCAAATGAGGAAATAACAATTATTAAAAATGCTTTTTCACCGAAAGGTCGGAATCATGAACGAATTAATATGCAATATCGAAAAGCTTCATACAACGGAACTCGGTGCTAAGCGCATACGGCGCAATCTCTATATCGATACGGATAATCCCGCAGAATGGTGCAAAGACCGCATATTAAATCACGCCGTTTCGATTGAACGGCGTGGGAAAAATTGGTATGTGCACACGCCCGATTGTGTGATTACCGTAAATGCATACAGCTATACGATTATTACTGCACATAAAGTTTAGTAATATATGCAGAACAGCGACACGGAACGTCCGGCTTGCCGAACCTCATTTGTATCGGTTCAAAACAGCTGTCGTTCCGTGTTGTGTATATATTGCCTTTCCTGTTATTCTATCTCTCCGGTTTCTTCGTAAAGTTGCTTTTTGAATGATGATTCCATGAATAAGTAAACCCAATATAACAACAGAATAAGCAGCACGGTCTGATAAATTCCGCTGACAAGACAAGCCGTTGTATACGAGATTGCAGCTTCGTTTTCCAAATATTTGCCGTAATCCTTGTAATACGCTTCTTCCAGCGTTTTGCCGCCGACAGATTCAATATATGAAATACTGCTTCCGTGAGCAAGTGCCGATTTATAATTACTGTTCAGCGGAGCTATTGACATCAAACCGGCTACAATTGCTCCTGCCGTAAGAACCATCATTACGAGCGCCAATATTCTTTTAAACTTTATCATAAAATATTTGTGTGCCGCCGTCAGTTCGCTTTTTGTCCTATACGGCGCACTTCCCTGCACTGCATATGTATTCTGATAATCAGTCTGTACTTCTGCGGCAGCACCGCATTTCCGGCAAAACTTCTCATTTTCACCAATTTCATTTCCGCAACTTTTACATATGTTCATTTTTTCATTTCCCCTTTTCTTAAGGTTTTAATTTCATATAATCTGATAGGCATTATATTACGACAAACCGCTTTCTGTTTTCGGAATCCAGTAATATGATGTTTGACCGTCTATTGTTTCTTTTAATTTTAACCATAGCTTCCCTTCTTTCACTATATAGTCATACACATCTTTTGTCCCGGAGGTATCAAACTTTACTAGGCAAGACTTGCCTGAGTAGGGCAATGTATATAACCTATCTGTGTTAGATACATAAACACCGTCTCTATAATATCTCTGCCCGAGCAACTCCAAATCAGAATATGTGCCTCCTGACGTATAGCTGCTTCTGTATTTGTCTTTATACGCATCTTTCGGAATCCAGTAATATGAACTTTTGCCATTCTCGTCGGTTGACTCGACTTTCAGCCACAGCCTTTCCCCATCATATGATATGTCATACGCTTCTACTTCTTTATAACCGGAGTTTTTAAATACAGTTGTTGTCTTAAATTTATAGTCCGGTGCAATATAAAATACTTCGTCATCAGATATATATGCCCCATCTTCCATATACCTTTCTCCGCGGTTTTTCAAATACCAATCCTCCTGCCCGCCTATATACTTCTTTATCCATTTTTCACGCTGCGCATCGTCAAGATCTTTACCGTCTATCTTAACGTTTGTAATATTAATTGAATTTTTTGCCTCATTTATGCAAAATGTAATATAAATTTCGGTTTCTTGACTACCGTCTTGAAGTTCTTCGGAGGAAGAAGAGTATCGAAGCCATCTTTCAATGTAACGATTATCTTCCGGTGAAGCATGGTATGATATTTCTTTGGAACAGTATAATCTTTCGGGATCGTTGGCTGCATAATAATAATTATTAACGTAGGTATTGAGTTTGTCCGAATCTATACTTTGCATATAATTATCCAGCGACTGACCTATAACTCTGTTCGGATAATCATTCAAACTTCCGCTTGAAACAACCTGCCCAATCCTTTCTTCTTCTTTCAGATAAATATTATATTTATATTGCCACAAAGAATATGATGCGACAGACGTAATTATGAGGCAAGCTGCCAAGAAAAGCGCCGATGCAATTAACCGATTGTGACCTTTGGGTGTTTCTGCCTTGCTTTTTCGGCACGATATATTTATAAATTCCATAACAGCCGAAAAAATAGGGAGCATACATATAACTGCCGTAACAATATTACTGCCGTATTCAAATACTTTACTAATATTACCAGACAATAATGAATAAATTTCATAATAAAATGGCATTAATGGACCGAGCGAATAACCTATCTGTATCAAGCTGGAAGAAATAAAAATAATCTGCAAAACACACATCATCACCGGCATATATATTTTTTTACAAACTTGCGTTTTTTTGCCCATCCGCAAAAAAAACGCTATAGAAATAAGACCCATTATAATAAGTCCTCCGCCGGACAGCAGCTTTGATATACAGGCGTACTGCAAAATCCTATCATCCATGAATGACAGTCCGTAATAGATTCTTTCCACTATTTGCCCTATACCCAATAAAATCTGCAATATACCGGAAATAAGCCATAATACGGCGATGAATTTTTCCCGTCTTTGTGTTCTTCTTTCTTGTGCCGCTATTTTTTGCTCTCGCAGTATTCTTGCGTTTTCCGCATATTCCTGCCGTCCGTATGCCGGATTGTTTTGCGGATATGCAGCCTGCCCGCCATTCAGCGGATTTCCGCAATTCAGGCAAAATCCGGCATTGTCCGGATTTTCGTTTCCGCATTTTGTACAAAACACAATTATTTACCACCTTTCGTATATTTATTTGTGATACAAGCCTTTTTAATTGCTCAGGGTAGAATGCTGCTGCTCTATTTGCGCAAATTGTATTTGGTTTGATAAAACAAAATTGCGTATTATAAAAGCGTAAACCGAACCTGCAACGCCTATTATTCCGCCGAAAATTATATTATAAATAAGAGTTGCGACAACTCCTCCCACAGGCTCGTATTTTGCAATTATCCCTACCGGCTCGTTCAAAATCTGTGTGCTGTACGTAAAATCACGAACACTCGAAACGGTATTTATAACAGCAATTAAAATAATGAAAATACCGTATGTAATCAAAAACTCTCCGTCATAGCTGTCTGCGCCGATCGCTATATTGACGATGCCGAGAATATATTGAATACAAGCTATCACAAGCCATATAACGGCTTCGGTTTTTATCTTTGCCGAAAGCTGCTGAACAATATTTTTCTGCGGAATATACGGATGGTATGCAGGTTGATATACTTGATTTCCGTATTGACTCTGCGGCTGCTGATTTACATTTTCGCCGTCTACGGCTTTTCCGCAATTTCTGCAAAATTTGCTGCCGTCAAGCAGTTCTTTCCCACAATGCATACAAAACATATCTATTTACCCCCTTTCGTTTTTAATATCAATTATCCTCAAGATACTGTGCATTGTTCAATGCATAATATCTGTTGAACAAATCAAATACTGCTCCGGCTACGCCTATTACCGCTCCGAAGATTACATTCAAAACAATAAACACGATGCTTGTTACCAGCATTTTATCGTATTCCCATACAATCCCCCGTCTGCGTTCCAAAACACGCTTCACACGTCTGAAAGAACAATACGCACCGTACGCATTGTATGAAGCAAGTGCCAACATAAGCAACCCACCCCATGCAAGAGGTATTCCTATAAGGCTTCCGATCAATGACAATTCGCTTATCGTCAGCAAGGCTATAATCCCCTGCAAGCCTGCCACAACAGTCCATACAACAGCAGAGGCTCTTTCCCTGTCCGCAAGCGTCTGCGTAGGCGTTTTTCTGTACGGTACATAATACTCGCCGGCATAAGCAAAGTTTGATTCATATGGTATTTTCGCACCGCAGTTTTTGCAAAAGGAGCTGCCGTCTTCTACAGGCTTCCCGCATTTGCTGCAATATTTATTCATTTTTCATTCCCCCTCAGGCACTCTTTTTTTCAAAATCAACAAATATTTCCGGACTGACGTTCAGCGCAAAACAAATCGCTTTTAAATCGTCCGCATACATCTTGCGCTTCCCGTTCAATATAGAGCTTAGTGTGCTTGGTTCCATTCCGCATTTCTTTGCTATTGCCGTTTGTTTAATTCCGTGTTTTTTTATGTATTCTTTTACTTTTTCATATACACGCATAAGGTGCAACCCCCCTCTTTACACAAAACAGCATTTCTGTTATATTTTCATTATACAACAGTTTTCCTGTTTTGTCAAGGTTTTTTTCACAAAATTTTGTAGTTTCATTGACTTTTTAGAGAATTTTTGATATACTAAAATATGAGGAGTGATGTTAATGAGCTATGAGATTGGCAAGCGGATATGTAAATATCGCAAGGAAAACAATATGTCACAAAAACAACTTGCCGAAAAAATAGGAGTATCAAGCAGCCGTGTATCAAATTGGGAACAAGGCCTTAACCGGCCGGACGTCGATTTACTCTCCGGCATATGCATCGCCCTGAACGTATCTCCGAGCGAACTTCTCGATATTCATCTCGACAAGAATGAATTAACATCACAGGAAAGAAAACTCATATCGGCATACCACGAACATTCCGATTTGCAGCGTGCCGTAAACATTTTACTCGGACTTGAGAATACCAAGTAATAAGAATACAAAAGAAAGGAATGTATAAATATGGCAGATATGAAACAAATACACGATTTTGCCGTAAAGTGGTGCGACAAATTCCGCAACCCCGATACCGGGTATGAAGAATTAACCGACAATCGGCCGGCGAACGAATGCGACGCTATCGGATTTACCGCAGACTACGGACATTCCTTCTTTCAAAAATACGGACATGACGCCGCAAAATACACCAAGCTTTATGAAATCATAAACAGTGTAACGGATATACAGCTGCTTGGGTCGGCGATACATTCTCAATGGAAGTCTTTTGCACACAGCACAGCCTCCGAGATTGTATCCTTTGAAAACCGTGCATGGTTTGCTCTTGCACTTTTCAGACTTGCGGCACTCACGGAGGACAATATAACCGCTTTTCATGGCAATCTGAAGACGATTCGCATTGTTTCAAACCTTCATTCCCACTCTCCGAATATCAAGATTGTTCAGCATATCGCAATTGACAAAGGCGGCAGCGTATATTTCGACGGCTGCACCTCTAACCGATACGGCGAAAACTACGAAAAGGCGAGAGTAAAAAACTTTAATATAGACAATGCGGCATCAGAGCGTTTATTTGAAATTTTGACATCACGTTTCATCGGCAAATACAGCAATGTATTTTCATCGGATATTGACAACTGGCAGCTCGAGCTTACCGACAATGACGATATAACATATAAATTTCAAGGTCCTTTAAACAATGATTTCAAGGATTTGTCAGACAGCTTACGAGAAATCCTCGGCATGGAAAGTCTTTATTTGTTCGACGGGAATTTCAAAGCCGATGTAATAAACAAAATCACCTTGGATTATACAAAAATCGAAAAGCTTACGGTGCAAAACGGCGGCAAATGGAAGCTTTCCGATATAACCTCGACCGAACATCTGATTATCGACCGCAAAAACGGTACAATCGAACATACTCTCGATTCCGGAACGGGTTGCAAAGCTTTTCATAAATACGAAGATGCTAAATGCGTACAAGATTTATTTGACCGTTTTGGCAATGAAATACTTTTCGACGGCACTCCGACACACTGCGACAATACCGGCAAAACAAGGTCTTATACAATCACTGTCGATTACGAAAACAAGCCGGCATACACGATTTCCGGCTCTTTTGACAAAGCCGGTCTTCCGAAAGGGTTTGATTATTTTATAAAAGCCCTGTCGAAGTCTGTAAAATCACATAATTCAAGCGATATATTCAATTATGACAAGGCAAAACGCAGAAAATCCGAATATATAATGTGCAGCGTGGCTTTTGATTTCGGCGAGAAAAAATATCGCTATCTGACGGACGATGAAAGCATAAAAGTCGGCGATTCCGTACTTGTCCCGACAGGCGACGACAACACAGAAACCGTCGCTACCGTAGTGGAAATCGGCGATTTCAACGTCAATCAAATTCCTTTTTCAACAGACAAAATCAAACATATCATCTGCAAATGTGTACGAGAATAAAGGCAAAATGCACAGACCGCATAAAGCAAGAAAATACCGATATAATAGTATAATTGATAATACCCAAATACACAAAATGAATTAAAACAGATGTTGAAATTCGTTTAAGAACGAATTTCTAAAATAAATATTGCTTTATGCTATGAACAAACTTCGCCTCTCGACGTATACACATACGCCTTCGGGTACCAAAAGCAAGGACGATGCCTTACTTTTGCTCAGTTTGTCCATTCTGCACTATTTTTCTAAAGCCCCAAAAGAGGGTACAGCAAAATAAAATTTGTTGTACCCTCTCAAAATATTATCTCTTAATAAAGAGCTTTTCGCCGTCGGAATCAATCGTGATAACCTCGTCAAGTCCGAGATTTCCGCCGATAATCTCCTTGGCAATCAGCGTTTCGACCGTCTGCTGAATATATCTTTTCAGCGGACGTGCACCGTATACCGGGTCGTATGCGCTGTCGATTATAAGATTCTTTGCGGCATCGGTGAGCTTAATATCAAGACGTTTGTCCTCCAAACGTTTCTTAAGTCCGCCGAGAAGCAAGTCTACAATCTTGGATATTTCAGGTTTCGTAAGCGGTTTATAAAGAACTATCTCATCGAGTCTGTTCAAAAACTCCGGTCTGAAATTCTGTTTGAGCAATGCGTTTACGGCATTTTTCGCTTCTTCGCTTATATGTCCCTTATCGTCAATACCCTCCAGTATGCTGCTCGAACCGAGGTTTGATGTCATTATAATAATCGTATTCTTGAAGTCTACGGTACGTCCCTGGCTGTCGGTAATTCTGCCGTCGTCAAGCACTTGGAGCATCACGTTAAACACATCGGGATGCGCCTTTTCAACCTCATCGAAAAGCACAACGCTGTACGGTTTACGTCTTACGGCTTCCGTAAGCTGTCCGCCCTCGTCATATCCTACATATCCCGGAGGCGCTCCGATAAGTCTGGATACGGAGTATTTCTCCATATATTCACTCATATCTATACGCACGATGTTCTTTTCATCGTCAAACAGCGTTTCCGCAAGTGCTTTTGCAAGCTCCGTCTTACCTACGCCCGTAGGACCTAAAAACAGGAACGAACCTATAGGACGATTCGGGTCTTTGATTCCGGCACGTGAACGCAGTATCGCTTCCGCAACCTTTGTTACGGCTTCGTCCTGACCGATTACACGTTTGTGCAGCACGCTTTCAAGATTCAGAAGCTTCTCACGCTCGCCCTCCATAAGCTTTGCAACCGGTATACCCGTCCATCTTGAAACGATTCTCGAAATTTCTTCTTCCGTTACTTTATCTCTCAAAAGTGACGAATTCATATTTTCGTCCGCAAGCTTCTCTTCCTCCTCCAGTTCTTTTTGAAGCTGAGGAAGCGTACCGTATTTCAGTTTTGAAGCTTCTTCAAGATCGTATTTCATCTGCGCTTTTTCTATATCCGCATTAACCTGCTCGATTTTCGCACGCAGAGTCTGCACCTTGTTGATAGCGTTCTTTTCGTTTTCCCATTTAGCTTTCATGGCATTGAACTTATCTTTCATAACGGCAATTTCTGCCTGAATCTCTTTCAAATGCTCCTGTGAAAGCTTGTCGGTTTCCTTTTTCAGCGCAGTTTCTTCTATCTCGTGCTGCATTATCTTCCTTGAAATATCGTCCATTTCCGTAGGCATGGAATCCATTTCCGTTCTTATAAGCGCACAAGCTTCATCAACAAGGTCGATTGCCTTATCCGGCAAAAATCTGTCCGAAATGTATCTGTTCGAGAGTGTAGCCGCCGCAATAAGTGCGCCGTCCTGGATTTTTACGCCGTGATACACCTCGTAACGCTCTTTAAGACCTCTCAAAATAGAGATTGTATCTTCAACGGTAGGTTCGTCAACCATGACAGGCTGGAATCTTCTTTCAAGTGCAGCGTCTTTTTCGATATACTGTCTGTATTCGTTGAGCGTTGTCGCACCGATACAATGCAGCTCACCGCGTGCGAGCATAGGTTTCAGCAGATTGCCTGCGTCCATGGCGCCGTCTGTTTTTCCTGCGCCGACTATCGTGTGCAGCTCATCTATGAACAATATAATCTGACCTTCGCTTTTCTTGATTTCCGCAAGTACGGCTTTGAGCCTTTCCTCAAATTCGCCCCTGTATTTTGCGCCGGCAATAAGCGAGCCTATATCGAGCGAGAATATTTTTCTGTCTTTTAAGCTTGCCGGAACATCGCCTCTGACGATACGGAGCGCAAGTCCCTCGGCAATCGCCGTTTTACCTACGCCCGGTTCACCGATAAGCACCGGGTTGTTCTTCGTCTTTCTCGACAAAATTCTGATTACGTTTCGTATCTCGTTATCACGTCCGATAACAGGGTCAAGCTTTTTGTTTCTTGCAAGCTCTACAAGGTCGCTGCCGTATTTTTTAAGCACATCGTATGTTTCTTCGGGATTTGTTCCCGTCACACGTGCGGAACCTCTGACTTCGGCAAGTGTTTTCATAAAGTCGTTTTTCCTTATTCCGCAGCTGTCGAATATCCTTTTAACCTCGGGGCACGGACGCTCCAGAAGTCCTATGAAAAGATGTTCTACCGAAACATATTCGTCTTTCATTTTCTCTGCCTGTTTTTCGGCAATATTGAACGACGCTTCAAGCTCCGGAGAAATATAAAGCTGACCTCCGCTCACTCTCGGCAGCTTGTTTATTTCGTTAAGCGCCGCAGCCTTAACATCGGCATTTGTAAGCTTCTTTAAAATTTGCGAAATAAGTCCGTTTTCATCGGATAAAAACGCATACAGCAAGTGCTGCTGCGTAACCTGCGGATTCTGGTTTTCCGATGCGGCAGACTGCGCCGCATTTATGGCTTCTATTGATTTCTGTGTTAATTTTTGTGCATTCATTATTTTCTCATTCCTCTCTACAGAAGGTTATTTTCCTTTAATATATACTGTTTATAGTTGTTTTCTATCATATGCATTGCTTCGTTCGGGCAGTCGATATGTTCAAAAAACGTTTTGATACTTTCATCAAACATTCTTATATATTCTGTGATTTTTTCACCGTCCGCCGTCTTAAACTCACGTATGAATTTGCCGCCGCCGAATCGGATTTTTATATCCCTGAGATACGTGTTTTCAAGTCTTGCGAAAAATTCGTAAAATATATTCAAATAATTTATAAATTCCGCACTGCTTGTTCTGAACTCCACACGTATTCTTCCGCCCGCTCCCGTAAGCTCTATCAAATACTTCGCCACAGGGCGGTATTTGAATCTTACCGGGCTGGCAAGCGAAAACATTGAGCTTGAAGCTTGGTTAATTATTTTGAAAGCACCCGAAAGGCTTTCGCCGATATATTCAAATATATCCTGCATTTTTTGTTCCGGCGTTTCGCAGCCGAGCTGTGCCGCCAATATTTTGTTTACCAATGCCGAACGGCTTGTATTCAGCTGATACGCTTTGTTATCAACTTCTCTGACAACATCGTCCGACAAAACTATGCTGTACACACTCTTACCCATTTCAAGTACCTCTTTTTTTCTTTCTTTACTACATTATACATCAGACTTATTAATTTGTCAATATAATTATATAACTTTTGTTACAAATTATATAATTGTCAGGGTTTTACATATCTGAATTATGCAAAATAACAACAAATCATTATTTTTTTGACAGCGTATTGATTTTTTTATCACTTTATGTTATAATAATGAAAACAAAAAAGGAGGACACTTTATGAAAAAGAATGCCGTAAGAGATTATGCCGTTGACTGTTTCAGGCTTTACGAAACTCTGAAAAGAAACGAAAATATGCTGAATAATGACAAATATCAATCCTTGCGCACAGATTACAACGCCGTCAAGCGAACGTTTGAGATATTGAAGAAAAAGAAAAACGGAAGCGATATTGCAAAAGCCGTTAAGCTTGTATACTGCAAAAGAAACGCCTCCGATTTTAAAAAGAATGAAATATCACAAAATGTATTTCTTGCCGCAGACGAGCTGTTCTGTTCCGAAATGACGATATACAGATATTTAAAATGCGCACGTGATACCTTCTGCAGCGAGAGAGGACTCCGCTGCGAACGCCTGCCCGCCGAATTTACTTAATGACTGCCGAAATCAATAATCAGCTTCTTATTCTCAAAATAAATAAAACTACGTTTTTTCGTACTTTCCGTCATTTCCGCAGCAACGCTGTTTCTGCGCCATACCGAAAGAATTATCCCCGTAAGTATCATATTCGTGACATATCCCGTGCCGCCGTATGATATGAACGGAATCCCCGCCGACACCACCGGAATCAAACCGAGATTGACTAAAATACCTATAACGAACTGTACCGCCAGCATCGTACACGCACAAATCGACAGTGCAAACCCGTAGCGATTCTTGATTTTAAATGCCGACATAAATATTCTTATTATAAATACAACGGCTGCGGCAACGATAAGAAGAGCCGCCGCTCTGCCCAATACGGCCGAAACATTCACAAACATAAAATCCGTTGCAGATGCCGGTAACGTTTTTTCTATCCCGGCTCCTTTGTACAATGCGTCTGTTTTTCCGAACCATTTTGAAGCATCGAGCCAAAACTGCGCCATGTGTTGCTGCCAGCCGCATCCCCTTACATCACGACTTGCCGCAATCCTATATGAAATCCTTTCTGATGCCGATATGACTGCCGCCGCAATGCATATCAAATTCATTCCGTCGAAAATAAACGCATTGCGCCCTATATTTTCACCAAAATATCCTTTCAGCACGCATGATGTCATAACTGTCAAAAATGCCATATATATTACCATCGTTGTCTTCATGTCCGGCATCAGTAAAATCGGTATAACGAAAATCAGCGCAAGCGCCGAAAGCATAATCATTCCTATAATACCTTTTCCCCTGAATCTTTTTATCATACCCGGAAACGAAAGCGTAAACATAATAAACGCCGATTCGGAGGATATACTCAAGAATCCGATATTCAAAAACCTGCGCACCCCGTTGTATGCCGCTCCGCCGAATGCCATTATATATAAAATACAAAGAGAAACGGCGTATATCTTAAAGCTGTGTTTTTCAATTTTCGTATAGTCGAAAAAATATGTTCCGACAAGTGCAAGAATACCGATTATCGCAGAAATCACGTATTTCCCGAAACTGAAAACACCGTAACCTCTGCTTGCAAACATAGCGGCAAGGCCGATTACCGCAAAAACAAGAGTTAGCAGCATTATTGATATTTCCGGTTTCATCCTGTGTTCCCTGTCGAGCGACTTCCCTATCTCCGCCGGACTGCCCATGCCTTTTACGGCTTTTGCCATAGCCGTTTCCCTGTCACTCCCGTTTTTTATGTATTCCTCCTCCGCTTCTTCGATATGTGCGGAAAGCTCATTCCTTATATATTTATGCGCTTCACGGCATTTCACCTCGGCGCACACCGCATCCAGAAATTCCGATTTATTCACAGCACATACCCCCTATCACCTTGTTTACCGAACCCGTGTAAAGCTGCCATTCCTGCTTTTTTTCTTCGAGAAGCATGGCGCCTTTTTTCTCCAGCTTATAATATTTTCGCTTTCTTCCGTCCTCCGATTCCAGCCAATAGGAGGACACCGCTCCCGAATTTTCAAGCGAATGGAGCATGGGATACAGCGTTCCCTCTTTCAAATCAAAAACATCCTCGCTCTTTTGCTTTAGCTTCTGCACAATCATGTAGCCGTACATATCTTCCGATTCGAGCAATGATAATATCAAAAGAGATGTACTCCCCTTCATAAGTTCTTTGTTGACTCCCATCATATCACCTCGTTATTCTATATACATAGATTATCTATGTATATAGAATAACATACATTCCGGGTTTTGTCAAGTCTTTTTTTCAATTTATCCCAAAAATATACGGGACCGCCGTTCAAACGAACAACAGTCCCCATATATTTTAAGTTGTCACCTTATCCTATGAAATGCTGCGTCCAGTAATTTCCGTCTGCAACATATCCAACGCCTATCTGCGTATAACGTGCGCTGAGAATATTTTTTCTGTGTCCCGGAGAGTTCATCCATGCGCTTACAACTTCTTCCGGCGTTTTCTGTCCTCTTGCAAGATTTTCCCCTGCAAATGTATATTTGATGCCGTATTTCGTCATCATATCATACGGACTGCCGTATGTCGGCGAGGTATGCGAAAAATAATGATTATCTTTCATATCCTGTGATTTCAGTCTTGCCACATCGGAAAGCTCGCTGTTCAAAGTAAGCTTGTTAAGACCGTTTTTCACTCTTATCTCATTTACAAGCTCCGCAACACGGATTTCATATGCCGAAAGGTTTCCGCTTTCCGGAACGTCCGGAGTTTCCGGTATTTCGGGCGTTTCCGGTTTATTGTCCTCACCACTGCTCGGAGGCTTGATGAAATCCTTTATATTTCCTATAATCTCATCTAATTTTGTATTACACCCTACGGTATAAACATAATAAGAAAGGTTCTCCCCTGCTTTTGTTTCCTCTGCTGCTCCTGCGACCATCATGGAAGCCCCTGAAACCGCCGCAATAATTGTAAGTGATAAATACTTTTTAAACCGCTTAGTCATATTATGTCACCCCTTTTTAAATTTTGCCGCTTTAGTTACAGCGACAAAACTATTATACCATATTCCGCACATTACTTCAATGCAAAATATATGGGGCGATTTCCGATTTTAAACTGATTTGCCTATTTCAGCATATCCGATATGGAACCTCTTATTCCCGACGACGAAACCGCTACCGGATAATTTATAAATACAAGGTCGTTGCAGCCTACGTTTTTGCAAAATGATTTCAGGTTCATGCTCTCGTTGTTTCCGCCGAAGCCGTTGAACTTTCTGGGGTCTATTACGTATACTGTTTTATAATTGTTCATTGCCCATACGGCAAAGGCATTGCCGAACGATTCTTTAACTATCACAATGGTTTTGTCGCTCGGAGCGTCCGTATAAAATACGGTTACCGGTCCGTCACCGCCTATGAAGCAGCTGTAAGAATTTGAATTTGTATCAACCGCCTTGACAACCGCCGTTTTCTTTCTCATATTTTGGTCGGCATATACCGTTCCCACCGTTGCGTATTTCGGCAAAAACCGTTCGAGAATATCCGGATTGTTTCTCATTATAGGTTCAACGGCAGTTCCTCTTGCAAATCCGGCAAGCGAGCCCACATATCTGTATGACGGTACATTCGTAAAGCTTTCGAGCGGTTCGATACTTTCTCCCACACAGTCGATAAATTCCTTGTACGCATAGTATGCGCCCCTCTGCGTCCAGTGGTGGTCTGTACCGAAATATATCTTTTCTCCGGCATGATTTTTCAGCGAATCGTACACGTTCACGGGCGTTACCTTGTCGCTCAAAGCGCCGTAAAGCGTTTTCATGCCGTCCAGCTGATTCGGGTACATACTTTTCGGTGCGTAAAATTCCGCAGCTGTCGGAACAACAATGCTGTACACATTCGCACTCGGAATTTTTTCCGCCGCCGAATTTATTACAGCCGCATAATTCAGCGCACTTTGCTTCGATATTCCGACAAGCTCCATGCCGAAACCGTCTACCGCCGTAACGCCTCCGCCGGCGGCAACGCTCGTGCCTTTAAGTCTGTATGCGTCCGTTGCATACGTATTTTTGAGCGTATCACGTTTCCTGTATTCCGATATTATTCCGCTTACCTTTATATCGCAGCCGGCAAGTCTGCCGAGCATAGCGGCGCTTATATACGTAACTCCGCCCTTTATCATCGGCGGCAAATCAAATTCATAATTTGTATCTCCGACCCACATATTCGTTCTGTTCATTATTATATATGAAGTCACACCGTCTTTGGCGCATACAATCGCCTTTAGCAAATCGTCCCACCCCATTGAAAAACCGAGCCTCGGAAGAATATCGTCAACCGGAATAAATATATTGGAAAGATATATAAACGGCTTTGCACTTAAAGCACCCGGTATTGTATTTATCTTGCAGTTTTCATCTCCGAAAAGCTCCACACAGGTATACACGGAAGAAGTTCCGCCGGTCACCTCATATCCGCTGATATAAGAAATCATCTGTGCGCTTATGCACATAACGCCGTTTTTAATTATCGCCGGCATATCAAAAGCGGCACTTTCTCCTCCGAACGAAATCGTGTTGCTGTCCGGAACGATGTAATAAGTATTTTTATCATTAATGCATACGAGTGCCCCTCTTGAGGAATCCCAGCCGAGAGAAAAGCCTATTTTCGGCAGTATATCGTCTGCCGGCAGAAATATATTCGAAAGATATGTAAACGGGGCTGCCGAAAGCGGTATATTCTCACCGTTTACCGTACAGCCCGAATCCGTCACCGCAATGCTGTTGTTCCCGGCAGAAACAGCCGGCATGAGCAATACCAATGCCATAATAATACAAATAATTTTTTTCATGTGCAAATCTCCATTCCGCCGCTTTGTATCAGCATAAATAATTACTTAACTTAATTATATACTATTTTTAACAAATAGTCAATAGAAATTTATATTTTTCATAATATTTATGATATTTTTGCTTAAATTCGATACACAATCAACCTATGCGGTTCTCTCCTAAAACGAATGCGAAGGATGTCCTAATAAAAAGTCATGCACAAGAGCAAAAGGAAACCGAAAGATAAGCCTGTCGAAAAAATTCATCGAGCAAAGAAAACAGTCTTTGGAAAACATAAAATCACCTCTTGGAATATTGCTTCGCACAAACAGAAGCATACAGTCAGAGGAAGCCCTTGGCGTTATTAAAAAGAATTACAAATTCAGACAGTTTCTGCTTAGAGGGAGCAAAAAAGTATCGACGGAAATCACCCTGCTTGCAATTGCGTACAACATCAATAAGTACCATCATAAAATACAAGACAATCGAACGCATACGCAACTTCACGGTAAACTTTCGGCTTAAAGCAGTAAAAATTTAACAGTTATCCATATAAGCGGCATGACCTCTTGTTCAGTGTACCTATTTTTAAGACAAAATGACTAAAATTTAAATAATATTGTAAAAAAATAGGGCTGTGGTCAGCTCGATTTCAAAAATCGTTTTGCTTCCGCCCCTCTTTTTTGACTACATTTTGACTACCTAACCATGCATAATTTTACCCAATTTTTCACAATTCAACAGAATTGCAAACATAAAGAAATACCGCATAAACACTGTGATTTCAGGATTTATGCGGTATCTTTCGTATGGTCTGAGTGGGGAGACTTGAACTCCCGGCCTCTTGAACCCCATTCAAGCACGCTACCAAACTGCGCTACACCCAGATATAAAATTATATTATTGGTGCAGGTGGTGGGACTTGAACCCACACGGTATCGCTACCACTGGATTTTGAGTCCAGCGCGTCTGCCAATTCCACCACACCTGCATTTAGCAACTACTATATTATACCACAAAAATTTGGTTTTGTCAATGCTATAAATGAAATTATTTCAAAAAATATTTGTAGGATTACAATAGATGTGTTACAAAAGTTACAAATTGAATCGTCAATATATTTATCGTTGGCGAAAAAAGCATGACGAAACCTTAGCTTTCTTCCTTCCGGGGGAATACTTCCCCTTTTTGGCGTGAAATTGTCTTTGTAGGAAAAAAGCATATACCCGAGTTTGCCTGCAAAAATTTATTCCGAAAAAAATCGCATATTTTCAGAATTTTTTTAAGGCTCTTTTCTTTTTACCGTGAAAGTGGTATAATAATAGTGGTGATGAAAATGACAGGATTTACAAATTATGAAGAGATGTTTAGTCAATCAATAGGACTAAAGGAGCCATGGAAAGTAGATAAAGCAGAATTTGACGAAAAACGAAAAGAAGTGCATATCTATGTTAGCTGTCGAAAAACAGCTAAATATCCGTGCCCAAAATGCGGAAAAATGTGCAGTCGGTATGACGATGAAGAAAATGAATGAATATGGCGTCACGGAGATGTTGTATTTTTTCCGTGCTATGTACACTGTAGAAGACCGCGAATAAAATGCTCTGACGGTATTCATTAGGAAATCTTTTTATATCACAAGAAAACTTTTTGTGCCATAAGAAATCTTTTCGTATTATATGTTTTCTTAAAACAAACAAAAATATGTCATTGGGAGTGCTCCAAGACGGACTTATGAAAGAATAAAAAGGCTGAAAACCCTTGATTTAAGCGAAAAAATAATGACTTCAACTTTTCATCAAAATTGAAGTCATTACGTGGAGGAGAGGAAGGGATTCGAACCCTCGGAACGCTATAAACGTTCACAGCATTTCCAATGCTGCGCCTTCAACCAACTCAACCACCTCTCCGCGTCAGTCAACTCATTTATTATACCACAAAAACACTCTTTTGTCAATACATAAAATAAAAAACTCAAAAATTTTTTAATAGTTGGTTAAAAAGGCGGCAGGCAGCATTATTAATCAATACGCAAAAGAGATTCGCCGTTTCCGGCGAACCCCTTTTGCCTGCAAAATAAAAATTTTATTCAAACGATGATATGACCTTAGTCCACAATTCATCATAGATTTTAACTTTATCTCCGAGAGCCGTAAATATTTCAAGGTCTGCATGCTTTGACAAATCAGGATATGCAACCTCGCTTTTCCCTGCTTTGCCCATTTTTTCCCTTGCTGCAGTTTCCGGAGTGGAATAGCCGATATACTTAGCATTTTTTGCCGCTATTTCCGGACGTGCCATATAATTTATAAATGCTTCCGCTCCCTCTTTGTTCTGCGTTGTCTTTGGTATTACCATAGAATCAAAGAAGATATTACTTCCCTCTTTTGGGATTACATATCTCAAATCCGGGTTGTTGTCTATGCAATACTGTGCGTCGCCGCTCCACGCAAGGCTAAGCGCTGCCTCACCCTGAATCATTTTGTCCTTGCCCTCGTCAACAACATAGCAAAGTACAAGCTTACTCTGGTCTATAAGTGCATCTGTCGCTTCCTTAAGCTCTTTTTCATCGGTGGAATTAAGGCTGTATCCGAGCATTTTGAGCGTTATTCCTATTGTATCGCGCTGGCTGTTGTACATCATGATACTGTCGGCATATTTTTCGTCCCACAGTGCTTTCCAGCTGTCTATCTTGCCGTCAACCATTTTGCTGTTATAAAGTATACCCATCGTTCCCCATGTATACGGAACGGAATATTCGTTATTCTTATCATAGGACAAATTCTTAAAATCATCGTCAATATACTTATAATTCGGTATATTGTCAAAATTAATTTTTTCGAGCAAATCCTCTTTTATCATACGCTCAATCATGTAATCGGACGGAACAAGCACGTCATACGAGGTTTTCGCATTTACTATTTTAGTATACATATCCTCGTTGGTTTCAAACATATCGTAATTAACCTTAATGCCCGTCTCTTCCTCAAACATATCTATTACGTCGGGGTCTATATAATCTCCCCAGTTATAAACATTTACAACATTTTTGGGCTTTCCGCAGCCGGAAAACACCAGAACCGAAATAATTACCGATAATAAAATCGCTCTTGTTTTTTTCATATATATGACCATTCCTTTCCGTGCCGCAAGGCACAAAACCAAGTTTGAAAGAGAATTGTTCAGAGTGCCGCTTTGCAGTGAGCGGTGCTGTACCTTATGTACCGCCCCGAACAAAAAGCGGTGCTATGGGCAATTTTATTCAAACTTCATTCCCCTTTTTTCTTACTTGATTTTATATTCATTGCAATCAAAAGCATTAAAATTATTGCGAATACTATCGTAGATACCGCATTAATTTCGGGATTTATCCCTCGCTTCGTCATTGTGTATATTGTTATTGACAAATTGTTTATGCCGTTTCCCGTTGTCATAAAGCTTATGATAAAGTCGTCTATCGAGAACGTAAACGCAAGCAGAAATCCCGCAACAATTCCCGGCATAAGATCCGGCAGGACTATCTTTCTGAACGCATACGCCGGCGTAGCGCCGAGATCCAGTGCCGCAATATAATGGCTGTATTCAAACTGCTTTACTTTAGGCAACACGGTTAATATTACATACGGTATACAAAATGTTATATGGCTGAGCAGCAGTGTAACAAACCCAAGCCGCATATTAAACATTGTATACATCATCATAAGAGATATACCCGTTACGATTTCCGCATTCAGCATAGGTATATACGAAAGCGAAAGCAAAATCGACCTTGTTTTCTTTTTCGCATTATAAAGACCTATCGCCGATATTGTGCCTATGACCGTCGATATAACAGCTGCCAGTATGCCGCACGCAAAAGTTATCACAACGGACGAAATCATTTTTTCGTCTTTCAGCATCATTGCATACCATTTCAGACTGAAACCTGCCCATACCCCTCGGCTTTTTGCGGCATTAAACGAGAAGATAATCAGTATAACTATAGGTAAATACAAAAATGCAAATATAATCCCCATATATACTCTGGGGAGTGCATTGGTTTTCTTTTTCAATACATTCCTCTCCCCTCTTCATTATCATCGCCGCTGTTTATTATATACATAAACACAAGCACTATAACCATAACTACCATACTTATTGCCGAGCCGAAATGCCAGTCGTTCACGAGCCTGAACTGCTTCTCGATTATATCGCCTATGAGAGGCACATTTCCTCCGCCCATAAACTGGGATATTACAAACGTGGTAACGCTCGGTACAAATACCATGGCTATCCCCGAAAAAATACCCGGCACGGAAAACGGCAAGGTTATTTTCAGAAAGCTTTTTACGGGATTTGCTCCCAAATCTCCGGCGGCTTCAAGCAAGCTGCCGTCCAGCTTCAAAAGCGTGCTTTGAATCGGCGTTATCATAAACGGCAAAAAGTTGTATACCGTTCCGAAGATAACGGCTTTTTCGTTGTATAAAAACTGCACCTTGCTAAATCCGAACGCCGTCAGCATCGAATTTATAAGTCCGCTGTTTTCAAGCAGCGAAAGCCACGAATATGTCCTCAGCAGAAAATTCATCCACATAGGAAGCATTATCATCAACAGTGCTATTTCCTTATGTTTAATCTTACCCCTTGCTATGATATACGCAACCGGATATCCGAGCAAAAGACAGACTACCGTAGCATAAAACGCAACTCTTATACTTCTCACAAAAACCTTTATATATGTTTCATCAAAAAACCGGGAAAAATTGTTCAGTGACAGCACAATGCCGCCTGCGCCTTCCGAAGTAAATGCATAATAAACCACTATAATAAGCGGAAACACCACGAAAACCGCAAGCCAAAGGCAAAGAGGAGCCAAACATAAAGTTTTTTTCATTTCTACTCCTCCCAGTTCAAAAGCTGTGCACGCTTATTCTTCACAATAGCTTCCGTAAACTCGCTCGGACGCATTACCTGAATATTTTCCGGCTTCACGTTTATCGAAACATTGCTTTCGGGTTCGTAATAGCTTGTCGAATGTGAAAGAATAAGCTCGTCATTGCATATTACACGCATTTCGTAATGCACACCCTTGAATATGCTTGATACAACTTTTCCTTTCGGAAGATTGTCGCAAGGCTCTATAAGCTCAACATCCTCTGGACGCAGCACAACTTCAACAGGCGAATTTTCGCCGAATCCTGCGTCTACGCACGGAAATGTATGCTTCAAAAACGTTACGCTGTAATCCTTTTCCATAGTTGCATACAAAATATTGCTCTCGCCGATAAAGTCCGCAACAAACGAATTTTTAGGTTCGTTATATATATCCTCCGGCGTTCCAATCTGCTGAATCTTACCTTTATTCATAACAACTATGGTATCTGACATGGTAAGTGCTTCTTCCTGGTCGTGAGTTACATACAAAAACGTTATTCCGCATTCCTGCTGAATCTGCTTGAGTTCTATCTGCATATCCTTGCGCAGCTTTAAATCAAGTGCTCCGAGAGGCTCGTCAAGAAGCAAAACGTCAGGCTTGTTTATCAGCGCACGCGCCACAGCGACACGCTGCTGCTGACCTCCCGAAAGAGTAGATATAGAACGGTTGTTATATCCTTTTAAATCAACCAATTCAAGCATTTTGTCAACGTTTTTTTCAATTTCTTTTTTATCCCAATGCTTAATAGTAGGACCGAACGCTATGTTCTGCTCGACTGTCATATTCGGAAAAAGCGCATATTTCTGAAACACCGTATTGATATTCCTGTTATACGGCGGAACGTCGTTTATGCATTTTCCGAGATAATACACGTTCCCGCTTGTCGGCGTTTCAAAGCCTCCGACAATACGCAGAGTCGTTGTTTTCCCACAGCCCGAAGGACCGAGTAGCGTCAGAAACTCATTCTTGTTTATGTAGAGATTGATTCCGTTAAGAATGGTCTGTCCGTCATACTCTTTGTAAATATTTTCCAGATTTAAAATATGTTCTGCCATAGGTACTCACCCTTTATACAAAAAATAGACAAGATGAATACTGTCGGCTTAAATCAAAATGCATCTGCGCCTGAAGATTAATGCATAACCCAAGGCATTTCTTAAATACATATCCAATTTTTTCGTCAGACCTGCAATATATATGAAGCAGCTGAAAATCGGATGAACTTTAAAAATTGTAATAAGTTTCAATGCATACACCTCCACACAGAATTACGGAAAAAATCCGTTACCATATATTATATAACAAATGCAGCGTAAAATCAATACTTTTAATTATATTTGTCGAATTTTTTTAAAAAATAGCGTCTGTCTGCGTATAATCTTGTTTAATCTACTAAACATTATTCTATGCACATTTCTCCGAAGTACTGCGGACAGTGGAAATCCGGCTTTTCTAGCGGTATGTCAAAACAGCTCATATAATGCTCAAATTCCGTTTCATCACCGCATTTATATAGGTTTGTTTTTATTTTCGGATTTTCTTCGAATTTATATCCGTCGATTTTGGTTGCTATGAAAGCAAACGGAATTTTGTATTCGCCCGTCCAGTAATCGTCAAAAATCTCGGTTTTTATATTAAACGAATTTATTTCCTCAGGAGTCAGAAGCTTGTATTCATCACGATTTTTTCTGAATCCGACATTCATTGCACCTGCGGCGTTAATTTCAAAATTAAAATATTTATCGGTCTTTTCCGGAGCGAAATTTACAAACCATTCTATACAGCTGTCCAGATGCACATATTCAAGGTGATTCTTATGAATACATTTCGGATTTTTTTCATGCACCGTGAATTTAATTACGAATCCTTCGCTGTCATGCGCTATTTGAGCATATACTTCCGGTTTGTAAGTGTCCGTTCCCCATAAAGATTTGTCGATATATATTTTTTCACACTTATCAACATTCCGTTTTTTTATTATGTACATAGAAATCTTCCTTCCTTTTTATCTTTATTATGTCATTATTTGTAAGTTTATTTTTTCAGACCGTGAACGGTCGCAGAAAGCAATAAGAACCCGACCTGTTACCGCAATCAAAGATTGCGACAGGTTCCCGGAACCTTGGTGCTTCGCACGGAAATAACCTTTCAAGAAAGGCTACGCCTTTCGTTATTTAATTGTACATTTCATTCTTTCAAGACCGTGAACGGTCGCAGAAAGCAATGGAAATAACCTTTTAAGGAAAACGTCAGCTTTCCGTTATTTAATTGTACATTTCCATTATACCATAAAAGCAGTGAAAAATCAATACTGCATCCATTTCTTTTACAAGCTGCGTAATTTTCAGATTTTAAGAATTGCTTTTCATGTACACAATAAAAGCCCCCGAACTGTTAATTCGGAAGCCCTTTTCATTTTTGGACACATCAAG
Source organism: uncultured Clostridia bacterium (assembly GCA_934792465.1). GTDB lineage: Bacteria > Bacillota > Clostridia > RUG12999 > RUG12999 > CAKVOK01. Next base: position 31,153 of record CAKVOK010000010.1, on the reverse strand, counting down.
TTTTATCGTCACATTTCAAAGTAATTTTCATTTGGTATAATTGCACTATACCGTAATTTCATAATCAGACATATGTAATATATCAAAAGTAGTATATGAAGTTAATTGTTCAGCAGCTATTATTGCAGGCAGATTTTGTTCTCTCTTTTATATGTTTCTGCTCTAATTTGCTAAAAATTTCTTACTATCGGCTCAGAGTCAACCGTTGTCAGATTGTTTATTTGAGTATTTTTTAATGCGTCCTCTCTTTGTATTTTTACGGCACAGCAATTTTTTCTTCGGTTAATTATATTGCAGATAACCGAATCGGTAATATATCCCTCTGCAATAACTGCATTCGGACGGTTGCAGATAACATTTGAAATTGTAACGTTTGCAATGCTGTCGGGCAAATTTTCACCGTATGCACCGAAATCACCCAGTAAAATACCGCCGAATGCATGAACCTCATCGGGAGTTGTATCTATAACTCCGTCAATAACCACGTTCCAAATCTTTGCACCTGCGGGCAGCAGTCTGATTAAAAAACAAAGGTGCGAATAGCCTTTTACATTGCGTATTATTATATCATGAATGTTTCTGTCACGGGCAGACCAGTCATTATGCATGACGTGCGTTGTTCTCAGAGAGCCTCCGGGACGGTATGGAGCATCATCTCTTGCAATGGCGGTAAGCGCAATCAAATCATCACCGGTTCTTCCGGTAATATCCGAAATGATTATATCGTGACAGCCGTTGCGAACATCTATTCCGTCCTGATTTTCCATATTATGAAGCATACCGTCTATTTGCTTTGACATACAAGCGTCAAAGCAAATCTTTTCAACCCGTCCGTTTGTGCAGGCCTCAAGTGATATACCCCAACCGTGCGAGGTAACAATTTTTATATTTTCAATTGAGAAAACATCGGCATTTGCAAACAGTATTCCTATGCCTCTCCAGTCGCCGTACTGCGATTCGCCCTCTTTGCCGGCATCCGTTCCGTAGGAATAGCCATGCTTATCGTCAAAAGAGAGTTTTTCAGGTTTTTTTCTGTCATCGGGTACCCAATATGCGTATTTACACAAATCTTCATCGGTATACGGACATGGATTTGCCAAAATTTTCGAACCGTCGCCGCTTGCACGCGGATGATCTGCACCCTCCAGCACACAATATCCGATTCCTTTAATATGAATGTTATGTATTTTCTTAGGGTCTTCTATTCCCATTCCGCAATTCGCGGTTCTGAAAAAATTATCCCTGCACTTATCGGAAAGCTTTATTTTACAATTTTCCAAAATTATAGTTGTGTTTTCCGGAATGAGTATTGCTCTGTCAAGAACCCACATACTTCTTTCCGGCTCGCTTTCAGACTCTCTCGGCGGTATTAAAACTATACCGTCACTGTCCTTATTCTTTATTGCATTTTCTATTATTTCATTGTCATCATATCCGTTAAAATCGTTAACATTAATCATTGTACCATCTCCTCTCTGCCAAAGTATATCATAATTATTTTAAGATGTCAATACAATTGCTTACGAAAATTTTTCGTAAGTAATTGTAAAATCGGAGTTGCAGTATACCATTCATAAATCAATACTGCACCCCCTTCTTTTACAAACTGCGTAGTTTTCAGCTTTTAAGAACTGATTTTTGTTATAATTGACTGTTGACAATCGCCATACGGTGTGTTATACTTATAAAAAAAGTATGGAGATGAATAGGTTATGTATGCTAATTTTCATACACATACGTATTTGTGCAGACACGCAAGCGGCGAGCCGGAGGAATATGTAAAAACGGCAATAAAAAACGGTCTGAAAGTTTTGGGATTTTCCGACCATGTACCGTATCCGTTTACAAACGGTTACCATTCAGGCTTTCGCATGGAGGTATCCGAAACGCCGTTGTATGTGAATATGATTGCGGAGCTAAAAAACAAATATAAGGACCAAATAAAAATATATATCGGCTATGAAGCCGAATATTACCCCGAGTTTTTCGATAAAATGCTCGAAAACATAAAGGGCTGCGATTATATTATTTTAGGTCAGCACTGTACCTTCAACGAATATGACGGAGTAGGCTCGGGTGCTCCGACCGATGACAAATCGGTGTTTATTCAATATGTGAATCAGGTATGCGAGGCTGTTGACACCGGAAAATTCACATATGTTGCTCATCCGGATTTGATAGGCTACAGAGGTGATACCGATTTTTACAGGGAATATATGACAAAACTCTGTATACACATGAAAGAAAAAGATATACCACTCGAAATAAACCTACTCGGTCTGAGCGAAAACAGACCGTATCCGTATGAGGAATTTTGGAAGATTGCTTCAAAATGCGGAAACAAGGCGATTTTAGGCTGTGACGCACACGAACCCAAAATGACGGGCAACAAAAAGCTCGAAGCACTCGGCAGAAAGTATGCCGACAAATTCGGCATAGAGCTTCTGGAAGATATAAAATTCAGAAAAGTATAAAAAACATACGGGAATACTGTTTTTAAGCAGTGTTCCCGTATGCTTTGTACGGCTAATTTTCATTGTTTGTAAAGAAATCCTGCGGAATCAGCTTCTGCAAAAACTCAATAAGCTCGCTTACCGGAATGGGCATATCGTTTTCAATCCACCATTCCGCCATGCTGATGCAGCCGCCGCCGAAAAAGTATGCGATAACCTCCTTGGGGATAGGAAATTCAATTCCCGCTTTCTCACAATTTTTGAGTTTGTCGTTGATTTTTTCGATAATCCCGTAGCGGACATTCGTTATTATGGAATCGTCTTTGTTCTTCTTCAAAAGCGATTTCGTAAGCGTCTTATCATTCGCAAGTCCTGTGAAAATATCACGGGCTATGTTCAAATAGTAGTTTTTGTAGCCATCGGGAGTATGCGCAGTCATATCCGGTTTGTCGAAAGACGATTCATAATCCTGCATGCAATATCTCAAAAGCTGATACTTGTCCTCAAAATGCGCATAAAACGTCGCACGATGCACAAGTGCCTTTTCGCATATGTCGACAACCTTTATCTTTTCAAACGGTTTCTCCGACATAAGCTCTTTCAAAGCGTCCGCAAGCAGCTTCTTGGTCCGCCGTACTCTCAAATCTTCCTTTTGCATATGAAGCCCTCCAATTTATATACAGTTTTTTGAAAATGTCGGATATAATACATTTTTTATAAATTGTATCTTGCATTTTATATATATACATTGTATAATATATTTTGACAAATGTCAAGTAAAAAATATACTTGTATATAAAAATGTCATAATGAACAAAAAATCACACAAAAAAATGTGAAATTTCACGTTATTTTTATAAACACTAAATATCAGCGCAGCGAACACAGCGCAGAATGGAGATTTTATATGAAATATCTGCTTAAGTACAAAAAAACAATAATAATCTTCTTCGTTATTCTCACTGCCGTATGCAGCCTTATGTCGCTAAGAGTCGGTGTTGACTACAACCTTATGGATTATCTTCCGGACGAATCGCCCTCAACAATCGCTCTGAACGTTATGAACGAGCAATTTGAAAAGGGTGCGCCGAACGCACGTGTAATGATACCCGATGTTGAAATACCCGATGCTGTGAAGTATAAGGAGAAAATGAAAAATGTTGAAGGAGTTAAAGAAGTAACATGGCTTGACGATTCCGTAAACGTATTTCAGCCGCTGGAGTTTATAGACTCGGATTTGCTTGACGATTATTATAAAGACAAAAACGCATTGTTTACGCTTACCATAGACGAAGATTATGAAGAAGCGGCAATTGATGACATACGTGCAATCGTAGGCGATGACGCAGCCATAAGCGGAAGCGCTGCGGACAACGCCACTGCCGTCAAACAGACGACAAAGGAAATCAACGTAATAATCGTTGTTGTTGTAATCCTCGTATTTATTATTCTTGTACTTACAACAACCTCATATTTCGAGCCTGTGCTGTTTCTTATAACAATCGGCGTTGCCATAATGATTAACCGAGGAACAAACCTGATGTTCGGTACAATATCATTCGTAACGAATGCAGCCGGAAGTATACTTCAGCTTGCGGTATCTATGGACTATTCGATATTTCTGATTCACCGGTTTGCGGAAATGCGTGAGATTTATCCGGACGTGAACGAAGCAATGGCGGAAGCCGTAAAAAAATCCACCGGTTCGGTAATGTCAAGCGGGCTTACAACCGTCATGGGATTTGCGGCACTGATACTGATGAAATTCAAAATCGGTCCGGATATGGGCTGGGTAATGTCAAAATCCATAGTAATATCGCTTGTATCGGTACTCGGATTTTTGCCGGCGCTCACGCTTGCAACATACAAATATATAGATAAAACACAGCACAAGCCTTTTGTAAGACCGCCGAAAAAGCTCGGCGACCGTGTATTCAGAGTAAGAGTACCTCTTCTGATTGCAATTGTAATCTTATTTGTTCCGTCATATCTGGCGCAGAACAACAACAGCTTTACTTACGGTTCTTCCGGAATATACGGTGCGGGAACAAAGCTCGGCGACGATACGGCACTGATAGAAAAGGAATTCGGAAAATCAAACCAAATGGTGCTTATGGTTCCTATAAATAAAACGGCAAAAGAAAAAGCTCTCGGCGATGAGCTGAAAGCTGAGGAAAAAATCACCTCTGTTATCTCATTCACCGAAACTGCCGGAGTAACGATTCCGGAAGAAATGGTTGAGAAAGATACGCTTTCCCAGCTTGTTTCGGACAAATACAGCCGTTTCGTACTTACTGTAGACACAGATGTCGAAGGTACGGAAGCCTTTGAAGAGGTCGAAAAGATACGAAGCATAGCGGAAAAATACTACGGTAATACATACCTGCTGGTCGGTCAGTCGGTAAACTCTTACGACATGAGAGACGTTGTAACAAGCGACAATACAAAAGTAAACTTTCTTGCCGTAGCATCGATAGCACTGATACTGCTGATAAACTTCAAATCACTTACACTACCTTTCATACTGCTTGCGGTAATAGAGCTTTCAACCTGGCTTAACCTGTCGTTCCCGTATTTTGCGGATAAACGCCTGTTCTACATAGGCTACCTTATAATAAGCTCCATACAGCTCGGTGCAACGGTTGACTATGCAATCCTGTATGCGGACAGATACATCGAAAACCGTGCGAAAATGAAAGCTGCAGCGGCGGCAAAACAATCTCTTTCGGAAACCGTTTTGAGTATCTTAACCTCCGCAAGCATACTTACGCTTTCGGGAATAATGCTCGGACTGTTTTCGACCAACGGCGTTATAAGTCAGCTTGGCACACTCGTCGGACGAGGCGGTATACTTTCGGCAATCCTTGTTCTGTTCGGACTGCCTGTACTGCTTGTAATGTTTGACGGTCTTATATATAAAACAACATATAAACTTGATTTTTATGGGAAAGGAAAGGATAAAAATGAAAAAGTTTAAAAGAACTGTAGCTGCAATTCTCCTTGTTTGCGTGTCTGCGGTGCAGGTAACCGCCGCCGGAACGGCGTCTAAAGACGAAACTGTTTATGTAAACTTAAATACCGACGGAAGCCTGAAAGGCGCATATGTTGTAAACAGCTTCAAAATATCCGGTGCAGATACCGTAACGGACTATGGCAACTACAAAAAAATCAAAAATCTTTCCACAACGGAAAACCCTGAAATATCGGGCGGCTACATAAAATGGAACGTCCCCGAAAACGCAGAGGACTTTTACTATCAGGGCGATCTCGACAGGGCGGAACTGCCGTGGGATTTCAAGATAACCTATAAGCTGAACGGCAAAAAAGTTTCCGCAAAAAAGCTTGCCGGCAAAAAGGGAAAGGTTGGCATAACGATTGATGCGACCGTAAACGAGAAAGCAAACGAATATTTCAAAAACAATTATCTCGTGCAGCTTTCAATTTCGTTTGATACGGAAAAATGCAAAAACATAGCGTGTGAGGACGCCATGACGGCAAATGTCGGCAGTACAAAATCGCTGACACTTATGGTTTTGCCGAACATGGATAAGACCTTTAACATAACTCTTGACGCAGATAATTTTGAAATGGACGGCATGACAATCGCCATGGTCAAGGTTTCGGACGGAATACTCGGGAATATAGACAGTCTGAAAGTCGGAATGTCGCAGATATCCTCCTCCGTTTCAAGTCTTGTAAGCGGAACGGGAGAGCTTGCAGGCGGTGCAGAGGATTTGGCAAGCGGTCTGAATCTTCTGAATACTGCGGCGCAAAGCATTGTCACAACAGCTCCGGCACTCACAAGCGGCATGGACAGCTACAAATACGGATTAGACAGTCTGGACAGCGGTCTTACAGAAATATCCGGCGGCAGCGGAGCAATACGAAGCGGTCTTGCGGAGCTTGACAGCAAATCATATGACGTTATCCAGGGAATCAGCCGTATAAGCGGCGGTTTGAAAGAGATGACGGGCAAAAAAACCGAAGTAAAACAAGGTCTGAAAGAGCTGGAGAAAAACAAAAGCGCAATAAATGAACTGAAAACCGGCGGTCAGACACTACGAAGCGGATACAAACAGATTGAAACAGGACTTAATACATTATCCGGCAATGCGGACAAAATCGTTTCCGGCGCAGCACTGCTTCAAGGTCAAAGCACGGATATGTCGAAGCTGAAGGGCGGTGCGGCGTCTATAAAAGCCGGCGCAGGCAATCTCAGCGGCGCAGCAAGTGCTGAAGCCGATATTATCAATTCGCTTCTGAATGCGGCAAAAACCGACCCGAATCTTGCAAAATATGCGGCACAGCTCGGCGGGCTTCAGCAATACAATGCGGCAATAAGCGGCGGACTCGGCGAAATATCCGCCGGCGCAGACGCTCTTTCCTCCGGAATTGACACAGCTCAAACCGGTTTAAACACGTTGTTCGGCGCAGCAAGTACATTCAGCAGCGCAGCCGTGCAGATGGCAGAGGGCGCAAAAACGATGTACACAAATATGCAGACTCTTAACAACGGGTTTGATACATTCTACAACGGTGCTCAAAAAGCTTCCGACTTGTTCGGTGCCGCAAACACTTTCGGCAATGCGGCATTGCAGATGACGGAAGGTGCGGAAAAGCTTCTCAGCGGAACAAACGATTTGCAAAGCGGATTTGAAGAATATGCCGGCGGTGTAGGCACGATATATTCAAACTATTCTACTATAGATAATGCAATATACACAGCGAAAGACGGTTCTTCGCAGCTAAGCAGCAGCTTCGATGAGCTGCACACCGGCACAGAGGGTATGATGTCTGTTCTGGATGAATTTTCCGACAGTATAGATACGCTCACAAAAGGCGGAAATCAGCTGTTCGGCGGCAGCAGCAAGCTTGCGAGCGTAACGGGCAGCGCAGGAAGCCTTCTCTCGTCATACGGCGGCGACATTACCTCGCTCATAGCAATGAGCGAAAACGCCGAAGTCGTTTCGTTCGCCGCCCCGGGCAAGGTAAAACCGAAGAGCGTACAGTTCGTAATAAAAACACCGTCAATCAAGGCTGACGAAAAAGAAATAACGCACAAAACCGAAGAAAAACTTAACTTCTGGCAGAAGCTTGCCAGATTGTTTACAGGTAAGTAGAAATAAAGAAAGGGTAGGTTGAAAATCATGAAAAAACTTATTTCAGTAATAACTGCGGCGGCACTTGTACTTTCGTTCTCCGGCTGCGGCAAAAAGCAGGAACCCGAAAAAAAGGTTACCAAAGAAAAAAAGGTTGAATCAACAGTATACAACTCGGTTCTCGAACCGATGAGCGAAACCAAAGTAATTCCGAAAAGCAAAGGTCAGATTGCGGATTGCCCGTATGAAGTCGGCGACAGCGTAGCTGCCGGAACGTTGCTCTATACACTGGACGACAACGGTCTTTCGGATAATATTTCAACAACGAAAAACGCTATTTCCAAAGCGAATATTTCAATAAACACCGCAAGAGAAAATGTAAATAATTTAAAAGTATATGCGCCGGCAAGCGGTATCTTAAAAGAATTTAAGACAAAAACCGGCGAACGTGTAAATGTCGGCAACGTAGGTCAGATAGCAAACGACGTTTCCGCAGTGGCAAAAATACCTTTTACCGCAGCACAGCTTCAGCAAATAAAGAAAGGCGATTCAGCAAGAGTTATCAGCGCCGATTATATGTCATCCGTACCCGGCACGGTTACGAGAATTTATGATGAAAAAGCTCAATCCGTCGGCGGAAGTATTCTTTATAACGTAGAAATAACAATCAAAGACGCCGGAAGTCTGGCTTCCGGAAGCGTTGTAGACGCAGAAATAACCACTTCAAGCGGTGTTTGCACATCCGCCGTATCCGGAACTCTCGAAGCACCGGAAACAGTTCCCGTAGTCAGCAAAGGCAGCGGAAACGCCATAGCCGTATATGCCAAAGAAGGTCAGAGCGTGAAAAAAGGTCAGCTGCTCATCGAATGCGAAAACAACACAGTTTCTTCCACTCTTTCGAGAGCTGAGCTTGATAAAAAGGATTTGGAAATCAAGCTTGCAAAATATGAAAAAGATTACAGTGATTTGTTCATTTACGCACCGGCAGGCGGCGTTATAACGCAAAAAAACAAAAAGACCTATGACAACATTACGTCAAAAAGCGAGAGCATAATGACAATTTCGGATATAGCTACCATGAAATCCACTTTCTACGTAACGAAAGACGAAGCGGCAAAGCTCAGCGAGGGCGATATTGTTCAGCTTACTCTGACGGACGACGATACGCAGATTGCCGGAACCGTTATGAGCGTTAATAAAGACGGCGAAATCGACGGTACGAAAAAGGAATATCCTGTTGTAATCACGGTATCGAACGATAGCGGACTTCTGCCGGACGAGGCTGTATCAGTTAAATTTGGAGGTTGATGACTATGAAAAAATTAATATCTGCCGTTTTGTGCATCAGCATGCTCATGACAGGTGCTGTGTATGCGCAATACACGGACGTTGATGTGCAAAATGAATTTAAGCCGGCAATAGATAATCTTACGGTATACGGGATAATGAGCGGAAACGGTGACGGCACATTCGAGCCGAACGGAAACGTAACACGTGCACAGTTTGCGAAAATTGCCGTTAAGCTTTCCGGCGAGGACGTCCTCATGACGAACGGCGGTTTGTTCTCGGACACTCCGGAGGGTTACTGGGCAAACGGATATATCGCCACAGCTGCGAAACGAGGATATATATACGGCTATCCCGACGGCAGCTTCCGTCCCGAAGAAAACATATCTTTTGCACAGGGTATAACGATTCTTCTGCGTGTACTCGGCTACGGCACGGCGCAGCTCGGAAACGAATATCCCGGAGCGTATATCAAGAAAGCTGCCGAACTCGGCATAACAAACGGAATCGCATTTAATGCCGACGATATTTTAACAAGGCAGCTTACGGCGCAGCTCACGGACAAATCCCTGATGTGTGATATGTATACCTCTTCCGGCAAAAAGTCAAAGCTTATCACAAAGCTTGATTACTCGGTTTCGGACGAATGCATAATACTCGGTACAGGCAAAACGAACAGCGATATTTTGTCCGATGAAGTTGTAACGTCTATCGGCACATACAAAAACAAAATGTCCGGCATCGAAAGCTTCAACACAAATACCGTTAAGCTTGTTTTGAACACGGACAACGAGATAATCAATGTTGTTAAAACCGAAAAGCAGTCCGAACAATGCACCGTGGACACCATAAACGGCAATGAAATGACATACAAAATCGGCGGAACATCGCATACAATTTATATGGACGACAACGCCGTAATATATTACAGCCTGAGCAAATCCACCTTCAAGGATATTGCCGAAAACATAGAAAACGGAATGCTTTTCACAATATACTACACAGACGGAAAATATGATTACGGTATATTAAACGAGAAAAAACTCGAAGGTCCTAAGGTGCTGTATGACAAATCCTCCGTTTCTTCACTCTGGAGCCTTAATTCTTCAACAAGAATAATCCGTGACGGCAAAGAAAAATCGGTTGATGATTTGGAAACATACGATGTACTTTATTATGACGCTAATTTAAATACGCTTTATGCATACTGCGACAAAAAGTCCGGTATATACGAAGAAGCATATCCGACAAAAGCACAGGCAAAGAGCGTTAAGCTTTCCGGAACGGTATATGAGCTTGAAACAAAAGCGGCAGCTAATGTACTTGCGGGCAGCGACTGCGAATATAATGATTATATAACGCTTCTGCTCGGCAAAGACGGCAAAGTGGCTGCGGTTGTAGCAAGCGGAAAAACTTCTACGGAATACGGTGTTCTGCTTTCTTGCGACAAACGCACAGACGAAGGCACTTCAAAATACTACGCAAAGGTTATGACCTCCGACGGAAATATAACGGAATATGTAACCGACAAAAACTACGACAGTCTGAGGGGCAAAGTATGCAGCATGACATTCTCGAACGGAATAATGAAACCGTCCGTTGTAAGCTCCACAGACAACGTAAGAGGTACCGTTGACAAAGAACTTAAAACTATAGACAAGAAATATCTTGCTTCAAACGTTAAGCTTATCGACGTAACCTATGTTCCGGAACTTTCTGACACAGCTTCCGCAGAAGCATACGCAATCGAATTTTCGGATATACCGCAAAATTCACTTTCTGCTTCCGACGTGTTGTTCACAAAAACGGATAAGAACGGCAAAATAACGTTTATAGCGCTTAACAACGTTACAAACAAGGGCTACAAATTCGGTATAGTTACGGACGTTAAAAAGCTTTCATCCTCCTGCACATACACGCTTGATATAGACGGAACGAAAAGCACATACAATATGTCCGGCGTTGCAAAGCCTACGAAAGGTCAGCCGGTTATGGCAAGCATACGCGACAACAAGCTTCTCAAGATAACGGTTCTCAACTCCGTGGCAAACGGCAAAAAAGTAAATGAGCTTACAAAATATTCAATAACACTTAACGGAAAGGAATATCCGCTCGCAGACGGGGCAACGGTATATTCCAAGAGCGATATAAGCGAATTTAACGCAATAGACATAGATGATGTAAAAATCTCCGATATATCCACGGCAGAGCTGTTCAGCGAAAAAAGCTTGAGCAACGGCGGAAAAATACGGGTTATAAAAATTACACTGAAATAAGCAGTGGGCTGACGCAAAATGAAGTCATTTTGCGTCAGCTCTTTTGGGTTTGTTTCCAACCTTTATTACATTTCTGCGTGCAATAATATGAAGAACAAAAATATGGTGGTTGATTATGATAACAACAATAGATTTTCGTATTCTTAATTTAATACAAAGAAAAATGCGATGCCGCACTTTGGATTATATTATGCCGAAAATATCGGCACTCGGAAACTTCGGTATAGTATGGATATTGTCTGCAATACTGTTTATGATGAGCAAAAATTATGAAAATACCGGCGAAAAAATAATATGCGGTCTTTCACTCGGAGTAATAATCGGAAATCTGCTGCTAAAGCACATATTTTCCCGTCCCAGACCTTTCCGGCTTGACAATACAAAAGAACTTATAATACGTGCACCGCGTGATTATTCATTCCCGTCGGGGCATACTCTTTCATCTGTCATAAGCGCTTGTATCCTGCTTCATGCAAACATTTTGTTTGGAATGATTGCGCTTGTCTTGTGTTTGATGATACTTTTTTCAAGAATGTATCTGTATGTCCACTATCCGAGCGATATTGCAGGCGGTATTATATTGGGAATAATAATATATAAAATTGTTTTAAAATTAAATATATAAAAGAGGAAGACTCACGAAACCGTTTTTTCCTCTTTTTATATATTTTGAGAGGCTGTACAAAATATACAGCCCCTCAAAATTATTATAATGTCAAAAAATTAATTATATGAAAGCATTTTGGAATTGTTCGGCAGCCATTATTATAAAACTTTATTCAAAAACGATTTTGTTCTTTCATTTTGAGGATTTTTGAATATATCCTCAGGTGTGCCTTCTTCAATAATCATACCGCTGTCCATGAATATTACTCTGTCCGCAACTTCTCTTGCAAATCCCATTTCATGAGTAACGACAACCATCGTCATGCCGTCTTTTGCAAGTGCTTTCATCGTATCGAGAACTTCGCCGACCATTTCAGGGTCAAGTGCCGAGGTAGGCTCGTCGAACAGCATAACATCAGGCTGCATACACAAAGCTCGTACGATTGCGACTCTCTGCTTCTGCCCTCCCGAAAGCTGTGACGGATACGCTTCCGCTCTGTCTTTAAGACCTACACGCTCCAAAAGCTCCAAGGCACGCTTTTCCGCTTCTTCTTTGGAAAGTCCGAGAAGCTTTGTGGGTGCAATCATAAGATTTTTCAAAACCGACATATGCGGAAACAGATTAAACTGCTGAAAAACCATGCCCATTTTCTGACGGTGCTTGTTTATATTAACCTTTTTATCCGTTATGTCAACACCCTCAAAAAATACCTTGCCGGACGTTGAGTGTTCCAACAAATTCAGAGAACGCAGAAATGTTGATTTTCCCGAACCGGACGGACCTATTACAACAACCACTTCGCCTCTCATGATTTTTGCGTTGATATTGTCCAAAGCCTTTATTTTTCCTTTAAACACCTTGCACAGATTCTGAGTTTCTATAATAACGTTATTAGTGGTCACTGTTTCTCAGCCTCCTCTCCAGCAAACTTACCAAATACGAAAGAATTACAACTACCGTAAGGTATATCAGCGCCGCAGCTATAAGAGGAAAAAACGCCTCGTATGTACGGCTTCTGATAAGGTTTGCACCGTATGTCAAATCGGTAAGACCTATCATTGCGGATACAGAAGTTTCCTTAAGCAATACTATAAATTCGTTTGCAAGTGCCGGAAGCACGTTTTTAAATGCCTGCGGAATAACTATCAGCACCATAGTCTGAATAAAGTTAAATCCAAGGCTTCTGCCGGCTTCTGTCTGACCTATATCTACAGACATAATACCGGACCTTACGATTTCGGCAACATATGCCGCAGAGTTGAAACCGAATGCCAAAACAGCTGCCAATACCTTGTTGTTCAATGATGCAAAGACAACAAAGAATATTATCATAAGCTGAATCAATACGGGCGTTCCTCTTATTACCGTAAGATACAATTTGCATATAGCGTTCAGGATTGAAAATAAAACGTTTCCGATTGAAAATCCCTTTCTGTCTTCTTTTGTCCTGTCGTAGGTCGAACGGATTATAGCTATTATAAATCCCAGGACAATACCTATCAAAACAGCAAAAAACGTCACTTTAAGAGTTGTTCCGAGCCCTCTTGCAAGCAGTTTCCAGCGATCCTGTTCTATTAAATTTTGAATAAATTTTTCTTTAAAACTCATCTGTAAAACCACACCCTTTATTAAATGACCGCCAATGCAGCCATTATTAAAATAAACAGGAGATAATACAGTCTTAACCATATTATCCCCCAATGCCGCACGTTTTTAATGTACGGTACTGCTTTATCAAGCTGTCTTTAAATTATTTTTTTACTATAATAACCTGTTTTGCGGTTGTGTACGGATCTGTGAAATCAATATTTTTGAGTCTGTCTTCCGTAACAGTCATACCGGCAACACCAATCTGTGCTTTACCTGTCTGCACCTCTGTGATTATCGAGTCAAATTCGATATCCTCAACTTCAAGCTCCATACCGAGTATGTCGCATACTGCCTGAGCCATATCAACGTCGATACCTACAATTTTATCGTTTTCAACATATTCATACGGTTCAAATGCCGCATTTGTAGCCATAATAAGCTTGCCGTTTAAACGGTCTGTGCTTTCGGGAGATGTATAAGGAGATTTACCCTTTGTATCATCACCGATATAGTTTGCGATTATAGAATCAAGTGTTCCGTTTTCTTTGAGCTGTTTTAAAGCAGCATTTATTTTTTCTTTAAGCTCTGTATTTTCTTTTGAAACCGCTATAGCGTATTTTTCTTCCGCGAACGGTTCGTCCAAGATTTTAAGACCGCTGTTTTTGGCAACGAATGCTTTTGCCGGTTCGCTGTCGATAACAACTGCGTCGATTTTTCCGCTGTTGAGTGCTACGACTGCGTCTGCGCCTTTTGAATATCTCTCGATTGTAGAACCCTGTGACTCATATTCGTCCGTTACATATATATCGCCTGTTGTACCGAGCTGAACACCGATTTTTGCACCTGCAAGGTCATCTGCGCTTGCAACTGTCTTTGTTTCCGCTTTTTTATCGTTGTCCCCTGCTTTGTCGGCTCCGCAACCCGTAAGCATAGAAGCCGCTACAGACATTGCCATTAAAAATGTTAATGCTTTTTTCATTTTAAGCACTCCTTATATAATTTATTTTACTGTATAATTATACTATGAATTTAATATTTTTTCAATATATTATTCGTTGAAATTTCTGCATAATTATTAAGTGATTTTGTATAAAATAACTATTTTTTGCAAATTCGCATCGATTTTTCTGCAATCGTATGCGTATGTTTATACTTAATTTTTATAATAATTAATCAGACAGCCGGCAAGGATAATATCACGCTCATCGTCCGTAAGACCTGCGAGAGTGAGTTCAAACTCGGTCGGTTTATCTCTGAGAACATATGCCTTAACCGTATCAATCTTGTTTTGTACGGCATTCTTTATATCGGATATAAGGATATAATCGCCTTTTTTGAACGGAAGTTCTCCGTCCTCTATTATGAACGGAAGCATTCCCCAGTTTATGAGATTACTTCTGTAACGCTTCGTCGCATATTCGTTGGCGATATTGGCAAATCCGCCGAGAACTTTCTGACATGAAGCAGCCTGCTCACGTGCCGAACCATCGCCCGGTTTTACTGCGAATATTACAGAACCGATACCCGTTTTCATAACGTCCAGATTTTTTATTTCCGAAGCTTTTTCAAATGCGGAAGCAAATTCCTTGTTTTCACATGGGTTTTCCCCGTTTGTTCTCATCTTTTCGAGATTCTGAACTTTTTTCGCTTCTCCCACGTATTCGGGGTCTTTCCTCGAAAGCGTAAATTCCGCAAGTTTCAGCGGATTTGAACGGTATGAAGACGTTTCACCCGACGGGATAAGCTCGTCCGTTGTTGTTACAGGATCGTGAATTTCGGATACTACTTTAAGAATAAGGTTGTCCGTAAGCGCCTCCATTTTCGGCCAGTCGGCGATGTTCGGTCCGAGTTTCAGTTCCTCGTTAGGCTGTGCATTTTTATATCCTCTGTATATTCTGTTGTGATATACCGTATCATCAAAATGATATTCATAGGAATTGTATTTAATGTCCAAATCCGTCGCCGGTGTGAGAATACCGCCGTTTGCTGCGGTAGCGGCTATGGAACGTGCGTCCATCAGTGCAACCGATGCGATTTGTCCGTTAGTAGGCTTGCTTCCCTCTCTGTTCGGGAAATTACGTGTTGAATGGCGTATGCTGAGCGCATTGTTGGCAGGAACGTCACCCGCACCGAAGCAAGGTCCGCAGAATGCCGTACGCATTGTAACGCCGGCTTCCATGAGCCGGGCTGCAGCACCGTTTTTGATGAGCTCTATATATACGGGCTGGCTGGACGGATATGCGCTGACAGCAAATTCATCGCTGCCTATACTTTTTCCGTTAAGTATATCGGCTGCGGCGCAAAGGTTTTCAAATGTACCGCCGGCACAGCCTGCAATAACGCCCTGATCAACTCTTACTTTTCCGTCTTTTATTTTATCCGTTAATTTATAGTCTGCAATATTAAGCTGTGCGGCAGCTGCCTTTTCAACTTCACGAAGAATATCCTCCGCATTGGCGTTAACTTCTTCGATTGTATATGCATTGCTCGGGTGGAACGGAAGTGCTATCATCGGCTTTATCTTCGACAAGTCTATGCGAACCGCACTGCTGTAAAGAGCCTCGCTGTCAGGTGCCATATACGCAAAATCCTGTTCTCTTTTATGAATCGTGAAATATTCTTTCGTCTTGGAATCCGTAACCCAAATTGAAGAAAGACACGTTGTTTCCGTTGTCATAACATCAATTCCCATACGGAAATCCATTGAAAGTCCGGCAACTCCGGGACCTGTAAATTCGAGAATTTTGTTCTTCACAAATCCGTTTTTGAATACTGCGCCTATGAGTGCGATAGCAACGTCCTGCGGACCTATGCCGCAAGCCGGTGTGCCTTCGAGATATATGCAGACAACCTCCGGACGGTCAATATCATACGTTTTTGAAAGAAGCTGCTTAACAAGCTCCGGACCGCCTTCGCCCACTGCCATAGTGCCGAGTGCACCGTAGCGTGTATGGCTGTCCGAACCCAATATCATCTTTCCGCAGGCTGCGAACTGTTCTCTCATGAACTGGTGAATAACTGCCTGATGCGCCGGAACATAGATTCCGCCGTATTTTTTCGCCGCCGAAAGACCGAACATATGGTCGTCCTCGTTGATTGTTCCGCCTACGGCACACAAACTGTTGTGACAGTTCGTAAGTACATACGGTATCGGAAACTCCTCCAGACCGCTTGCGCGTGCCGTCTGAATTACACCTACATATGTTATATCATGCGAAGCAAGTGCATCGAATTTCAGCTTCAGCTTATCGGGATTTCCCGACGTATTATGTGAATTAATAATTTTTTCTGCCATTGTACCTGTTTTTTCGGAAAAATTGTAACCGGCAACTTCATGTTCATCGGTTATCAGCTTTGTTCCGTCTTTTAAGACAACAGGATTTTTTATAAGCTCTATCATTTTTCAACCTCCGTTACAAGTATTAACAATATAATTATACAGTATTGCAAAAAGATTGTCAATACTGTATAAGTTACGAAATTTTAAATTATTTACGGGTTTTTTATGTTTAAATTTTAAACTTCCGTGAAAGATACTCCTGTGCCGTTTCCGCAGAGGAAATCGGCTATGTCTTTCGGATTTTCAAGACTGTGGGGGTGATGTCCGATGCCTTTTTTCACAATAAGATTTATCGTACCGCCGTATCTTACATAATCGGCAAATAGAATTTTGCCGTTTTCGTTGAACGGCACTACGGTATCGCTGTCGCCGGCTACAAGCATTACCGGTATTTTGTTTTCTATCAGCGTATGTATTTTATATATCGGGCTGCCGCAGAACTCTTTAACATCGGATATATTATAAATATCAGCGCACATTTCCACGTCATGTTCGCTGTGGCTTCCTCGCATTGTGCCGTAAGGCCAACTCATAACGTCAAGCACCGGTGCATCAAGATATATTTTATCGACCTTTTCCGGGTGCGCTGCCGTGAAATTCACTGTATAGAGTCCGCCTCGGCTGAAGCCGAATATTATCGCTTTGCCGCTTAATGAATATTTTTCTTCCGCAAATTTCTGGAATTTATACATTTCGTCAATAGCCGGCGGTGCGCCGAACATATCGCTGAGCGATATATGTATAAGATGATAACCTCTTTTAATCATTTCGACGTCTACACTGTCAAATGCACCCAAAAATTCCGCACGCCATATATAGGGATTGCCTTTTATAGGGTTTTCGGGAATTACAACAGTGCATTTATATCCGTCAAACTCAAATTCATCGGTTTTAAAATTATGATACATAATAATTCTCCTTATCGGTTGTTTATTCGTATTTAACAAGCATACGGAGGCGTAGTAAAATGATTTCATTTTATTACACCTCCGTATGGGGCTTTAGCAAAATATTATATATTTACTTTAATAGCCTCTCCGGTTTCTGCGGATTTGAAAGCTGCTTCCATTACTTTAACAACTCTCCATGCCTGTTCCGGAGTGATTTTCAGAGGAGCTTTTCCCTCGATAGCATCTACGAGCTGATCATATACAGGGTCTAAGTTGTCTATTACGTCCAAAGGCTCGGAAAGTGTAATTTCTTCCGTTGTGTTCGGATTTCTCGGAGCCATTGTCTTTGTAGGCCCTGCCTTTGTATATACGATTTCTTCCGCCCATTCATTGTCATCGTCTTTTTTGCGCACGATTTTGCCGTCGCAGTCCCAACTGTCTATCTGAAGTGTTCCGGTAGAGCCGAGAACATACCAGCGCGGATGCATAATAAAGTTGTTTGTGCCGACCTCTATATGCGCAGTAAGTCCGCTTTCGAATGTAAGCGTTACATGCACATTATCGTCAACACCCTTGTAGTTTATGGAATACATTTTGCAGAATACGTTTGTAACCTTTTCGTCAATCATATACATAATCTGGTCGATAAGGTGAACGCCCCAGTCGAGCATCATTCCGCCGCCGAGTTCCTTTATTGTACGCCAACCCTTAGGCATACCTCTCGAACCCTCAACACGCGATTCGATTACATATACATCTCCGATATCGCCTGCTTCCACATGGCGGCGCATAAGAACGAAATCTTTGTTTACACGTCTGTTTTGGTCAACCGTGAACACTTTGCCCGTTTCTTTTGCAACTGCCATAATCTCTTCAAGCTCAGCACAAGTGGGAGTTACCGGTTTTTCGCATAAAACGTGCTTGCCGGCACGCAAAGCGGCAATGGCAATCTCTTTATGTACATCATTAAACGCCGAAACAAGAACTATGTCTATATCCTTGTCCGCAAGCAGTTCTTCTCTTGAAGAATATGCTTTAAAGCCTTTTCCCTTTGCGGCTTCAAGACGTTCTTCCTTTATGTCGTATACACCTTTAACATATACTTTTGTATTTCCCTTTGCGAGCTGGGTACAGTGATGTCCCGCCATTCCGCCGAAACCTATAATGCCCAGTGCATATTTGTCTTTAATCATAGTTTATAACCTCCGTGATGTTGAGCTTATGCCCACCACATATCGCCTTTTGATTCAAATATAATTGTTTCCTTTAAGAATGCAATTGCTTTTTCAAGACCCTCTTTGCCCGTCATAAGGCTGTCCTCATGCTCGATGCTTATAATTCCGTCATAGCCTACAAGCCTTAAATTGCTTATGATGTCTTTCCATGTCTGGAGATCGTGACCGTAACCAACGGAACGGAATATCCATGAACGATGAATCTCATCGCTGTAGTGCTTTGTATCAAGCACGCCGTTAACACCGCAGTTAATCGGGTCAATTTTCGTATCTTTTGCATGGAAATGATATATAGCACCGGCCTCTCCGAGTTTGCGTATTGCCGCAACAATGTCGATACCCTGCCAGAAAAGGTGGCTCGGGTCAACATTCGCACCGATTGTGTCGCCGACAGCTTCACGCAGTTTAAGACACGTTTCCGGATTGTATACGCAGAATCCCGGATGCATTTCAAGAGCGATTTTCTTAACACCGTGAGCGTTCGCAAATTTTACGGCTTCTTTCCAATACGGAATCAATACTTTGTTCCACTGGTAATCAAGGACTTCGAGGAAATCCTCCGGCCATGGGCATACAGCCCAGTTCGGAGTCATATCAACCTCACTTCCGCCGGGGCAGCCGGAGAAAGTTACGATTGTATCTATTCCCATCTGTTCCGCAAGAAGTACGGTTTTTTCAAAATCTGCCTGGAATTTTGCCGCAATTTCTTTTTTCGGGTGAACACAGTTTCCGTGGCAGCTGAGTGCCGGAACTTCCAAATTATATTTTTTAAGCATTGCTTTAAGTTCTGCGATTTTTTCGGGTTTGCCGAGGTAATCGTCCGGATTCAGATGTGTGTTTCCGGGGCAGCCGCCTGCTCCTATTTCAAGAGCCTGTACACCAAGGCCGCTCAGATATTTTGCAGCCTCTTCGAGGGTTTTGTCGTATGTTGCTACTGTTAAAACTCCGAGTTTCATAATATTCATTACCTTTCCGCTCACTAAAAATTATATTGGCGCAGCTGTTCGCAGTGAGCATACACAACAGCTTTTGCGCAATACCGAATAAATTCGGTATGAGTTTACATAAAATGATATATTATCATGGAAATCAGGCTTATGGGTGCGGTTTCCGTTCGCAGAATCCGTTCTCCCAATGTCACCGATTTCCCGTTTGCATTTTCTGCAAGATAGTGCAGTTCTTCTTTCTCAATACCGCCCTCCGGACCTATGACAACGGCCATGCTCGAAACATCGCCGCAGGACGAGAGTATATCTTTCAACGTGGTTTCTCTTTCTTCTTCATAAGCTATTATAACAAGGTCAAAACCTTTCATAAGCTCTGTGGCTTCTTTAAGTTTCAAAGGAGGTTTCACCTGCGGAACAATGCCCCGTCCGCATTGCTTTGCGGCGGAAAGTGCTATCTTGTTCCAACGCTGTGTTTTGGCTTCTTTCTTTTTTTCGTCTACTTTTGCAACGCAGCGGCTGAGCATCAGCGGTACTATCTCAAATACGCCGAGTTCAATGGATTTCTGTATAACGGTATCGAATTTTTCGCCTTTCGGCAATCCCTGAAAAAGCGTAACTTTGATGTTGCTTTCTCCTTTTGACGGCTCGGTTTTTATTACTTTTGCGATTACTTTATCCTTTGTTATATCGGTAATTTCCGAAATATAATCAAGACCGTCGCCGCAGCAAGCAATGATATTTTCGCCTTTTTCCATACGCAGTACGTTTGAAATATGGTGTGCGTCTTCGCCGGTTACGGTAACTGTTTCGCCGTCAGTGTCACAAAAAAATCTGTACATTATTTCACTTCTTTATTCGTTTTTATAATCACGGTGTTCTATGACCGTTCTGTAATTTTTGCTTTTCAAAAATTCTCCGAGCCTTTCGGCGATTGTTACGCTTCTGTGCTTTCCTCCGGTACAGCCTATGGATATTATCAGCTGATTTTTCCCTTCTTCGATATAATACGGAATAAGAAACGAAATCATATCTTGGAGTTTCTTTTCAAATTCAATTGTCTGCGGAAAGCTTGTGACGTAATCACGCACTTCCTTATCAAGTCCCGATTTGTGCTTCAATTCTTCGATATAAAACGGATTCGGCAAAAAACGAACGTCAAAAACAAGGTCCACGTCCATTGGGATTCCGTTTTTGAAACCGAACGAGATAATATCTATTACGATTCCTTTGTATTTGTTGCCTTTGCTGTATATCGAGCATAATTCCTCACGCAGCTGTGACGGAGAAAGAGAAGTGGTATCTATTATATTGTCCGCTATTTTTCTGACGTCCGACAAGAGCATACGCTCCTTGTTTATGCCGTCCGTAATGGTATCTCCGGCAGACAGCGGGTGTGTGCGCCTTGTTTCCTTGTATCTGTGAACAAGCGTCTTTGTAGAAGCGTCCAAAAAGAGTATTTCGTATGTAAAACCGGCTTTTTTTATGGCGTCCAGCGTTTTGAACAACTCGTTAAAGAGGTTTCCGCCACGCAAGTCCGTTACAAATGCAATTTTATCTATTTTTATGTCCGAACGGCTGCACACCTGTGCGAACGGGAGCATCAAAGCCGGAGGCATATTGTCTATACAATAATACCCTATATCTTCGAGAAATTTTTTCACGCTTGATTTTCCCGCACCGCTCATTCCGGTAACAATCAAAAAGTTCATTTAATTCACCTTATTTTCTGCCTATAATGCGTACTTCCTCATGCAGCATTACACCGAATTTTTCGTATACGCATTTCTTTATATAATCTATCAGATTAACAACGTCGCTGCATGTCGCATTGCCTGTATTTACAACGAATCCGCAATGTTTTTCCGACACTGCCGCTCCGCCTATAGCGAATCCCCGCAGGCCGCTGTCTTGAATCAGCTTGCCGGCGAAATATCCTTCCGGCCTTTTGAAAGTGCTGCCGGCACTCGGAAAAGACAAAGGCTGCCTGTCACGTCTGCGCTCCGCATAATCACGCATTTGCGCAGTTATTTCATCTTTATCTTTTGTGCGGAGCCTGAATTTTGCTCCGGTTATTATATATTCTCCGGAGGAGAAAATACTGCTTCTGTAGCCGAAATTACATTCGGAATTTGAAAATGTCTTTTCATTGCCGTTTTCGTCAATTGCATAGACCTCAAGTGCGACATCTTTTATTTCGCCGCCGTAAGCTCCGGCATTCATAAATACCGCTCCGCCTACGGTCCCGGGTATGCCGCTCAGGGTTTCAAATCCGGAAAGCGAATTTTCCGCAGCAATGCTTGCTGTTTTGGAAAGCTTTGCTCCCGCCTGTGCATATATCGTATCCTCATATACTTCGATTGTGTTAAGCTTTTCCGTAGAGATAACGGCACCCTCGATTCCCTTGTCGGATACGAGTATATTGGAACCGTTTCCGAGTATAAAATACGGGATATTGTTTGCACGGCAAATTTTTATTGCCGACTGCAATTCGGAAGTGTTTTCGGGAATAAGAAAGTAATCTGCATTTCCGCCTATTCTAAAGGTAGTGTGTTTTTTCATACTTTCATTTGTATAAACGTTAATTCCCTCAAAAAGCATTGTATAACCTCCGTTATTTATTTTATTTGCCGAGGAATGCGGCGCCGATTATGCCGGCATCGTTTCCGAGCTGTGCTATGGAAATTTTTGTTGTCGGTATTCCGCCTTTATCATATGTCTGACCGTTGCAAAATTCCTTTATAGGATTAAGCAGATAGTCGCCCTCTTTGCTGATTCCGCCGCCTATAACAAGCATTTCCGGCTGGAATATATTAATCATGTTTGCAATTCCTACGGAAACGTGTTTTGCATATGCTTTTACAACTTTAAGACCTGCCTCGTCGCCCTTTTTAGCTGCTATGAATGCGGTTTTTCCGCTGATTTTCCCTTCTTCAGCAGCTACTGTGTGCATGAGCGAATCCGGGTTTTCCGCCATTGATTTTTTAGTCTGTCTTATAAGTGCGGTAACCGAAGCATAAGCCTCCCAGCAGCCGTTTCTGCCGCAGGTACAGGGCTCTCCGTCCTCTGTTATAACCGTATGTCCGAGCTCTGCGCCGGCACCGTTGAAGCCTGAAAATATCTTTCCGTTTATAATAATACCGCCGCCTACGCCTGTGCCGAGAGTTATGAAAATGAAGCATTGCATCTCTTTATTCAATATAAAATATTCCGCAAGTGCCGCAACATTTGCGTCATTCTCCATGTAGATAGGCTTGTCGATGTATTTCTGCAATTCCTCTCTCATGGGAGTGTTAAAAAAGTTTATATTATTTGCGTATACAATAACTCCGTTTTTGTTGTCGCAGGTTCCGGGACTTCCGATTCCTACAGACTTAATTTCGTCAACGGTTGCTCCTCCGTCTTTTATAACCTTGTTTACGAGCATACCCATGTCTTTTATTATTTCCTGATACGGGCGGTCTGCAAGCGTCGGAACGGAATCCTTATGAATTATCTTTCCGTCCTCATTTACGAGTCCTACCGCAATATTTGTTCCTCCGAGATCAATTCCGATGTACATTATCTGTTTCCTCCTAAATATATGTGTCAAACAGCTTATTGCTGCTGCATTTCTTTTGCAAGACGTTCGTTAAGCTCCTGCGCCGCATTGAATCCCATTCGTTTCTGACGGTTGTTCATAGCGGCAACCTCCATAATAACCGCAAGGTTTCTGCCCTGACGAACAGGAACGGTTATGGAAGGAACGTCGATTCCCAAAAGATTTGTATATGTTTCGTCAATTCCGAGTCTGTCATATTCCACACCCTGGCGCCAATGCTCAAGATGTACGATTAAATCTATCTTTTCCGTATCTTTTACAGCACCCATACCGAATATATTACGAACGTTTACAATGCCTATTCCCCGTAATTCTATAAAATGACGAATGATTGCGGGCGATGAACCCACAAGGCTGCTGTTCGATACTTTTTTGATTTCTACCGCATCGTCCGCAACAAGGCGGTGTCCGCGCTTCAAAAGCTCTATTGCGGTTTCGCTTTTTCCGACGCCGCTTTCTCCCAAGAGAAGAAGTCCTTCGCCGTATACTTCCACCAACACTCCGTGTCTTGTGATTCTCGGGGCAAGCCATACGTTAAGATTACGTATTATTTCGCTCATGAAGCGGCTGCTGATTTCCTCGGTCTGCAAAAGCGGAACGTTGTATTTTTCGGCAGCTTCGAGCATTTCCGGAAACGGCGTCATACTGCGTGTGATTATTGCGGCAGGGAATCTGTATGAGAAAAGCTTGTCAAGGCTTTCTCTGCGTTCGCTCGGCTGCATTTTTTCAAGATACGTCATTTCGACTTTGCCGATAATTTCGATTCGTTTTTGGTCGAAATAGTTGAAGAACCCTATAAGCTGCAAACCGGGACGGTTAATATCCGCACTTGAAACCTCAACGGAATCCATGTCGTCGGTATAATAAATTTTCTTCAAATGAAGCTCGCTTATTATCTGCGAAAGCTTTACGGTAAAAGTTTTTGTGCCGGAGTTTTCCATTGTTTTTCCTCCTCAAGATACATTTCATATCTTTATGATTTATTATACAACATAATGTCGTAAAAATCAATGTTTTTTTCAATCTGGGCAAAAAAACATAATCATGACAAATTTTTGACAGAACATTGAATGCTATACATTTTTATTGTATCATATTTTTGTATTTAAATCAAGCTTTTTTGAACAAAATTTTTATATTTTTTTGTATATATTTTTATACTTTTTAATATGCTATGCAGAAAAGAGGCCGGTTTAACACAGCAGCCCCTTTCAATGAATACATTCTTTTTTATTGATTTGCATAGCGTGCGCTTGCGGTATCCCAATTTATATATTCAAACCATTTATTTATATAATTTTCACGTTCAAAAAAGTTTGATGCATATGCGTGTTCCCACAGGTCGAGCATTAATATGGGATACATTCTGTCGATAACCGAGCTTTCCTCGTCCGGCATGGATATTACGTTTAGCGAACCCGACGGGTTTTTTATAATCATCACATATCCGGTTCCGACAAGGGCATTGCCTGCGTCTGTAAAGCGTTTTTTTATGGAATCCATATCGCCGAAGCTTGCGGTGATTTCATCGGAAAGAACCTTGCTCGGCGCAGTGCCTTTTGTAGGAGTCATGGAATCGAATGTGATTTCATGATTGTATATACCGCCGGCAATGTCGATAAATTTGGTTCTGACTTGCCACGGCAGCGCAAACGGAGTCGAAAGTATTTCTTCCGGCGACATTGCGGATTGTTTCGGATTTTCGGTTCTCAATCGGTTAAACTGCCGTACATAGCTAAGATATATTTCATAATGATTCTGCAAATTGGCACAGCTTAAAAAATTTCCCATTGCGCACACATCGTAAGAAAGCTGTATGGGTATATAGTTTGTCGTAAAAATCACCTCCCGTTACAGTATATTCGCATCGGGAGGCAAGTGTTAATATTTAGTTTTCGGTGTGTTTCAGCTTTTCGCTCTGATCCGCCGTTATCAGCGAATCGATAAGTTCGTCCAAATCTCCGTTCAGGATTTGCTCCAGCTTATGAAGCGTAAGACCTATTCTGTGGTCGGTTACACGTCCCTGCGGATAGTTGTACGTTCTTATACGCTCGCTTCTGTCGCCTGTGCCCACCTGGCTTTTTCTTTCCTCGGCAAGCTCGGCGTGCTGCTTCCTCTGCGATTCCTCATACAGCTTTGAACGCAGAATTTTCATTGCTGCGTCTTTATTCTGGAACTGCGAACGTTCCGACTGGCAGGCAACTACGATTCCCGTAGGAATATGCGTAATACGCACGGCAGATTCCGTTTTGTTTATGTGCTGACCGCCGGCACCGCTCGCACGGTATACGTCTATACGCAAATCCGCCGGATTGACCTCTACGGTTTGTTCTTCAACCTCCGGCAGAACCGCAACCGTAACGGTCGAAGTGTGTATTCTTCCGCTCGATTCCGTTTCCGGCACACGCTGAACGCGGTGTACGCCGCTCTCGAATTTGAAACGGCTGTATGCACCTTTTCCGGAAATCTGAAATACGATTTCCTTGAAACCGCCCAGACCTGTTTCGTTTTGGTCGATAATCTCGACCTTATATCGCCTGCTTTCCGCATACATCGAATACATTCTGAAAAGCACTCCGGCGAACAGTGCGGCTTCATCGCCGCCCGCACCGCCTCGGATTTCTACGATAACGTTTTTGTCGTCGTTCGGGTCTGTGGGAAGAAGAAGCACTTTGAGGTCGTGCGCCGCCTGTTCTTCTCTTGCACGTGCGTCCGCAAGTTCAAGTTCCGCCATATCGTGAAATTCCTTGTCGGAAAGCATTTCCTTTGCGTCCGCTTCATCCTGCTTTGCCCGTTTGTATTCACGGTATTTTTCAACTATGGGCGTTATATCCGAAAGCTCCTTGCAAAGCTTGCTCCAAAGCTCCGTATCGGCAATGACCTCCGGGTCGCTTACCTGTGCGCTCAGCTCCGCATATCTGCTTTCTATAAAGTCCAGCTTATCAAACATATGTTAATCTCCATTCTCTTACCAAATTACCTTTGTATCAACGTCGTTCTTTATGAGCGCATAGAAATCTTCTTTCTTCATTGCGCCTATATCTCCTTCGCCTCTTTTTCTTACGCCGACTGCACCGTCCTCGATTTCTTTGTCGCCGACAATAAGCATATAAGGTATCTTCGCAAGCTGTGCTTCACGGATTTTGTATCCCATTTTTTCGGCTCTTGTGTCAACTTCGGCACGCATACCCATTTTCGTAAGAGTTTCTTTTACGTCATATGCATAGTCGCTGTGTTTATCGGAAATCGGAATGATTTCAACCTGGACAGGTGCAAGCCATACCGGGAATGCACCCGCATATTTTTCGATAAGCAATGCAAGTGTTCTTTCGTAGCAGCCGATAGAAGTTCTGTGTATGATATACGGGTTTTTCTTGCTTCCATCGGAATCTGTATATACCATACCGAATTTTTCCGCAAGCATCTGGTCTATCTGAATTGTTATAAGCGTATCTTCCTTGCCGTGGACGTTCTTAATCTGAATGTCAAGCTTAGGACCGTAGAATGCGGCTTCGCCTATGCCGATTTTATATGGTATTTCGAGGTGGTCGAGTATTTTCTGCATGATGCCCTGCGCTTCGTCCCACTGTTCAACCGTTCCTATATATTTTTCCTTGTCGTTCGGGTCCCACTGCGAGAAGCGGTATGATACGTCTTCGTAAAGGCCGAGCGTTTTAAGCATATATATTGCCATTTCAAGACAGCCTTTAAATTCCTGTTCCAGCTGGTCGGGACGGCACATAAGATGTCCCTCGGAGATTGTGAACTGACGTACACGGATAAGACCGTGCATTTCTCCGGAAGCTTCATTTCTGAAAAGCGTTGATGTTTCGTCATAGCGTATCGGCAAATCTCTGTAGCTTCTCATCTCGTTGAGATATGCCTGATACTGGAACGGACAGGTCATCGGACGGAGTGCAAAAACTTCTTTATCCTTTTCCTCGTCACCCATTACGAACATACCTTCTTTGTAATGATCCCAGTGTCCGGAAAGCTTGTATAAATCGCTTTTTGCCATGAGCGGAGTTTTTGTGAGCTGCCAGCCGCAGAGTGCTTCGTAGTCTTCAACAAATCTCTGCAAAAGCTGAATAACCTTTGCACCTTTCGGCAGCATTACGGGGAGTCCTTGACCGATTATGTCAACCGTTGTAAAGAATCCGAGTTCACGTCCGAGCTTGTTGTGGTCACGTTTTTTAGCTTCTTCAAGTGCTTCAATATGAGCGTCAAGGTCGGCTTTCTTTGTAAATGCCGTTCCGTATATGCGGCGAAGCATTTTGTTTTTCTCGTTTCCTCTCCAGTATGCGCCCGTTACACTCAGAAGCTTATATGCTTTTACGGCGCCGGTTGTCATAAGATGCGGACCTGCACACAAATCTGTGTATTCGCCCTGTTTGTAGAAGCTTATCGCTTCGCCCTCCGGAAGGTCGTTGATAAGCTCAATTTTATACGGTTCGTCCGCCATAAGCTTGAGTGCTTCGTCTTTCGGAAGCTCAAAGCGTTCCAGCGGAAGATTTTCTTTTATGATTTTTTTCATTTCCTTTTCGATTTCGTCTATCTGTTCGTTTGTTATATCGCCGTCGAAATCATAATAAAAGCCATCGTCTATGGAGGGTCCTATAGCAAGCTTAACGTCGGGATAAAGTCTTTTCACAGCCTGTGCCATAATATGAGATACCGTATGGCGGTATGCGCCCTTGCCCTCATCGTCGTTGAACGTAAGTATATTAAGCGCACAATCCTTATCTATGATTGTACGCAAATCACAGACTTTTCCGTCTATTTCGGCTGCGGTGGCAACTCTTGCAAGTCCCTCGCTTATCTTTTTCGCCGCATCTATCGCACTTATCGGTGCTTCTGCTTCAAGCGTATCGCCGCTTTTTAATGTAATGCTTATCATCACTTTGTCAATCCTTTCGTGTAAATTAAATTATACTCAGGCAGTCAAGCTGCCGAAAATTACTCGTTTAATGCCGGATAAATCCGGAATAAAATCTATATTTTTAAAACTCGTTTTCATTATATTATAAACATCATCAAATTGGTCATATCCCAGTTCAAATGCCAAAACGCCGCCGCCCATCAAAATTTGCGGAGCAATTTCGCAAATGCGTTCGTAAAAAATCAGTCCTCCGACTCCTCCGTCAAGAGCCGTATGCGGTTCAAAATTCTTCACATCGGTGTCAAGTGCCGCTATTTCACAGCTTCTGATATACGGCGGATTGGAAGCGATAAAATCATATTTTCCGCTCGGAATCTCCGTCAGTATATCTGTTTTGAAAAAATTCACATCAGTGCCGAGAATACCGGCGTTTTCACGTGCCGTTTCAAGTGCGGCATCAGATATATCCAAAGCCGATACCGTGCAGCTCGGCAATGATTTTTTTACGGATATTGCGATACAGCCGCTGCCCGTGCATATGTCAATCAGGCTCTTCGGATTTGATTTTACGGCGAACTCCGTTAAAACTTCCGTGTCGCTCCTCGGAATCAAAACCGAGGGATTCACTTTGAAAGAATATCCGTAAAATTCTTTTGTACCCGTGATATACGCAAGCGGCATACCGTTTCGGCGTTTATCCAGCAATTCGGCATATTTTGCGCATATATCCGCCGATATTTCCTTTTCGGGGTGTATCGTTATAAAAGTAAGGTCAAGACCCGATACGTGCGAAAGTATGAGTCTTGCTTCCTTGTACGGGCTGTCGGTATTCAGAATACCGCCCTGCTTTATCAGTTCGCCTATTACCATTTGTCATCTTCTCTGTTTCCCGTCAGAACTTCCGTGAGAGAGCGTATTGCGACTTCCAGCTGCGAATCGTCCGGTTCACGTGTCGTAAGCCTTTGCAGCCAAAGCCCCGGTTTGTTTACTATTCCCATGATTTTGTTGTCATATCTTCCGGCGAGCTTTATAACCTCATATGCAAGACCCGCAACAACCGGCATAAGTGCCAGCTTCGTAAGTATTCTTACAAATATGTTGTCCCACGAAAGGAATGAGAATACTATAACGCTTATAATCATAACTTCGATTAAAAAGCTTGTTCCGCAGCGCGGATGAAATCTTGTATATTTGCGGACATTTTCAACTGTAAGTTCCTCGCCGTGTTCGTAGCAGGCGATGGATTTGTGTTCCGCTCCGTGATACTGGAATACTCTCTGCATTTCCTTTGTTCTCGAAACAAGGAAAATATACAGTATAAATATACCCATGCGCACAACGCCCTCAATAAGGCTCTTTACTACATTATTTGAAATAAAAAACGTTGAATACTTCGTTATGAATGCCGGCAGAAGAACAAAAAGTCCCATTGCAAGCACCATGGAAATTACGAGCGAGGTATAAACCAATACGTCCTTGTTTCCGAATACTTTTTCGAGCCACAGGTCAAATTTCGATGGCTTATATGTCGGGTCGTCCTCTTCGGTATCGTATAATTCTGCCGAAAACATAAGGGTTTTTATTCCGACTACCATGGATTCTATGAAAGAAACTACTCCTCGGATAATCGGCAGCTTTAAAAATTTATATTTTTGAATTACGGAAGCAACCGGCTGTTTGTCAACAACGATTTCGCCGTCGCTTTTTCTGACGGCAACGGCAATTTCTTTCGGACCTCTCATCATTACGCCCTCGATTACCGCCTGACCGCCAATGCTTGTTTTGTGTATTTCCTTATTCATTTTTTCGCTCCGTTCAGTTTGTGATTTTATTTACTATGGATTCTTTGTAGCGTTTTCTGTATCTCAACGGTGTTATATCTTCGGTTTTCTTGAAAATATCATTAAAACGCTGCTGACTTAAAAATCCTACGCTTATAGCTATATCGCTTATCTTCATATCCGTTTTCACCAAAAAGTCTTTTGCGGCGTCGATACGAACCCTCAAAATAAAGCTTTTCGGACTTATTCCGAACGTATCCTTGAAACTGTGCGCAAAATAGCTTTCGCTTAAATATACATATCTTGCAATATCACGCAAAGAAAGCTCCTTGTCGTAATTTTGCATTATATATTCCTTTGCGGCATTCATGCTTTCGGTGAGATTCATACTCTTGTATCTGGTGTTTTCGACGATTTCCTGCTTGATTGTCCTCGATATATGAACGAAAAGTTCAAGCGAAAGCAGATATATAAGGAAGTCGTTCCAAGGCTCTTTGCGTTCACGCTCTCTCAATATCTTTCTTAAAACACTTAAAATCTCATTTTTCGGCCCCGGATTCAGCGTTACGAACGGCGAATCGTCAAGTCCTTTTATATTATCAATGAAATCTTCGATTCCGCTGTCGCTCAAAACAGTTCCGTGCGAATCGCTGAAAACAAACGAAAGCACGATAAATTCGCAGGACGATGAAGTAACCGTGAATTTATGCCACTGATGAGGTTTTATTATAACTATCGTATGCGGAGAAAGCTCCGCAGCCTGTCCCGAAATCGTAAATGTTGCCGAACCTTTTTTCATATATACCATTTCATAATTATCATGAATGTTTTCTTTCATGCTCCAGGTTGTATCATGAACCTTTTCGAGTGATTTTACAATAACAGGGAGATGAGTAAGTCCGAGAAGTGTTTCGTTCCACCCATGAGGCAGCAGTAAATTTTCCATGTTGTCCTCCTTTTAGCCGCAACGGCTTTGTTTTTTATGCGCCGCCGCAATATGTGAGACATTTGCACCGGCTTAGTCGATTGCTGTAATATATCACAGTATAATTTCAAATAGATTGGTGTTTGGTGTGCGACAGTTCTTTGAAATTGTCATTAAATAATGTCTACTGAACAAATGGTTTTGCGAAACCATTTGTGTGAAACCTTCGGTTTCACACCTAAAAAC
>CAKVOK010000009.1 GCA_934792465.1 uncultured Clostridia bacterium | reverse complement strand
GAAAGCTAACGCTTTCTTTATAAGGTTGTTTTTCTTGCTTTCTGCGACCGCAGATTCCGATGAATTTATGATAAATACGAGGAGCAGCAATATGTTTTTAATATTACTTATTTTTTTCATAATTGATATTATATTTCTGGCTGTTTTTCATAAAAACAAGTATATGTATGTACTTGTTCAGGAAATATTCGGAATACTTTTTTTGGCAATAACCTGTATGTTTTTTGTTGCCAAATTTTCAAATTACAAATTTCTTCTTGACATAGATTACAGTATATATTTATATATTCAGCGTATTCAGCTTCATCCTTTGGTTGTAAACGATGTATATATTTTCGCCCATTGTATATATTTGTCCGCCTCAATAATATTTCTCGGCGTCAACACCTGCATGAGCAAAAGGAAATACATTCTTGCCTTCATTCCGATAATATATTTGTTTACGGTAAATCTTTCTTCATTTTCCTGGAATGTTTTGATGATGCTTAACGGAGAGCTGAGTTACTTCAACAAAGAATTTCTTGCCGGCCTGTTTCATTTCCTTTTTAATGACTGCTCGCACATTATAATACTTGTATATGCTTTTACACCCTTAATCTTATCGGTTCGTTCGTATATCCGCACCGAAAATATCATAAAAAAGAACTACTTTTTTACTTACAGCATTTGTCTGTTTTTAAACCTGCTGCTGTATCTTTCTATTTTTGTTTACGGTACGTTCGGCAGCTTTTCGCCGCAAAATGCGGAGTATACACGTATCCCCACCCCGTTTTCGCTTGAAGACGGTGTGCTTTTCCCGATAATACTTTTGATTGTTTCTATCGGCTCGGTTGCGGTTATATTAATGTATTTCAGACCGTTTAAGCCGAGAATACTCTCAAACCACAGTATAAAATCGGATGACTTTCAAAAAATTCAATACAAGCACTATTTTTCACATCTGCATATGATGAAAAATACTCTTTTGAGTGTTTATAAGTATATAGAATCCGCCGAGCAGTTTATCGAAAACGACGACGCCAAGCTTCGGCTCAGCCTGGCAAAAGGAGCTATAAACGAGCAATTCGAATTTTATGAAACATATATTGCAAATGCAAATCCTAAGGCAATAACACTTGAGGCATTAAAGCTTAACGACTTAATCGAAAAGTCATTGTCAAATATTTCATTTGATAAAAATATTGTTTTGCACAAAAATATTTATCAGAATGATATAACTGTCTTGGGAGACCGGAAACATCTCATAAATGTTTTTGACAATCTGCTGCAAAATGCTTTAAACTCGCTCAGGTTATCAAAAAAAGAAACAAAAGAGCTTTCTATAGATATTGTTCCGGACAATGATTATGTTTTGATAAAAATAACCGACAACGGCGTCGGTATACCAAAGAAAAATCAAAAATATATATTCAATTTATTTTATACCACCAATACAAACAAGCTTTGCAGAGGTATAGGACTATATTACGTTAAGTCTGTCATCAAACGTCATAACGGTGCTGTATGGTTTTTCAGCAACAGCGAAAAAACACAGTTTGTTATTACGTTTCCGGTGATAAATGCGGCAACGCTTTAATTGCAGAAAGGAAAAAATTATGCCATTGATAAAATATGCCATATGTGATGATAATGCCCATTTCATTACCTGCCTGAAATTAGACTCGGCAGCAAACAACAAGCTCGAATTTACGGGAGAAGCTCATTCGGCAAGTGAATGTATGGATATGATAGAGAATTCCGTCCCCGATATACTTCTTCTTGACATTCAAATGGAAACCCCCACCGCCGGAATCGACCTCATTCCGCAGATTAAAGAAAAATTTCCGAAGCTGAAAATAATAATGCTTACCGTTTCCGAAGCGGAAAACGATGTGTTCTTTGCATTAAAAAACGGCGCTGACGGGTATATTTTAAAAAATACGCCGAATATGCAAATACTTGAAAATTTAGAAAATATATATGAAAATAATTTTTCAATTGAAAATTCAATAATGCAGAAATATATATCCTACTCCAAAACAATAGAAAACAGCTATAAAAGTCTGCTGTTTTTCTGCAACCTCATAAGCCAGCTTACAAAATCCGAGCTGGAAATACTAAAAAGCCTTTGCGAAAACAAGTCGTATTCTCAAATAGCAAAAGAACGTTTTACGGCAGAAAATACGGTAAGAACTCTGGCGTCGCGCATAGTAAAAAAATTCAATGTGGACAATATAAAATCACTGGTTGATAATGTAAATAAATTAAATATATTCGACAATTTTGATGTATAATAAATAAATCGAGAGGTACACTTCAATGTTTACAAAAGAACAAAAAACAGCAATAGCGGCACGATATGATGCTGCCATGAAACAAATCACACAAAAAAACATAGGCTGTTTCAAGGGTCACAGCAAACTCCTGTTCCTTATTTCGGAAGAATATCCCGGTGTTTGGCTCGAACACACATAATGGAGTGAATGCCGTTCTCTACACATTCAAAAGCTTGAAAATATAATAAACAAAATTCATCAAAAGAACCGAAAAAGCCAAAATATCACACACTTTTTTTATGTGAAAAACCTGCCTGTGTATCAAAATAAATACCGAAAGAGCACACGGTAACGCAAATGGATTGTATTTAAAATACATATCAAAATTTCCGTGCAAAAGAGATAAAATTGCTCTTGTCATGCCACAGGCAGGACAATTTATACCGATTATTGCTTTTATCAAACATGTAACACTAAGAAGCCGGCACATCAAAAAGTATAATGCGCCGGCTGCAATGATCAAAAAATGTTTTTTGATTGTGTTTCTTTTCATCAGATAAGAGCCATAAGCTTATTGAAGTTTAGGTCTTTTGTTTTTTTCTGTATTGAGAACCAATCAACGATTGTGAGAATGCCGCAGCAACCTCCTGTGAGGAGCTTCAAAATTCCCATTCCGGTATCACCTATCATAAAGCGATCAATGCCGAGTGTTCCCAAAAAGATTGATACAAGCAAAATAGTTGTCGGATCTTTAAGTTCAATCGTGGACACAAGAGAAAACTTTTCCTCGTCAATTGTTCTTAATTTGTCTTTAAGATACATTATCTTTTCTTCGGGGAAATACTTTTGGTTGGTCATGATGTACATATCAAGTTTTTGTTGATCCATATAAAACACCCATTTCTTTATGTATTTGGCAAATATATAATTCACCATGTATATATTATACACGAAGAATAAAGCTATGTCAAGAGTTTTTACAATTTTTTTTGACAAAATATGTGGGATTGCAATAGATATGTTACAAAAAACTGCAATTCTCTACAAAGTGAATCGTCAATATATTTATCATTGGCGAAAGAGGTATGGCGGAACCTTACAATCCCGGGCAGATAAATCACATAGGCCTCACCGCCATCCAAATGAACACACTCAACAGGAATTGAAGTTAATTACTGATTTATTGAAACTTTTTATCCTCTGTTTTTCGGACAGTCCTCCGTTATTAATCCGAGGCTATGTCTGTATTCCGTTGCCGTCATCCCTGTCGCCTTTTTAAAATAACGGCAAAAATAGCTTTCATCACCAAATCCCGAAAGCTCGGAAATCTTCGGAATAGAATAGTAATCCGATACAATAAGTTCTTTCGCTCTTGAAATCTTAAGGTCGTTTATATATTTTATCGGTGTGACACTTTTGCATTTTAAAAAAATATTTCTCAAATAGGTTGTGCTTATACCGCATAAATTTGCAAGATACTCCACACTGATATTTTCCGTTGTATAATTTTTGTGAATATATTCTATTGCCGGCTCAATAATTCTTTCCGTACTTTTCGGAACATACTTTTTTTCGTATTCACCGAGCATGGAACAGATTATTGAATACAGATTTGCCTTGCACTGCATTTCGTATCCCAATGATTTCAAACGAAATACTTTCTCGGCAGACTTGAACCTATCCGTTACCAAATCACCTATATTCAAAACAAAAGGCTCAAAAAAAACAGTATCCGGAATCTTGAAATTTATAGCATAGCAATCCCCCGGGCATTGTGCCTCCACTACATAATTAGAATGTTCCGGCATAAATATAATATCATTTTTCCCCGTATAAAGTATATTCTTACCTTCAAAAGTATATTTTTTATCACCCGATATATGCAGTGCCAGCCCATGCGATGCTCTGTTTGTGTGAATTGCATCTCCCTCTCCCTTCGGAACATAACACGCAAGAACAATTTTGTCTATATTAAAATTATACTCAAAAAATTTTCTCATAACTATCCCTCCCCTGTGACTATTATAACATTTTGTTTTGAAACAGTCAATAGCTTTTGAAATATTCATTGACAAATCAGCCGGTTAGTGTTATATTTTATATTGAAAAATTAAATATAAATTATTGAGAGGAGAATCCTATCATGTTTAACCGGGACAGAAAATTTATAGAAAACAAATACCATAAAACAGATGAACCGTTTAATCCGTATGCCCGAATGGCGTATCACGGCTATGATTACGACAACGGCACAGGTCTTGAAGATGAGGAAATTAAGGAAGGTCTATCAAGGCTTTATGAAAAAATAAAAGCTTTGCCGCACCCCGTTGCAAAAGCATATGCGTTTAAATATGTTCTTGAAAACACTAAAATCGATATAAATGAGCACGATTTCTTTGTCGGCTTTTGGAGCGTGAACCGGCTTGCAAACTGTGTAACACAAGATAAATGGAATAAAGAAGTCTTTGACAACATTCTTCCGGAATTAAAAGATAAAATGCGCGACATGAACGAATCCGGAGCGATTGCGATATGGCCGGATTTCGATCATGTTGTCCCGGACTGGGATTCCGTTCTCGGTTTGGGTTTTTCGGGACTTAAAAAGCGTGCTGAAAAATACAAAGAGCTGCACAGGAAAAACAAAACGCTTACACCGGAAACAGAAGCATTTTTTGACGGAATTATAATCGAATACACGGCAATAATTGATTTAACCGACAGACTGTATAAATATGCGCTGACAAAAACTCACGCAAAAGCCGCAAAAATTGCCGAATGTCTTTGTCATATCCGTGACGGCGCTCCGCAGAATATTTATGAAGCAATGCAGATAATTTATATTTACTTTATGCTTTCGGAATGTTTCGATTCGTACCAGGTACGTTCGCTCGGAAACGGACTTGACAACACGCTGTATGCATTTTATCTGAACGACTTAAAAAACGGCACATATACAAGAGATGATATAAAGGACTTTTTTAGGTATTTTCTTATGCAGTGGTCGGCAATCGGCAACTACTGGGGACAGCCGTTTTATATGGGTGGCACAAACACCGACGGCAGTACAAAATACAACGAATTATCCTACGACATACTTGATGTTTATGATGAGCTTGGAATATACAATCCGAAAATTCAGATAAAAGTCAACAAAAACACACCCGACAAGCTGCTTTTCAAGGTTTTCGATATGATACGCAGAGGGCATAGCTGCTTTGTGTTCTGCTGCGAGCCTGGCATGATAAAAGCTGCAATGACATACGGTGCAACATATGACGAAGCGCTTAATATGGACATACGCGGCTGCTATGAAACAGGCGTAAGAGCAAACGAAGTATCAACCGGTACCGGCTATATTAATTCCCTGAAAGCTGTCGAATATGTTCTGAACAATGGCTTTGATAAAACAATTTCCAAGCAATTCGGATTAAAAACAGGAGAGCTTGAAACATTCACAAGCTTTGATAAATTTTATAATGCCGTAATAAAACAATGGGAAAATCTGATTGAAACAACCATATCAGTTTCTTCGGCATACGAAAAATATCTTGCTTACATAAATCCATCGAATATGTATTCCGCAACAATTGAAGGTGCTCTGAAAAAAGGTACAGATGCTTACCAAAACGGTGTAAAATTCAATAATTCATCTGTTTTAAACAGCGGTTTTGCCGATTTGGTTGATTCATTAATGGCAGTTAAAGAATTTGTCTACGAAAAAAAGGCAGTGTCGCTCAAAACGCTGAAATCCGCACTGGATAGCAACTGGGCAGGATATGAGGAATTACGGACAGAGATACATAAAAGCAAGCACAAATACGGTAACAATGACCCCGAAACCGATATATATGCGGAAGCACTTTCTTCATACTACACAACAAAAATAAACAACAGACCCAATGCCCGCGGCGGAGTGTACAAGGCAAGTATTCATTCTGCGATGCAATTTGTTTGGGCGGGTGAAAAAACCCCGGCCGGTCCTAACGGCAGATACAGCGGAGAAGAATTATCCAAAAATGCCTCCCCTTGTCCTGGTATGGATAAGAACGGAGTAACTGCCCTGTTAAATTCAGTGCTTGCCGCAAAACCGTATTCATACTGCGAAAGCTACTGTATCGACGTCATGCTTCATCCCTCCGCTGTTTCCGGCGATGAGGGCATGGAAATAATGAAAAGTCTGCTTTTTACATACATGAAACACGGAGGAATGTGTATGCAGTTCAATATATTCGATGTAAATACCCTGAAAGATGCGCAAAAACACCCTGAAAAGTATCAGAATCTTCAAGTACGTGTATGCGGCTGGAACGTGCTTTGGAACAATTTGAGCGAAAAAGAGCAGAATGCATATATTACAAGAGCCGAAAATATTAAGTAACGGGAGGCTCACAATGAAAGCAAATATAGTTGAAATAAAGCGTTTTGCCGTACATGACGGCGACGGAATACGCACAACCGTGTTTTTTAAAGGCTGTCCGCTGAAATGCCTGTGGTGTCATAATCCCGAAACACTCTCGTCCAAACGTCAGCTTGCATTTTACGGGCACAAATGTATCGGCTGCGGAAAATGTGCGGAGGTTTGCGGCTGTCATACGTTTTCGGAAAACGTGCATAAAATAAATAAAACAAATTGCACTGTGTGCGGAAAATGCGCAGAAGTTTGTCCGCAAAACGCACTTGAAATATTCGGCACGGAAACGGATACAGATGAAATTTGTATGACTTTGCTTAAAGACAAGGACTTTTACACAGAAAGCGGCGGCGGAATCACGCTGTCCGGCGGCGAGTGCCTGCTCCAAAGTGAAGCGTGCTGCGAAATCTTAAAAATAATGAAACAAAACGGAATAAATACCGCAGTTGATACCTGCGGGTTTGTTCCTGAATCGGCAATAGACAAAGTTATGCCATACACTGACACATTTCTGTATGATATAAAGGCTATAGACGAGGATGTGCATATCAAATGCACCGGTCAATCAAACAAAATTATTCTCGATAACCTTATATATCTTGATAGCTGCGGAGCAAAGAGTGAAATACGGATTCCGTATATCCCCGGCTATAATGACGGTCAAATTGATAAAATCGGAAAGTTTTTATCAGAACTCAGTCATGTTATAAGAGTGAGGGTGCTGCCATATCATAATTATGCTGCGTCAAAATACGCAGCCCTTAATATAAACAACACTTTACCTCCGCTCATGCCTACCGAAAAAGAAATAAAGGACGCAGAAACAATAATATTTTCATACGGCTTCGAACGGAGTTCACCCGAGTTAAAATCTCTAAAATAATTATATCATAGGTTGTAAAACTTGTATATAGGTTAAATTATACTTTTAAATATGCGCTATTATTAAAGAAAAAGGTGCGAAAGCCTGTGCGGCAATAAATCCGGCAACGCCGATTGAAGCTTTAAGCGAGATACTTCCCGAACTTGATTTCGTACTTCTGATGACTGTAAATCCGGGATTTTCGGGTCAGAAAATGACGCCCGGCAGTATGGGGAAAATATCACGGCTCAGAAAAATGCTGAACGATAAGGGGTTTAAAAATATTCTGATTGAAGTTGACGGGAACTGCAGCTTTGAAAACGTTCCGAAAATGTATTCCGCAGGGGCAGACGTATTTGTTGTCGGTACATCAAGCGTATTTAAAAAGGGAATCGGTATCAGAGAGGCTGCCGGGAAGCTGCGAAAGCTCCTGAAAGACATATAATAAAAGGAGGACAAAAAATGCTTAAATTAAGTATATGCGCCGAAACTGTATATCGGCATGAGAATTTTGAAGGACGTATCGGAAAAATCAGCGAAAACGGCATGGATACCATAGAATTTTGGCAGTGGCATGATAAAAATTTAAAAGAGATACATGATGTTCTTAAGCAAAACCATGTAAACCTGCTCGGATTTTGCGTTGATTCAAGAAATCCGAAGATTTCGGAAGCTATATCTAAAACCGCTTTAAATACCGATACTGCGGACGTACTTTTGAAAGCAGTATCCGAGAGTATAGAAACCGCAAAGTATTTCGGAACAAAAAATCTGATTATTACCGTCGGAGATAATATCGGGGGTTTAAGCTATGAGCGGCAAATAAAAAATGTTGTCCGCAACCTCAATTTGATAAAAGGATATTTTGAAAAAGAAAAAATAACTCTCTTGGTCGAACCGATTAATTTAAGCGAGCGGTCCTCATATTTAATCCCGAATGTAAAAACGCTGATTCCGATTATTGAAGAGGTATCGTCGGAATATGTTAAAATTCTTTATGACATATATCATCAGGGTATGGAAAGCGATTTCAGTACGGAAGGTTTGAAAAATACACTGCCGTATGTCGGTCATATTCATGCGGCGGATTGCCCCGAAAGAGGAGAACCCGGAACGGGGAATATTAATTATGCCGACGTTTTCGATATGCTCGGCAAAGAAAAATATGATAAATATATAGGACTTGAATGTTTGCCGAAAAAACCGGAAGAGGAAATATTTCAAGAATTATTCACTTTATGTAAACTGCAAAAATAACTTAACATACCCGAGAACAATCCGTTTAACTTTTGTTTCAAGCGAATTTTTCGTGTTACGACAGCTCACTTGAGGTGCAAGCTTTTTTTACAAAAACTTCAAAAAGCCCGCACCCGAACAATGTCAATAAAAATTGCAGTAATATTTACATAATAACCATTTTTAAAGGTCAAATCACTCCTTGCGGTAATACTGCCTTTATCACATTAATCATTGTCACTTGCATTTAAAATTTTATCCATTCTTTCCGAACTTTTATACGAACCAAAAGGTCAGGATTTCGAATTCCATGCCGCACACTGCGATAAAACCGCTTAGATACTGCTTTTGCAATATTAAGCGGTTTTTATTGTTTTCTCAAAGCAGCCGAATAATTTAACTCGATTTTATAATCCATAACTATACGAACTGCTCAATATCATATAAACGTTTTTAAATCCGTTCGTTATGCATTACTTACATTATTTCCGCAACATACACTCTGTTTTCAAGCTTAACGGTGTTTTTCCCCTTGATTTTACGTTGGTTTGATGCCGCTGCGGAAAATCCGTCCGAAGAAAAATCAATATTTATGTCCTCAATATCGGCAAATGCATAGCCAAAAGGCAGCTTCAAAACTCCGTCAACTTTTTCAGCCTTTTCAACAGCAACAGCAATTTTGCCGTCCGAAATCCTCTTCCACATAGCTTTCACCTTTCCCCCGACCGTATCATAATCGGCTTTTGCAAAATCAAGCTTTGATACGAAGCTCGGATTTATGTGCACGCAGCACGGGTCGTCCATATGCGGATTTACACGAATACCGGCAATCCGTGTTATAAAGAAATTCGATATATCTCCCATGAAATGGTGATTCAGGCTTCCTGCCGCAATATCAGCTTTCGGCGTAAACGTTTCCGGAAGCGATGTCAAATCCTGCATTGCCCACATTCCGTATGAGGGATAATCAGTTCTCATTATCATTTTATATGCAAGCTCCGCATCGCCGAACTCCGCCAAAACGTGAAATATCATTCTTACACCTATCATTCCGCAGTTAAAGTGGTCGTCATTCGCATGAATAATCTCAACCAAGCGGTTATATGCTTCTCTGCGTTCGCCGTTTTCAAATATATTGCAATACAGTGCCATCGCCTGACCGCACTGCGAACTGCTTTCAACAAGCATTGTTGAAAAATCAACAAGATATTTGCGCACGGCATTGCGAAATTCCGCTCTGAGCGCAGCCGCAAAGGCTCTCTGCACTTCCTGTCCAAGCACATCGAATATATATTCCGCCCTTTCGCAGATATAAACGCACATAATACTGTCCGTAACAATTGTCGGACAGTCGGGATTCCATTCGTTGCGCCCGGTCTGACACCAGTCGCCGAGCCCTATATCTATAAGTCCGTTTTTCATACGTTTCTTCGATATATAGTTCAAATATCTGAAAATCATATCGGCGTTTTCGGAAAGAATAGCTTTATCTCCTCTGTAAATATATGTTCTGTACGGCAGCTCGACTATAAACGAATCCCATGTAGGGCCGTTGCCCCAGTCAAATCCCCAGCCGTGTGTGGGAACGATTCCGGGCATTGCGCCGTCCGTGCGCTGAGCTTCACGTGCAAGCACAAGCCACTGGCGAAACAGCGTTTCCA
Organism: uncultured Clostridia bacterium; assembly: GCA_934792465.1. Lineage (GTDB taxonomy): Bacteria > Bacillota > Clostridia > RUG12999 > RUG12999 > CAKVOK01. The sequence continues at coordinate 66,818 of CAKVOK010000009.1, read as the reverse complement.
TACCGAAATTAAGCGTGAAATATTCGCAGCTCATCGCCGCATCTCCCGTCCAGCCGTTCTTCTCACGGTGCGGACAATCGGTCGGGAAGCATGTCAGGTTGGAAAGCGCCGAGCGCACCGCATTTTGCTGTAATTTATTCACCGACATATCCGAACACTCAAAGCCGCCTCGGTGCGGCAAATCCGCATGAATAACAAGATATTCAAGCTCAATTTCCTGATTTTCTTCCAATCCCGAAACAAGACACCACCGTCCGCAATGATACGTAAACGGGAATGTACATTCCTCCTCACCGTCACCGCAGCAGATATATACATTATGCTGGCAATAATCCTGCGGATAAAAGCTCGCAATATTTTCAAAGCTGATACGATTTTCTTCGTCAAGATATTCCGCAAACTGAAAGTCAAGCTTTTGTCCCGGTTTCCCCGTTACCTTTATTCTCAAAACGCCGGAAACATTTTCGCCGAAATCAAACAGCCTGCCACTGTATGTGTCACCGAAATTCAATCCTGATTTCTCACTTAATTCAATCGATTCTTTACACATTTTATCCATATTTTTAATCGGTGCGGATTCCGCATTTTCCGTTATCTTAACCGGCTTCAATATCCGTGACGATATAACCGGATTTCCGAAATACAGCGACTCTTTGCCTCTCGGCGTTTCCGCACGCACGGCATTTGTCCAGCTGCCGTCGTCAAATCCCGGCATATTCCAGCCGTCCTGTTTCAGTCTTGCGTCGATATGAGTTCCGCTGCGCAAATCGTCAAACGTTATCGGCGACGGTGCGCATTTCAGCAACTCGTCCGCTTCAACCCCCTTTTCTTCGCCCGATTTATATTTAATCTGCATATCAAATGCAATGGACGGCGCACTTCTGTACGGCACCTTATCGAAACCCCAAATATATCCGCCGATACAATTCACCATGCCGTTTCCGGGTACAAAACCAATGCAGTTTTTACCTTTTTTAAGATATTTCCCAACATCATATTTATCATAAATAAGGCATTGGTCGGGATTCGTTATATAAGGCGAAAGAAAATCCTTTGTTATGTCCGTGCCGTTTATAAAAAGCTTGTAAAATCCCGTTGACGTAACCGTTATTTCCGCAGCTTCAATCTCGTCCGAAACCTCAAATTCACGGCGCATATACGGTGCATTAACGTGCTTTTTGTATGTGCATATATCATTCGACGCATAAAAAAACTTTTTTGAAAACATCAATATCTCTCCTATCTCATACGTTCTTTTACAATTTCCGTCTTTCCGCCCGACAATCTTAAATCAATCAGTTTATCTTTAAAAGAAATATTTCTTATTTCGGCTTCGGTTATCCCGCTGATTTTTTTCGGTTGAAATGTCATTTCTTCTTTTGTTATCCGAATGCCGAAAATATCAAACAAAATAATTCTTATATATCCCGTTGCACTCCACGTTTGCTTAATCTGCGAATCCCACCGTACTATACCTCTTCTGTTTTTTTCCTGAACACCGCCGTAAAGGCTGCCGTTTGTCGGGTGATAAATTTCTGCGAAATGCCCGTCACGCAGTGCTTTTTCCGTCATGCGGTCAAACTCAAATCCGCAAATATCGGTATACCCGTTTCTTGCCGCAGCATCTGCCCAAAATGCTTGAATATGCGGCCAAACCGTTCCGCTGTGGCGGCCGAACTCATTCTCTCCCACACGTGTATATCTTTCAAAAGGCGGCCAAACACAGGCAATTCCGTTCGGAGTAATATATTGATTTTCCATAATAAGCTTAGTCTGCCTTTCGTCCGCAACTCCAAACAAAACAGCAAAGCTTTCTCCGATTCCCTCCATAAAATCGCAGTTTCCGAAATCGTCCTTAATATAGCGATAATATCCCTTATCCTCTATCCAAAAATATTTATTTATCGCTTTTTTAAGGCTTACTGCCTTTCTCCCGTATTCGTCACCCGATATTTGCGCCATAATCTTATATGCCTGATAATAAAGGCAATTCGTCGAAAGCGTATGCATCGGTATTCCCACGCCCTTGTCCGCACAAAGCTCCGGATATTCTTTCGGAAATTCATTAATATGGCTCTCTCCCGTTTTTGAATAAATATCCGGATATGCCGATACGCCGTCTCCGTAGCATGCCTGTCCCCTGAAAAGATTCAGATTTTCGTCAAACTCCGTATCTTCTAAAAATTTTAATGTATTATTACCAATTACAGACGCAGATTTCAGAAAATCCTCATCGCCCGTACACAGGTAATAATTCCATGCGCCCAAAATCCATATTACGGAATCCCAGTAATCTCCGCCGACTCGCATATTTCCTCTGTTAATCACGCTCAGCAATGTATTTTTTGAAATCTGCGGAAACAAAAGACCGCAGCAGTTTGATACATTAATTGCCGTATCTCTTGTCCATGGCGATTCATATCCCATCCCGGCATAAATAACCTCTGATTCCTTATCCAAAAGCCCGGATTTTGCCGGCACTATATTTGATATAATATCAGAGTATGCAATTCTGAATGCCTTGTTTACACTTTCGTTATTCGTCTTTAAAACAGGTAAATCGTATCTCATATCAGCTTTCCTTTCCCGTATAATACACTCCGATATTTTTAAGTTCATACTCCGCTTTGCCCTTATTTATCACAATTTCTGTTTTTTCGGTTCTCACGGCCGGGAATCTGCATATATGCTTATGCCCCACGGTTTTTCCCGAATATACGAGTATCGTTCCGTTGCCGTAGTACGGATACGGATAAACATATATTTCAAAGCTTTCGATTTTCTCGCCGTCATTCATCTTTTCTTCCAATATTACATGATTAACAAGCGTATTTTCTTTTAAATCAATTGTATAGACATCGCCGTTTTTCACTGTTTGTTCAATGCCGGCAATGCTTTTTCCGAACATACTTTTGATTTTTTCGCCGAATTCGATAAGCCGTGCCGAATCCTTTTCCGGAAGCAGTCCGTGCCTGTCCGGTGCAATATTCAAAAGCAGATTCGCACCCCTGCCGACCGAATAATAATACAAGCCCAGAAGCTCGTCAATACTTTTCAGCGTATGTTCGTCATTTTCGCTGTAAAACCAGTTCTTAAGACGTATTCTGCAATCGCACTCTCCCGGCAGAAACCTGCTTTCCGACAGTGTATCTTTTTCCTCTGCAAGTACGGAAAAATCGAGTGAATCCACCATATTGTTATTCGGCATCGAAACAAGTCCCGATTCGTTTCCGACCCAACGGGTATCGGGGTCCCACATATTGAATATAAGAATATTCGGCTGTCTTTTCCTTATCTCTTTGATTATTCTTTTCGTGTCATATTCATGATTTTCGCTGCCGCAGCCGTCGAACCACAAATAATCTATTGTTCCGTAATTTTCAAGCAGTTCCGCAATCTGATTTATAAAATAATTGTCATATTCCTTTGCGTTCATCTTTACAGACCCGAACTGTGCCGGCGAATAATACAAGCCGACTTTCACATCGTATTTTCTGCACGCATTTACAAATTCACGGACAACATCGCCTTTTCCGTCTTTCCACGGCGTATTCGCCACGGAATAGTCTGTATATTTCGACGGCCAGTTTGCGAATCCGTCATGGTGCTTGCAGACAAGAATTGCATATTTTGCTCCCGCCGACTTCACGGTTCTAATCCACTGTTCGCAGTCGAGTTTATCCGGATTGAATGCCGCTGCGGACATTTCCTGCATATCCCAATCCCTGTGCCCCTCATAAAATGTGCGTATTCCGAAATGAAAAAACGCACCGAATTCCCAATCCATAAACTTAAGCTGTTCTTCTTTTATGTTAATCATTTGTCTTTCCCTCTCAATCGTGTATTAAATACGGAAAATACCGTTCCTTTAAATCTTTTTTTCTCTGTAGTTCTTCGGAGATACTCTGTATACCGACGCAAATGCATGGCTGAAGCTCGACACACTTGAAAATCCCGTTCGGCGTGCTATCTGCGATATGCTGTAGTTTGTTCCTTCAAGCATTTTTTGTGCGATAGACATTCGCTTGTCAAATATATATTTATTTACGCTTATGCCCATAACCTTTTTAAATTTATGGCACAAATAATACTTGCTTATAAACACGTTCCCGGCTATTTTTTCAAGCGTGATATTTTCGGCAATATTGTTGTGAATATAATTAAGTATCGTCATTATCATCTCGTCATGTTCCTTTTCTCTTTTGTCCGTTGAAATACAGACCGAAAAAAGCTCCGCAATCTTTGCAAGCATACCGGTCAAATTTTTTTCCGTATCAAATCCGAGTGATAAAAAAATATTATCTACAATATGCAGCTCCGACGGCAAAAGCTCTATACACATTATATTGTCTTTCATAGCCGAACACAGCTTTTTAAATATTCCGTCATCTACCCTGTCGAACACCTCGTGCACCCATTGTATACTTATGCTGAGCTTGCTGCGAACATAAAGGCTCTCGCTGCCCGGGTTCGTAAAGTGGACACATTCGCCGTTAATGAGATATAACGTGTTTGGTCTTATATCATATTTTGTGCCGTCAACAGAAAGTGTTCCGCAGCCCGAAACCACATAAATAAATTCAAAGCAGTCTTTTCTGCTGTGCGGTATATTGGTCAGTTCGTCTATACCCCTTTGCCTGTATTTTATGTCATATATATAGTCCGGCTGCATATAAATCACCCTTTCTTAAAAGGAGTTGCAGCAATATCATTTCATTTTGCTGCAACTCCCGCTGTAATTCAGCTTAGTACGGTCTTATGCTGTTCAGCGAATCCCATACAAAAATCTTTGCTTCGTCACCGTCCGCATAATTTTTCGTTACAATGTTCTGTGCCGCCGCTTCAACTGCGCCGCTGTGACCGCTTATTTCGGCATTGCTTACGCTTATATCCTTTAATGCACCCTCGGAATCATATACCGCCAAGATAACCGAAGCCTGTGCTTTCTTATCCGCATCTGCGGAATTGTAATAAACTTGCGCACTGCCGGAAGCCGTTCCGTTTTCTATCTTACACTCTTTTGATTTCACCGTTACTTTTTCATCACCCGAAGTGTACACTCTCAGGTATTCAATATTCAGTGCTTCCGCTGCTCCGGACGCTGTTCTCACCGTCAAACCCGCTGTTTTGCCCGGTACGCACGAATCCTCATAAACCTTATCATACGAACCGTTGTCCGCTTTCCTGTAATATTCGGCAACCTTATTTTCATTAACTTTAATCATATATTCAAATACGCTGCCCGATACCGCAGAGTCCGCATTGAAGCTTATATTGCTGTTTGTCATGAATGCATTCGGATATACTTCAAGCTTCGTTCTGTAGCCGCCCGCATCAACGTATTCCATTGCATAAAGTGCGTCGTTCATAGTGAATTTAACGTTAATAACATACGGATATGCTATGTAGTCCACTTGTGCCGCTGCCGCCGCTTCCGCAGTTACCGACATATTCTTTTCGTACAGCGACGTAATATTTGCATCGCCGATTATACCGCTTCCATTATATTTTTTACTTGTTACATAAATGAAATCAATATATCCCTGACCGCCGATTTTAATTTGATTTTTTGCGCCCTCAAATGCACCGGTATAATCCGCTGCGGCAACCTTTGTATAGTTTGATTCTCCCTCTGCCTTTCTGTAATACGTTACTTTGGAATTTGCAGCCGAATAGTCTGCGATATATTCGTAATATTTGTTGTTTTCGTGCGTCAGCACCGCCGTTGTATACGTATTCACTCCGGAATCGTATCCAAGACAATTATCGTATACTCCCGCTTTGATTCTCTGTCTGCCGCCGTTTACTTCAAGCGTTGCACCGCCTGTGCTCATTTTATATCTGAAATGAACCGCATAATCTCCCACTCTGTAAAAATCCGATTTTAAAATGCCGCTGTTACCTGAAATATTCATAGGTCCCATGAAATCCGGGTCATTTATATAATTCTTTTCATACAGATAATTTACGTCCGTTCCGAGTATTTCTTCCTCACTGTACGCCTGCGTAAATACCGATATATAATCAACCTGTGTGGATTCTCCTCCGATTTTAACGGCATTTGACGTACCGCCGCCTGTTAAAAGCTCATTTGACAAAACCTTTGTATAAACCGTTTCATCACCTGTTTTCCTATAATAGTCCGCATATCCTTTTTCATCAACCGTTACAAGATATTCATACCATGTATTCGTAAAATGCTTCAGTGCTATATTTGCTCCCACATTACCGTCTATAGCATACATAAGGAGGTCATTATTAACATTCAGCTTCATTCTCTTTGACCCGTCATGTATTTCAAAGCACGGCTGTTTTGTGCTGTCCGTATACATAAATCTTACTTTAACCGCCCATGCGCCGCTTGCCTTGAACGCAGTCTGTACTGTTTCCGCACCTATAACCTTTATTCCGTCTTCTTCGTCCGCATAATCATTTTCATACAATACATTCTTATTTGCGCTTACTATATCCTCTTCCGCATATGTATCCGAAGCCACGGAAATATAGTCAACATATACAACCGAGCCATCCAGCGACTGCAATACGATACCTTTCGTTCCGCCGGTATTTTGATTGGTTAGTACCTCCGCAATCTTTTCAAAAGTCTGCTGCGAATCCGTCTTTCTGTAATAAGTAACCTTTGAAGCATTGTTAGCCGTAGGCACAACCTCGATAACATAGTTATACCAAGTATTTTCGCTGTGCGATACATTCGATATCGCACCTCCCACATAGTTAACACTTTTGCTTTTCGGATAAATGTTGCATCTGATTCTTTGATTTGCATTTGCCAAGGCTTCAACGCCGATTCCGGCTTCGCCGGAATACTTAAATCTGAACGTCATCGTCCAGCTTCTTGTCGGGGTCTGAAATTCCGGTAATGCATATGCCGCTCCCGTACCGTTCAACGTAAGTATGCCGTTTTCCGCAGATACAAGCGTCTTATCGTCGCCGACAATTTTGTTTTCGTCCACGCTGTCAAAATCATCTCTCACTATTGTTACTCCGCCGCCCGTGCTGTCCTGCATTTCGGCATTGCCGACAAATGCACAGGACAACATCATCATTACCGCCAAACTTAAAACCAAAAATTTTTTCATACCGTTTTCCTCCTTAAAATTTTTATATTAACTGCCATGCAGCCTATATATTATTAAAAAAGTTAAAAATAAGTTTTTTGTCGCCGTCTGTCAGTTCGTCCGAATCCGTCACGGCTTCCGCATTATCTATTTTGAAATACGACTTTCCGTAAGCTTTCGACGCTGTTTCGAGAGGAATATACGCCGTTCCGTTTATCACAGTCATCGGCAGCTCTCCCGTATATTCTCCGCCGTCCGAGATACAGTATTTATCTCCCTCAACCATTTTAAAAAGATTATCTCCCATGGATATTGTCAGTATTTTTTTATTCACTCCGGAGCTTACCTCCGCATCTGCGAGAATTGCTTCCGCACCTGCGTACTCCGCCAGCAAATCCGCCGGCACATACCCTTGCGGAGTGTCCTTTCTGTAATCGTATCTGCCGTTTACGAGAAATCCGCCTTTGTTGTCGGCATACAGGCTGCGCTGTGTAAGCTTCGTTTCCGCCGCATTCAAAGCTCTTTCATTATGCATTCTCAGCTGTGTAAACCTCGGCAATGCCTTTATCATACTTTTATCGATACGGCAGCCTCTGTTTCTCCATGTAACCGTTGCGTTTTCATTCTGCGGTTCGCTCTGCGCCGAAGAAATAAATATATAATCCTCGAAAACACGGACTGCGTGGTTCATGTGTCCCACCTGAGCATTCTCAACTCTCTCTTTGCTGTCAATCTCATACAAATCCATTACATAATTCCACGTTTTGCAGCCGTCATAGCTCACGGCAAGCGCCGCTCTCGTTCTCGGATATTGGCGAACCGGATTTTCGTTTGTATTGTCATATTCCCATATCATATAATATGTATCCGTATTATACGGGTCACGTTCAATATTAAATGCGTGCTGCACAGATATAAAATTGCTTCTCTTAAACTCGCCGAACGTTTTTCCGCCGTCTTTTGAATCGGCATAATACAAGAATCCCAAATCGCTTCTGAAATACGTTCTCACCGTGCCGTCCGGCAAATCAACGGTTTTCGGTTCCTGGAGATTCAGTCCCGTTGCTTCCGTCGTCATATCCGTTTCGGATTTTGTCCATGTTTTGCCCTCATCGTCCGAATAATAAACGCAGGCGTATGACGAATCCTCCAGTATCTCCGCTCCGTCGCTCGAATCCTTTTCCGTTGTCGCATAAAATATCCTGCCCGTTGTCGGCGACTGGTACAATTTATTGTTCATCGAACCGCATATTTTCGCCTGCTGAACCAAATACGGACCCGAGAAGCTTTTGCCGTCATTTTCCGACAAATATGCCGAAACCTCATATCCTCCGCCCGACTCCTGCCTGACGAGAGTAAGTATCTTCCCCGAATTCAGCCGTATAAAATTAGCCTGATAATGGGTATCGTGCGTCGTTTTCAAGTTCCACGCTGCTCCGTTGTCCGAAGATTCGTAGGTCTTGTTGCTGTCCGACATCATCAGTATATTTCCGTTTTTGAGTTTCAGAAAATCATTTGTGTATGCATACGGCAATGTGAAATCGGTAATACCCTCGCTTACCTTGCTGTCGCCCGTATAATCAACCGAATATATTTTTGCAACCGCATTGTTCAGCATAAACCCTGTCTTGCCGTGGTTCGTCTGTCCGACTGCTCCGCCGATTACCGCTGTTCCGTTGCAAAGAAGCGTTACGTTTTCATCATCGCACACAAGCTCCATAACAACGTCACGGTTCAGTTCAAGCTCTCCGGCAGCCGAAGTTATTACCTTATCCGTTCCGTATCTGTGTACAAGCTCCCATTTCTTTGAAACCGCATTATATCCTATTTTATCATGCCATTCCTCCGTGCTGTTTCTGAATACAAACCAAAATCCGCCGCTGCACTGAGAAATATTCACTTTGGCTTTCAAATAAGGATTATTTGCGGAGGTGTTCAGCAGCATTTTGGAATCTGCCGTTGACGACACAACAAGACCTCCGTCATTATAATAATTCGCCGATACAAACTGCCAGCAATTCGTGTTGCCGTCCGAGAAATCCTCGCTGTATTTATATACGGACTTATTTTCCCTTATCGAAAGCGTTCCGTCCGCCGCTGTGGCGGTGAACCTGATTCCCGCCGTTTTGCCCACAGGTTTGAGTCTTGCCGACCCGAGATATGCATTATTTGCGAAAAGCTGCATCATTCCTCTGCATACAACGGCACGGTAATTTGCGTCCGCTATACCGCTTCTGTCCGCTATCTTGGTTTTCGTATACGAAACCTCGTCGGACGACAGCTGCGACATTCCGTCCTCGCAGTAAATATCGTTTCCGTCCGTTTCGAGATTCAGTACATATCCCGAATCGGTCAGTGTAATATTTATATCATCGCCGCTTTTCAAATCAAAATCAAGCACATAATTCTGGCTCATATCTTTAAGTTCACGGTATTCGCCGTTTTGCAGTTTTGCAGTGTAAAGCACAGGAGAAATATCGTCAAGCGAGCAAGTAATATTATTAATACCCGTACCGCTTTGCGAAGAAAAGCTCTCTTTAATTGCCGGCATAATATATTCGCAATACAATTTACCGTTATAATATATATCGGCAATGCCGTTATCTACCCTAAAGCTGTATTTCCCGTCCGCCGAATCGGTTTGTTTTTCTCCGCTTGCCGTCATATAAGCAAGCTTTCCGCCGATATGCTTTATATCAAACAAATACTTGCCGTCGGCTATTCTTATTTCCCCGTTTGCGTTTGCGGCATCATATGAAATATTATACGAATCAGAAAATCCGCCGCCGAGTTTCGGCACAACACGTACCGTCTGCGCCTTGATATACATTGCGTTTTCGCCGCTCGTCACCGCTTCCGCATATATACGGTGCACGCCTGCCGGAAGCTTGCCGAGATTCGCCGTGAAATTCTCACCGCTGCCGCTCGCTATGTACCGTCCGTCACAGTAATATCTAAAATCTGTTATATTTCCGCCGAAATCCAGCAGCTGCGTACTTACAACGCAATCTTCGCCGGCTGCGATATACTCCGGCACATCAAGCTTGCCGACCACCGAATCGGCTACTTCGAAATTCACTCTTGCGCCGCTTTTGTCCTTATACATCGCCGTTACTTCATATTTTCCCTGTTTGTTGGCGGTATAAGTGAATTTGTAATCGGGTGCATATCCCTGCCCCACACGTATATCATTTACATAGTAATCCACATACGGTACATCACTCAAATCCGTTTCGGCACAAAAATCAATGCTCTGTCCTTTCGGAAACTGCGAACCCGAAATAGGATTTTTAATTTCAATATCATATATTTCCGGCGTATACTTAATATAGTCATATCGGATTTTCGAGCCGTTGTCTCCGCCGGCTGCCCACAGCCACAAATTCGGTATGCTTTCCGAAAACGAGCTTAATTCAAACGTATCGAGAAGCATTTCGCCGTCTATATAAAGCTTCGCATTCTTCCCGTCAATCTCATATTTCCATACGTGCCAGTCATACGGATTGTAGTCGGAACGCAGCTGCGTAAATGACGAATTGTTCAAATACAGTATAAATCCCTCGTATATAGTGAGATACGTTCTTGCATTTCCCCACCTTATCTGCCAGCCTTGTCCGGCGCCCATCCGTTCCATCCGCATACGAACTTCCACAGCAAATTTATCGGATATTCCGACAGGTTTTTGCATAACCACTTCATTGCCGTGTTCGACTTCAAAAACCAGCGAACCGTCTTCCAGATAATAATCTTCGTTATATCCGTTTGTCAGCGTCCAGCCGCTGCAATCCGATGTAAATTCGTCGCAAAACGCCTCTGTCTTTTCAACAGGCTTTATCGAATCGTATTTCTGTATTACCTCTTCGTATGAAAAATCCTTAACAACGATTTTTTTCGTTCCCTTTGCTCTGTTTTCAAAATTGAATGCAATCGCCGGTGTTTTGCTTATCGTCTGCTGCTCGATTTTCCCGATAACCGAATCGTTATCGTAAATCGTTATGTTGCTTCTGTGTTTCACGAGCCGAATATTGTGCCAGCCCATACCCATAGCGAACGACAGGCTGCCCATGCCGCCGGTCTTGTTGTATGATATTCCGTTCTGCATAAAATTAATATATGCACGGTTCGTGCCGTCGGTTATGCCTATGCTCAGTTCTCCGTTCTCAACGGATTTGAATGCGAATCCGACTGTATACTGCTTGCTGACCGCCAGCTGATATTCGCACTGAACGGACTCCGGATTTGCCGATGTTGCTTCGCCTGTTTCTATACTTATTTCGTTTCCGTTAATATCTGCGCTGCTGCCGGCAGATTTCCTTATATTAAACACGGACCAGCAACCCATTTCTGCCGCATTTGCCGCAATATTTGCCGAAACCGCCGTTATCGCAATCAACATCAGCAAAATAAATTTATTTATTGCTTTATGCATTATGATTCCTCCCAATCTACATTTATTACATTACTCGCATACGCAGTATTATCGGACACTAAGGTAAAACATACGCTTTTAGCCTTCCGCGCCTCCGGCGAATTGATGAAGCCGCAGATTTTTGAGGACGTATTTTCCCAAAGCGAACTCAAACGTTTTGTTTTTCTCAGCGAATTACCGTTTTCGTCCAGCATATCGATTTCAAGTATAAAGACTTTGCAATTATTAATTCCGTCCTCCGTATATCCGATGTCAAGCTCGTAATTCAAGTTTTTTCCGTCACTGTATGCCCTTATATTATCCATGGTATACAAATCCTTATATGCATACACCCTTACGAAATCAACACACAAATCGGATACTGCCTCTGCGCCCGTCATGCTTATATCAATCGTTCCTCCGTCCGCACGGCACAATTTTATATCAGACATAATCTCTTTATACCGCAAATCCGTTTCTCCTTTGCGATATATGCGAGCCGTACCGTTATCCACCTCAACCGCAAACTCATACCATGCATTGCGCTTCAGACTATACTGTTCAAATCTCTCCCAAAGCTTTGTATAAACCGCTTCTCCGGCAACGGACAGAAAACGTTCGTTCATGCTGAGCGACAACCGATATTCTCCGTCATAAATGCCTATATATGCCGTTCCTTTGCTGCATTTGCATTTAAAATTAAGAACATACCTTTTCGGAAGTACAATTTTTTCGCTCACTCTCACAAAACCGTCTTTCACGGCAACCAACCGCAAGTTACCTTTTTCAACGCTCGCTTCGTTTGCGGTTTCCGCTGCCGAAACGGCGCCCGTCTTGCCTGCATATTCCGAGAAATCCCGTTCATTGAACCGCCGTTCGTAAATCATACTGTTATTATTAATTATATTTTTCAGCGAATACAGGCTTTCTGCCGTACATATCTGTGTGCCGCCCAATATAAGCATTGCAATGCAGCATAATGCTATTTTATTATATATACGCATCTTAATTCTCCGTATTTTGTTACCATTACCGCTTTGGTAGCATTCGCACCGTCATCTTTATAAGCAACCAGGCTGTTCAGCGACTCTGCCGCCACTCTTCCCGTGCTTCGGTTAAACGAAAAATATTTCGTTCGTCCTCCGATAATGTAATGATTATATCCTTTTAATTCAAACATTCCTTCTTCGGGGAAGTTGTTCACATGAGCTATAATCGTCTGTCCGACATTGTAGACCGTACCGATTGCGGTTCTGCTTTGTGCTTCTATCTCCGAATATCCTCCGTCGATTTTTGTATACGACGTTCTTGAGTCGACAGACGGAATGTTATGAATGTCAAGTCGCTTTTCCAAAGCTATAATCATAGATTTTGCATTTATTTTATACGCAACCATATCGCCTTTTTCAAATTCCGGCACAACACAATGCTCCGATATGCAAAATGTTTTTTCTATGCCGTCGTCAATCAGCTTAACCGCATCATATTCTACACCGTCGCTGCCGAGCATCTTTGTCTTTGCCGTTACTATGCACGGCATATCCCAGGTGTTTACGGAAGCTTTGTAATCACGGTATACAAGGAGAATTTCGGGGATACGTTCGTCGCTTAGGCTTATCGGTTCGATAACGTAATCGGTTCTGTCCTCCAGACTGTCCGCCGTATTAAGTTCATATGCCGCATAATCATCCCGTTCCTCTACGGGAACATACAAAACCTTTGTTCCCTTGTCTGTGCTGCACACAAGCTTCCCGTCACCGTTATAAAATGTATAATTACATCTGTGATACACGGTAGCCCGGCTGCCTGCCGAAACAAGATATTCTTCTGTTCTGTCCGTACTGTTTGTCAGTATGCGAAGCGTTTTAACCTTTCCGTTATCGGCGGTCTGATATAATATCGGCTGTGCATACGGGAACTGCGCCGCCTGTTTGGACAAGGCGGAAGCATTTTTCAGTGCCGTCAATATCACATTGCTGCCGGAATACACGATGTCGTTTATCTTCACTTTCGGGTCGAGGTCGAACACCGTATAATCTCCGTCGCCGGATATACATTTTATCGAAACGGTTCCGTCTGTTTCATTTTTTTCGGCAGCGCTGATCATATAAGAAAATATCAGTTCGTTTTCATCCCGTCTGACTACCGCCGCTCCTCTGCCGCCATACAAATATATGCTTACGCTGTCGCCGACACGAAGCGTTTCCTTAAAACTGTAATTTTCATACATATCGACCGTTCTGTCGCCGAGCGAAAAACCGTCCTCTGATATTTTCGTTATCCTTCCCTTAGCCATATCATTTATAATAACCGCTTTGATACAGTCTAAGTTTTTCGTTTTACATTCGGCGGCAAGTATAACCGAATCTTTTTCAATATTTCCGATATTTCCCGGCTTTTTGCCGTCAATCACATCAAGATAACCGTCCTCGCCCGCCGATACGGCTGCTTTGCCGTGATTATCATAGATTGTCTGCGTTTTGGCGTTCACACTTTTTACGACAATCGGCCTATATGAATTTATAACCGCTACATCATACGTACCGTCCGTATCATTATCTATAAGCGTAACATCGCCCAAAGACGGAACAAATTCCTTTTCGCTGCAAAGCGGATATGCCGTACCGTTATAAATTATATCAATATTCTTCGGCACGGACGCTTTCTTCTCTTTGCCGTTTTCATCAAATATCAGCTTATTATTCTCATATTTCGTTATATCGAATGCGTCTATCTTCAGTATATCGTTTTTCCCGTCCGGGGCACAGTATACGAGCTTTTCGGCATAATTATCATAATAAAATCTGACGTGCATTCCGAGATAATCGTTTGCGGAATATCTGTATTCTTCGGAATCTATTTTAATATAATTTTCCTTTTTGGCGTCAAACGCTTTTTGCAGCGAAGTATATTCGCTTTCTTTAACAATTCCGCTGTTAAAAGAAATATTATGATAAAATTCAAGGACGCTCTTCTTCGAGGATTTATACTCGGTATTATCTCCGTATGTCATATCAACGCGGCATATATGAAGTGTGTTGTATGCCATGGCGTATATCGTGCCGACCGTGATTTCCTTTGAAATATCCACATTCTTTAAAATTCCGAGTCCGTTCGCCGTACTCTGATATGCGTCCGATATAATCGTATATCCCGTTATAACCGTAAACATACGGCACGCCTGCGGCAGCGATATATAATCATCGGGATAAAAATACAGCTTCTCATCTGCATTCATGATTCCCAGCCTGCACGCAAGAACTATATAAGGATAGTACTTGTTCTCGGACGATACATCGCTGAACGCCGCTTCAAACCCTTTCGGCTCGTCAACGCTGTAGCCGCATATTTTTATTGCAATCATTGCCGCTTTCGCTCTTGTACATCTGCTGCCGTAATCCGTGTTTTCGTCCGAAAATCCGAACGCTTCCATAAAGCCCGCAGCCTCTGTGCTCAAGGCTGCGCCCGTTTCTTCCGATACCGCATTTACATTAAAAACAAACAGATTGGTTATATATAAAATTATTAAAAAGATACACAGTTTACTTTTCAACTTCTCGCCAGCTCCTCTCCGTATGTTTTCAGCAGTCTTTCAAATACAACCGCCGCTTCCGCTCTCGACAGGTTTCCGGTCGGATTGAATACATCTCCGTCGCCCGACAAAATGCCTGCCTGCTGCAAATCCGAAATATCATCGTAGGCATATTTCGGAATCAGATATGCGTCCGAAAATATTACCGACGGCTCGGTATGCGCAAGCGTTATTTGCTTTTTGTCCGTCATTCTCCTGACAATAACTGCCATATCCGCTCTCGTAATGCCGTCATCTCCGTTAAAATTGCCGTTTTCGTCACCTTTTACGATTCCGAGCTTCACAGCCGTTACGATATAGTCATAGCCCCAATAATCTTTGTTTACATCATTAAGCATGATTTCCGCCGTTTCCGTATCTGTATCCGTTCGGAAAACTTTCATTACCATTTTCAGAAACTCCGTTCTTGTAACAGACCTGTTCGGATAAAAATATCCGTCACCGCTGCCGTTTATTATGCCTTTCTGCCTTAAAAGCGTGATGCTGCCCGCCGCCCACGATACGTCATTTTCGTCCGCAAACGGTTCGCTCGGCAAATTCTCCGGTATTTGTTCTTTCGGCTGCTCGATAACATTTATGATGTTGCCTCCTATGGGTGCGGATACCTTTCCGCCGCCGGTGTATCCTCCTCCGGACGAGCCGCCGCCCGAATTATTCTTCTTGCCGCTGTCCTGCGCCGATTTTTCCGCTTTAACAGCTTCGTCCAATGCGTCGCATATCTCGGATATGCTTGTATAGGATTTATTAAACATTCGTGTGAACAGGCTTTTTTCGTCGTTTATTCCGTTCAGCACAGATTTATCTATGCCGAAGCAGTCGCCGTAATCTTCAAATACCGCCTTTTTTATTTCCGCCCATTTTTCATTTTTTGCTGCTGTATTTACTTCCGATATTGCAACGGCATATTTATTCGCATATTCCGCAGCCGCTTTTATATGTTCGGCAAATTCCTTTATATTTTCAAAAGCCGCCGTATCAAATTCCTCTTTCGCCCTTTCGGAAATAACCTTTGAATACAGACTCTTTTCCACATTCACACCGCACAGCACATCAAAATACTTTTCTGCGGCTGCTTCATAATTTTCGTTTGCAAAAGCGTCCTTAAAATCGGAAATCATATTTTCAAAATCATTTTTGCCTGTCAGCTCCACGCTTTGCGTATACTTGGCCGTTCCCTTTACGGCAACATGAATATAATACGTTCCGCTGTCATATTTTTCGGGGTCAAGTCCGACAAGCCCGCCGAACAATCCGCTGCTGTCTGTCTTGGTCTGCTTGACATTCACCAAATTTTCCGATTGCTCATCCTCCGACACACCTATCGTAACAAACTTATTCGGTTCTGCCTGTCCCGAAACCGACACGATATTCAGATATGAGCTTATATCAAACGCATTACGTTCTTCCGCAAAGGAAATTGTCGTGAATTGCAGTAATATAAATATAATTGCGCACAGCTTCTTCATTGAACATTTACCTCCATTGTCCGTACATCAACAAGCGGCTGATAATTCAGCATGGAATCCCATACCGTAAACGCCGCCGTGCAGCCGTCAAAATCTCCCTCCGCAGACAGCAAAATACCGACCTCTTTTCCCGGTTCTGCCAAATACGTCCGAATATCCGAATATCTCATGTAGCCGTATTTGTCATACACAATCAATATGCCCGTAACATTTCTTGCGTGTTTTCCTGCCGGAGTATCATACAGAGCAGTCGCTTTTGCAGTCATAACTCCGTCCCGCAATGCTATTTCTTCGCTCTTTATATACATACCGCTGTAAATACGCAGAAAATCCAGAGATACATAGCCTTCCGCTCCGCTGAAAATCCGTATTCCCTGACCGCTGTTTACGCCAAATTCCAGTTCGCTGTACAGCATTTCGTATTTATCGGAATCCGTTTCCTTATAATACACCGTAGCCTTGTTTTCCGCCGACAGCTTAATAAGCCAGTCATACCATGTATTTTCTATATTTTTATCCAATCTTACCTGATGCGTATTTGTCCCCACAACGTTCGCCGTTATCATTCTCGGATTAATATTTAACATAAATCTGTGCGTTCCCTTATACATGGTCAGATTTGCGGCAGAGCTGAATTTCATTCTGAAATTCAGAAAATATTCGTCCGTCAGCGCAGAATCGTAATAAACCGTCTTTTGAGCTCCCTCCGGCATAAAATTAAGACAGCCGTCCGACACCTGCGCTTCGGATATGTTCAATCCCCCGGATATATTTTCGCTTTCAAATTCTTCCGAATAATAAACTCTGTCATTAAATCCCAAAACCGTTTCTTCATCGGTTATTATATATTCTCCCGGTTCAGGCACGCCGGGGTCGGGCATATCCGGAACACCGGGTTTGTAAACGTACAGATAATCAAGCTCCGCACTCGCCCCTGCGCCCGTAAATATCTGTGCACCCTCGTTGCCTCCGCCTGTAGTCATATGCGGTGCCGTCCACACCTTCGTATAGCTATCCTCATTTTCGGATTTTCTGTAATATTCCGCACACAGATTATTAACGGTTATTATGTACTCATACCACGTGTTTTCGCTGTGTATAACACTATCGGTCCATTGATGATTGTTTGAATTTGACGAATCCAAATATCCGAATTTGCCGTTGTCTATATGCAGCTTAAATCTTTGCGCCCCGCTGCGCACCATGAATCCGATTCCGGCGCCCGTATATCTGAACCGAACTTTAACCGCCCATTGGTTTTCGACGGCAAATACATTTGCCAGATAGTTTCCGTCCCCGCTGAAGCAAAGCACTCCGTCCTCAACCGCAACGTTACCGCTCATAACCTGTCCGTCAGAGTTTATATCGTTAAATTCATATCTGTATGCACGTCCCATTCCGTTTACTATATCGCTTTCGTCATATGTTTCTTCCGCAAAGCATACCTGTGAAATCATAATCAAAACCGCTGTAAGCATACAAAATATCTTTCTTGTCATTGTGTACCTCCCGACATTTTAAGCATTATTTATTTTCTCGTCTGTCATATGTTTTCTGATATATGGAAATCATTTTCTCCGCACGCATATCCTTAGTCTTTGCTATAAAGCCGTCCCAATCCTTATCCAAATCATACTGACCTATGATAAACTTCGCAACAGACTCCGATATATACGTTCTCAGGTCTGTACCTATGCTGTTTACAACCGTCAAATCGGCATCGTCATAATACATAACGGGAACTGCCGGACGTGCATAAGGCTCGACCTTTCCCCTGAATGTTTTCAGACTTGCTTCATACTTATTATCTATTTTATAGAAAAACTCTCCCGGCTGCTTATGTGCAAAGTTTGAACCCGGCTGAATGGTGCATTTCCCTCTTACGTCTCCCTGCGACTCGCCGTCAGCCAAAATCCAGTTCCATGAACCGTCGTCATTCATTTTGTATGAAACACCCTCGACGCCGCACCATGCCAGCTTTCCGCCCTCATCGCTGTACAAATAATCAACCCATCTTACGGCAGCTTCGGGATATTTACAATTTTTCGTGATTGCAAATCCGCCCTGCTTTATAAGCGAATCCACGTTATAGATACGTTTGCCGTTATACTCCATAGGCGTTATTGAATCGTAATCAAAATGTCTGTCCTCTCCTACTACAACGAATGCGCCGCCGGCAACAAAAGAACCGAGTATTTCCTCGTCCGCCGTACCCATTGCATTAATCTGCTGACTGTTCAAGGTAAATACATCTTTGTCGAGCAATCCCTCATCATAAAGCTTTTTGCAATATGCCACAGCTTCCCTGAATCCCTTTTTATACGGTGTAAAGACAGCCTTTCCGCTGTCGTCAATCATCACAAAATTAGCGTCTACGATTATTCCGAACGCATGAAAAACGGAATTTCTGAGTCCGTCAACTCCCGTCACAACCAAAGGAACTTCGTCCTTTTTGCCGTTGCCGTTCGGGTCTTGTTCTTTGAATGCTTTCAGCATTTCATAATATTCGTCAACATTCTCAGGTTCTGACAATCCCAGCTTATCTGCCCACTTTTTATTATACAGCATAGTATTTATATTCGGCATATTTCCGACCATCGGGAACGAGTATATATGACCGTCCGGTGCTGTAATAACCTTTTTGATTTCTTCGTTCTCATCCATTAACCTTTTAAGATTCGGCGCATATGTTTCTATATATCCCTCAAGCGGTATCAGCAAGCCTTGTCCGCCGTAATTGGAAAGCTCCGCCGGTGTTAAATCCGATTTAAAGAATACGTCCGGAAGCTCCTCCGACGCAAATGCAAGATTTTTCTTTTCCGCATACACGGTATTGTTCGGCGTATTAAATTCAAAATGAATATTTGTCTTTTTCTCCATTTCTTTAAAAAACAAATTGTCTTTCCAGTCGCAAAGTCCCGAATTGGAGCTGCCCATCATAACCATGCTTATAGATTCGTTTACAATCGGATATCCGGTTTCGTTCATTGCATAATCGCCTTTTTCGGCAACATCATTTTTGCCTCCGCAGCCGCTCAAAAGCATTGCCGCCGCAAGAGATACGCTTAAAATTCTTTTCATTTTCTTCATTTTTCATCGTCCTTTCAAAATTTTTCAACCTTTTATTGAACCTATCATTACACCCTTTACGAAATATTTCTGTACGAAAGGATATATTATGAGCATAGGTATACTTGACACAATAATAATTCCGTATTTGAGCTTTTCTGCCATTTGAAGCTGTTCCGCCGCATTTCGCGCATCACCGCCGAGCATATCGGTTGACATTTGCATCTGCAATAAATATTCACGCAGAAAAACCGTAAGCGGTAATTTGTTCCTGTCTGTCAGAAACATAAGCGGATTAAAGAACTCGTTCCACCGTGCAACTCCGTAATACAATGCAATAACGGCTAAAATCGGCTTGGACAGCGGAATAACAACACTGTTCACATATTTTATGTTTGTACAGCCGTCTATCGATGCCGCTTCATAAAGCTCATGCGGAATTGCCGTTTGAAAATATGTACGCATAATAATCAGATTATACACCGACAATGCACTCGGAAGCAGCACCGCCCATCGGGTATTCATCATATGCATGGATTTAACCAGCAAATACAGCGGAACAATTCCTCCGCTGAAAAACATCGTAAACGTGTAGATTTTCATGAGAAATCCGGCCGCCTTAAAATCTCTCCGAGAGAGCGGATATGCTGCGCACGTCGTCAGAAACAAACTTATTATGACGCCTGCTGTCAGATAAAACAAAGAATTTTTATACCCTATCCATATTTCCGCCTGTTTCATGATTGCTTTGTATCCGTTCAGATTAAATCCTTTCGGCAGGAATACAACGTTTCCCGACCATATTTCGGCAGGTGAGCTCAGCGATGCTATTACCACAAACCAAATCGGATACACAAACATAAGTCCTATAAGTATTAATAACGATGTGTTTATAATATCAAATCTTCTGTCGGAATTATATACCTTGTTTTTCATCATATCACCCCTTTACCACAGGCTTGTTTCGCTTACCTTGTTTGATATTTTATTCACGGACAGCAGCAAAACAAAATTAATAAATGTATTAAACAATCCCACAGCCGTCGAAAACGAATATTCCGCTCCCTGAATACCGACCTTGTAAACATAAGTGGATATGATTTCGCTGGCTTCCAGATTCAAATCGTTCTGCATTAAAAACGCTTTGTCAAAGCCTATCGACATTATGCTTCCGCAGCGCAGAATAAGCAGTATAATCGCCGTAGGCAAGATTCCCGGAATATCAACGTGCCGGATTCTCTTAATTCTCGAAGCGCCGTCAATGATTGCGGCTTCTCCTATTTGCGGGTCGATTCCCGACAGAGCCGATATGTAAATTATAGAATTCCAGCCAAGACCTGCCCAAACATCGCTCCAAACATACAGATGCTTAAAAATCTTTATATTCGTCTGAAAATCAATCGCCTGCCCTCCCATTTTCTTTATCAGCATATTCACCAATCCGCCGCTGTTTCCGAAAAAAACGGTTATCAGACTTACCAATACCACCGTTGACAGAAAATGCGGCGCATAGCTTATCATCTGCACCGTTTTCTTTATTTTCGTATATTTCAGCTCATTAAGCATTATGGCAAAAATAATCGGGAGCGGAAATCCGGCTGCCAGGCTGTACAAGCTCAGCACCAGCGTATTTTTAATCAATCTCCAAAAGTTATACCCGGCAAACAATCTTCTGAAATGCTCCATGCCGACAAACGGACTGCCCCAGATACCTTCCGACGGTATAAAATTTTTAAACGCAATCAATATTCCGTACATCGGAAGATATGAAAAAATAATCAAAACCGCCAGAGGTATCAAACTCAAAATATATAGTTCGTAATTTTTAAGCAATTCTTTTTTAATGCGAACGCTTAATTTATTTTTATCGGTTACAATGCTGTTCATGCTTTTCGCCCTTCCCATATTTTTTGATGATTAAATTATATCATATGGGAAAAAAATATTCAATATACAATAGCTTTGCAGCAAAATTGTATATTGAATATCCCGTTATTTATTCTGTTTTCGCCATTCATTCGGCGTAACTCCCTCGCAGCTTCTGAACTTGCGGATAAAGCTGTTCGGTATATCGTAGCCTATCGCCGCAGATATATCGTTTACCGACATATCCGTTTCCGCAAGAAGCCTTTTCGCTTCCGCAAGCCGCCTTTCCCACAAGTATTTGGAAAGGTTTACACCCGTTTCCTGTTTGAATACTCCGCTTGCCACCGACGGAGAAATATCAAGTTCGTTTGATATGCTTTTTATCGACATATTTGAATCAAAGCAATTATCATTTACATAATTTAAAAGCTTATATGCGATTCCCTTGTTCTTCTCGATATTATCCAGAATACTTTCTTTCAAGCCTACGCAGCAATCATACACGGTATCGGCAACAGCTTTTATGTCCGTCGACTCCGATACAATGCCGATTCCCTCTTTGTAAATCGATATAAGACGGGCGTTTAAAATGTTTTCGGCGGCAATACCGCTTATGAATGATGAGAGAACATTCGCCGCAATGCATTTCAGAAACATATTCGGCATAGTATCATAATTTTTGGCGAATATTTCTTTCACCTTTTCGCAGGCTTTTTCAAACTCAAAGTCTTTCAGCAATTCGACCATGGCCGTTATCTCGTTGTACGGATATTCATTATTATCGTTTTCCGAATGTGAAACAATGTCCGAATATGATTTTGAAATCCCCTCAATATCACGGTAAAAATTTCCTATTGTGATTTTTATGCCCGTTTCACCGAGGATTTTGATTTTGTCCTCCAGAAGAGCTATTATTTCTTCGTGATTGTCCGCCGCAATAACGCCTATGATTTTTTCTTCCTTAGCCTCGATATAATAAATATCCATATCCGACGGGTCTATATTCAGACATTTGATTTTTTCCATCGCCTCCCGTTCCGGCATACCGTTATAATATGCCGCAAACACTCCGTAGCAGGCCCGCTCCCGAATATCGAAATAATCTCCCGACAATTTCGCCTTGCTGTCAAAAATCAGGTTTTTCAGCATTATATGCTTGACCTGCTTTTTCAAATCCTCATTGAGCATCTGATATTTTTTCACATTATCATTCAGCATTTCAATTCCGAGATTCAAATTTTCATATTCATCATCCGTCAGGCTGTCGTTTTCTACAAGTCCCGTAATTTTTCGGTTGAGATTGGCTATCGGCGCATAGCTTCTGTAGGATAACACGGCTATAAGAACCATGCCGCATATAGCTATAATAACCATTACGGCAAATATCAGCAAGCGTGTTGTATTGCTGTTTTTGTAAATTTCGCTTTTTCTGCACAGCGATGTAACCGTATAGCCGAACATACCGATTGATTTTGAAATTGTGATATATTTGCTTTTTGTATCGTCTTTTATGCTTCCGACAGCCGTAATCACAGTGCTTTCCGCATCTTTCACGCAGATTTCGTCAAATCTCCCGTTCAGCAAATCCGAAATAAGCTTGTCCAGCGCATTTTTATTAATAATCAGCGTAATGCTTGCAATCGGAGTTCCCGTGCCTATAGGGATAATATACGTAATTGCCTCTTCCGAAACAGAATCCACCTCTATTGCTTCGGCAGCAAAGACGACGCTTTTTTTCGTTTCCGACATACTTTTGATAATTTTACCCGATATGTCTTTCGGATATTTATTAATGTCCCGTATCATATTTTCCGCAGTGTATATACCGTCTTTTGTTATTATTTTATCCGACATATAGCTTTTATAATATATATCGTCGATTAACGAATTTGAAACAACCAGCTGACGTATATTTACAACGGCTTTCATGCCGGCTATCGCATCGTTTTCAATGCTGTATGCCGAAAAATCGGAGTTTTGGCTGAATGTTCCCGACAGCTTCTGAAAATCCATAAATGTTACGTTCAGGCGTTCCGCCATGTTTCCCACCTGAATTTCATACTGTCCCATTTCGTTCTCTCTCATTCTTTTTACAACAACACCGTTCAGAAGTATACCTATAACAATAAGCGGTATAAACAGTATTGCCGTATATGTAAATAAAATGTTTTTAAGCATTTTTCTGTTTTTTAATTTTTCAAATATTTTCATACCGCTTAACCACCTATACTATGCATACAATATATTATACCATAAATCCGTGCAATGTGCAAAAACAAATTTTCCCATATGCATCTAAATGCATATCATTTCCGTTTCCGCAAGTCCGTTATCATCATATTTAAGTGTTTTTACTTCAAATGCTTCAAACGACAAATCAAACGCTTGCTTGTTTATACGGATTTTTGTCTTTTCCCGGTTATCCTCCGAATTAAACAAACGTATAATCAAATCACCGTTACGATTTTTCGCAAATCTCGATACTGCTATACTTCTGTTATCCAGTTCAATTCCCTTTTCGCCGCCCTTGCCCATGCCGGACGGAAAAAACGGCAATGCATAATACCCCAGATTGAATTTATCCGCCTGTGCGTCCAAGTTCTTTTCCGCAGCGGTAATTCTAAATTCAAACTCACGTTCTCCCATGTCGATATGCTCATGACATCTGTCGGTATCTACAATGTTTCTGCCGTTTATAGGGTGTGCCATATAAACAGGCGTTCTCATCAGTGAAATATTCATAATTCCGTCTTTCGAGCTGCCGCCGTGTGTTCCTTTATTTAAAGCGGCAAAGCCCGTACCGTTTTCAAAAATTCCGCACCATTTTTGATACACACATTCTTTTTCATCTTTCAGTAATTTCTCTTTCCCGAAAATCTGCTGTCCGACAAAATCCCCATCGGTCAATGCCGTGTCAAAAGAAAGCTTGTAAAGAACATTTGTATTTGCGGAAAGTATCTTTATTTTCATATCGGCATATGCACCGTTTTTCGGTATTGTATATGTGACAACGGCATATGTCTTGTCATATTTCAGCAATGATTGAACTTTGAGCCTTACCTCGCCGTTCTCAATCACACGCACCCCTGTCGGATTATCATTTGAATATCCGTTAAACTCATCAAACTCCCTGCCGCTCACACATTCAAACTCGCCGATACAATCATAAAATCCGTCAGTGTCCATTGCCCACGGGTCTTCATTGTCTTTGTAAACCAATATTTTGGCTGCCGAATTTAAATAATCTTTTCCGTCAACCTCATATTTTTCAATCATTCCCGAACGTTTGCCGATTTTAACGCAAATTTTTTCATTTTTGAAAATATAACATTCATCGTCTTGCATACATTCTTCAACAGGACGCCGTTTCCCTTTTACTGCGTACAATTTGCAGTTAAACCGATTAATGCTCATAGGTTTGAGCTCCGCATGAAACACCGTCTTTTTTCTCCAGTCAAGATTCATATTGCCGTCCTCCTGCTCATTTTGCGACGGCAAAAGCTTTCCGTTTTCATCATACACCTTAGCAAGAGTAACTTCCTCGTTCCAGTTTTGTTTTTCCAGCTGAAATTCGATTTCAATATCACTTTCCGTGCAATACGGATTCGGATTATAAACAATAACAGGTATTTCTCCGTTTTTACATTTTTTCTGTCCCGCACACAGCCTGAAAAATGCTTTATCGCAATATTTTGCGGCAATCTCGCGCCCGTAATCGAGCAGACGAAGCAAATCTTCCTCAACCTTTTTTATTGACGTTCCCGTCACGGCATCATGAAATTCCGAAAACAGCAGCGCTTTTTCCGCCGATTTCAGTTCATCGTCATTCACTTTTATTCCGCTTACGGCAATCATATTTTCGCAAAGCTTAATCTCATTTTCGAGCATTCTGTGTTTTTGCTTCACTCTCGCCATGGTGGTGTAGCAGCCCACCATGCAGTTGACAAAGGATTCGTCCGCCGTTCTCATTTTCTTTTCCGCAATTTTTGAAAAATATTCTTCGCAGCTTGAATGTTTTATCATAAGCTGCGGATTATCTTTCTTATATTGTTCGAATGAGTCCAAATCAATCTTGGACGGTCCGCCGCCGTGATCGCCTATTCCCCACAGCAAAAGGTTCGGACCGTCATTGCCTTTTTCGAGCGTACTTTCAATTCTTTGTATCAGGTTTCCGGGATTGCTGTTATATGAAATTCTTATACAATGGCTCAAAACCCTGCTGCCGTCATACCCCTGCCATATGCAGTCACGTTCGGGAACAAAATTATACGGACGCATAAAAATATATGAATTATATCCGCATTTTTTGAGTATCTGAACAAGTCCCCTGCTATGCCCGAACGAATCAAAATTGATTGCCGTCTGCGGCTTAACTCCGAATTTTTCGGCAAAATATTCATTGCCTGTTTCTATCTGGCGTATTATCGATTCTCCGCTCGGCATCAGGCAGTCCGGCTGCAAATACCATCCACCCATTATCTTCCATTTGCCGTTCTTTACAAGTTTCACGATACGCTCAAACAATTCCGGTTCGTATTCTTCTACCCATTCATAAAGCAGCGACTCGTTATGATTAAAAATAAATCCGTCGTATTCCTCACAAAAATCCGCAGCAACACGAAACGTGGAAATCGCCTCCGCAATTCCCTCTCTGCGCTGCCACTGCCAAACGGGGTCGAGATGTGCATTGCACAACATATATATTTCTTTCATGGCTTTCTCCGTTCTGCCTGTTTTTCCCTTAAATTGCTTCAAACAATGCAATAGGTTTAATCTGTAATCTATCTTTCAGTTCCTGCAAATCTTTTTTCAATGCAGCTTTTGCCACAGCGTCAAGCGTTCTTATCGGAGCGGGATTATATCCGGCATTAACGCCGATAAATTCGAGCGATGCCCTCATGGCGGCAGACAATTCATATTTAAACCACACTTCCAAAATTGCATTTGCCGCAAGCAAATCCTTTTGTGCTTCTTTCATATCGCCGTTCCACATCTCATTAACACATCTTATATACAAATCCGGAATAACATTGTATGTACCGCCTATCGCACCGTCCGCACCGGCAGCCAGACCCGAAACAATCATCTCGTCTTTGCCGGAATAAATAATAAAATCTTTGCCGAGATGCTCTTTGATTCTGCCGAGCATATAATGGTCGCTTCCCGTAAATTTCAGTCCTGCCACTCTTTCTATCTCATTCAGCTTTGCAAACATCCCGACAGACGGTGTATATTGGTCTGTCATGGCATATATAACAAGCGGCAAATCCGATGCGTTTGCTATATCGGTATAATAATCATACATCTGTTCCGGGGTAAGCTTATAATAATATGACGGAACTGCCGACACTGCCGTGCAGCCTGCCGTTTTTGCGTGTGCGGCAAGCTTCGCCGAAACCTTGGAAGAAACCGCCGCAATATGTGCCATTACAGGCACTCTGCCGTCTACGATTTTCGTCATGGACTCAACAACTCTCATTCTCTCTTCCGCTTCCATGAACGGTCCGTGTCCGTTGCTTCCCGTGAGATAAAATCCCCCGACACCCATGTCAATCATCCAATTAATCATCTCTTTTGCGGCCGACTCGTCGTATTCGCCGTTTTTGTCAAACGGGGTCATCAATGCCGGAATAATTCCCTTTAAATCTTTAAGCTTGTACATTGTTTTTTCCTCCTGATTTTTTACAAATATTTATCCGATATTTACATTATAAAATCAACACCGCCGAATGTCAACCGAATATATGCCGAACAGCAAGATGAAACAAATACATGACAATTTCATATATTGATATTTACATTCAATTGTGTTAGTATATATACATAAACACGAAAAGGTGGTATTTATATGATTAACGTTACAATATGGAACGAATACAAGCATGAACGGGAAAAGGAAGCGGCAAAAAAAATCTATCCGAACGGTATGCATACCGTTATTGCGGATTTTCTGAAAGAAAATAATTTTTCTGTGAAAACGGCTACTTTTTATGAAGATGACTGCGGTCTTACAGACGAAGTTCTGCAAAGCACCGATGTTTTAATATGGTGGGGTCATGCATTGCACAGAGAAGTGCCGGATGAAGTTGCAAAGCGTGTTCAGCTTGCGGTATTAAACGGCATGGGTGCAGTTTTTCTTCATTCCTCACACGAATCCAAACCGTTTCAGCTGCTGCTCGGCACAAAATGCGAGTTAAGCTGGTGCGAAAACGGCGACAGCGAGCGCATATGGAAATGCAATCCTTCCCACCCTATCGCACAAAATATAGAAGGCGACTTCTTTACCGTTGATAATGACGAAACATACTGCGAGCCGTTCGGAATCCCCGAACCCGATGAGCTGGTATTCATAGGAAGCTACACGGGCGGCGAAGCGATACGCAGCGGCTGCTGTTATAAACGCGGATACGGAAAAATATTTTATTTTCAGCCGGGACACGAAACCTACCCCGTATTTTACAACAAAAACGTTCAACAAGTTATAATCAATGCGGTAAACTGGGCATATTCGGATTACAGAAGAAGCACGATTGTATCAAAACATATTTTAAAGACGGAGAAATAAACGATGCTGAAACGATATGAACTGAACCCCATTATCAAAAAAGAAATGATAAATCCCTCGAACGAACCGCTAAGCGTGGAATACGTTATAAACCCCGGTGTGGCAAAGCTCGGAAACGAAACAATTCTGCTTATGCGTGTTGCCGAAAGCGCACACCGTGACGATGACAATACCGTAAATATACCCATTGTATCGGATAATAAGCTTGAAATAAAAAAAATACCGAAAAATATGCCGTCCTATGATTACAGCGATTCACGGGTTATAAAAACTCCGAACGGCTCGTATCTTACAACATTGTCGCATCTCCGCACCGCAAGAAGCACAGACGGAATACACTTCCGCATAGATTCCGCTCCTGCGCTCTTCCCTGCTACGGAATTGGAAAAATACGGCATTGAAGATGCACGCATAACACAAATAGATTCAACCTATTATATTACATATTCCGCAGTGTCGGAACTGGGTATTCTGCCGTGCCTTGCAGCTACGGAGGATTTTATCACCTATAAACGAAAAGGTCCGATATTCCATTCCGCAAACAAGGACGTTGTCATATTTCCCGAAAAAATCAACGGTATGTATTGTGCCTTATTGCGTCCCATGCCCGCAGAGTTCGGAACATACGACATATGGTATGCCGAATCTCCCGATTTGATACATTGGGGAGGTTATAAACACGTTCTTTCTCCGAAAGCCGGTTCTTGGTATAACGAACGTGTCGGCGCAAGCATTCCTCCTGTTAAGACCGAGAAAGGCTGGCTTGTAATTTATCACGGTGCGTCCGCCGAGGGGGTATACTGTGCCGGTGCACTGCTGCTTGATTTGAACAATCCGTACAAAATAATATCAATATCCGAAAAACCGTTTATGATTCCGACGGAATCATATGAAACCGGCGGATTTTTCAGCAACACGGTATTCCCTACGGGTGCGGTCGAAAAGAACGGCAATCTGCACATATACTACGGCTGTGCCGATACCTGCATTTCCGCGGCGGATATTCCGGTTGATTTTTTATTGAAACAATTATTAAATTAATTTTGCCGAACCGTATTAAATACAACGTGCAAAAACTCGCACGGGAAGGATTGAAATTTGCAATTATCCGAGAAACCGCAAATAAAAACTTGATTTATGTTATACTGATAATATTAAAAAATATTCTTTGTGATATAAAATTCAACACAAGGATATCTTCAAATTTTATCTGTTTTTCATAATCTGTACAGCTGTCAGAATAACAACCTCTATCCTTAGTATTTATCATTATCCGCACGATATTAAGAGAATTTCCGCAGCTGTCAAACAGATGTCAATATTTAAAATAATTGCAGGGAAAAATCCGTCCAAACGCAGTGTTTGTGCGGATTTTCTTTGGTTTTTGCCGGTCGGCTTATCCGGGTTTGTCATTTCTATTATATCAAGCCTTATCATTTGCCGGATATAATTTTTTACAAAATTCTTTTTATCTTCTAAAACAGCGTCGTCTATTCTCTTCTTTTTTGCGGCTTTTTCCTTAAATACTTAGGATACCGGAAAGTATATGCGGGTCTGTGGTGCAGAAAAGTTTGCTGATATCAAAAAAGAAATAACTTATGTAAGATTTCTTCCTTTTTATTAACATTCCATTTTCATATAGAAAAACTAAATCAACGCTTTATATATTGCAGAAATGTCATCTTCACTGACATTTTTGCGAGTATTCGCAGGACTTCCGCTCATCAGTGCGTCAGATGTCATTTTGGGAATTGCGGAGGTGAATTTATTAATATCAATCCCATATTCCTCTATTGTCGGAACTTCACACTTTTTGCATATTCCAAAAAGTCCGTCAATAAATTTATCTGCCGCCGTTTCATCACCGTCCGCCGCAGTTGCTGTTCCGACGGCTCTTGAAAGCTCCGCAAACCTTTCCGTTGCACCGTCTTTTGCAAAGTCCATACACTTGCACAAGAGCATTGCGTTTGACAAGCCGTGCGGCACATAGAACAATGCACCGATCGGACGGCTCATACCATGCACAATTGTAACGGATGAATTATTTATGCAAATTCCCGCTTCAAGTGCGGCTATTGACATTTCATATCTTGCTGTTTCATTTTCTCCGTCATTGTATGCAATCGGAAGATATTTAAAAATTCGTTTTACCGCAGATAATGCCAAAGCGTCAGTCAGCGGCTGAGCCTGCTTGGATGTGTATGCTTCAACGGCGTGAGTGAGAGCGTCAAGCCCGGTTGATGCCGTTATGCTTTCAGGCGAGCTTAATGTGTTTGTATAATCAACGATTGCCAAATCAGGCAGCAGTACCGCACCCTTTAAAAGCATTTTTACATCTGTTTCGGCATCCGTTATAACGGTAAATTTTGTTGCCTCAGAGCCTGTTCCGGCTGTTGTCGGGATTGCCGCCATAGGCGGAAATTCGCCGCTGATTTCTTTTCCCATATAATCGCTGAGTTTTCCGCCGCATACATCCAGTGCAGCAATTGCTTTTATTGCATCGAGCGGACTGCCGCCGCCCATTCCGATAAGAAAGTCGCAGTTATTTTCACGATATACCTTTAAGCCTTCTTCAATCATAACATCGGTAGGTTCTCCCGTAATATCCTTAAATACAACACATTCAAGTCCGTTTTCGGAAAGCCTTGATACAAGCATTTTGAAAGCGTCAAGCTCCGATACAATCCGCCCCGTTACAATGAGCGGCTTTTTGCCCATTGTAACAAGGTATTTTATTGAGTCTTCGATTGCACTGATTCCCGTTATTATTTTTTTCGGAGTCAGAAATTCCTTGCTCATATTATTCGCTCCTTCATTCGCTGTCAGCCTTTAATACTGCGTTCAGCATAACCGTTGCGCCTTCGGTGCAATGCTCCACGCTTGAAAATTCAGGTTCGCAGTGGGAAAGTCCATCCTTTGACCGGACGAAAATCATTGTTGTCGGCAGCATATATGACGCAAACTGTGCGTCATGTCCCGCTCCCGAATGAATATACTGATGTTTAATTTCGGCTTCCTCGCACGCTTCCTTAACATATCCGACAAGCTTTTTATCCCAATATACGGTATCGCGGTTCCAAGCCTTTTCAACCTCGCAAGTACAGCCCGCCCATTCTTTGTCGGCACAGCTCTTTACGATTGCAAGTACCTTTTCAAGAACCTCGGGTTTTTCATGTCTGGAATCAAACGAAAAGTCAAAATAATCCGGGACACAGGTATGTACGCACGGATGGCACACAACTTCACCTGTTGTATAAACCAAATCTTTTACGCCAAGCTTGTCAATTTCCGTGTGCAGATAATCAAGCGCCAATGCTGCGGCATAAAATGCGTCACGGCGTTTCGGCATCGGGGATGTGCCGGCATGGGTGGTCTGTCCGTAAAATTTGAGTCTGTAGTTAAACATTCCCAAAACACAGTCAACAACACCGATGTCATTGCCGTTATCCTCCAAAATCGGTCCCTGTTCTATATGAGTTTCAAACATATACTTATATCTGTCGGGAGATAGTCTGTATTTTTTATCGCCTTTAAATCCCGATTTTTCCAGAGCCTCGCCAAAGGTTTTTGTTGGGTCGAGAATACTTTTTGAAGCCATCATATCCTCGTATTTAAACTTTTGACGAATATCTTCGGGAAGATAGTCATAGCACACAACTCCCGAAATCATCATAGCCGGAGGATAGAGCGAACCTTCTTCGTTTGTCCATATCATTGCCGTCAGGGGGTGCTTATGCGGAATTTTCTTTTCGGCAACCGTTTCCAAAACCTCCATTGCGGACATTACGCCCAAAATCCCGTCATAGTTACCGCCGTTTTTAACCGAATCAACATGAGAAGCCATTACGATTCTTTTTGTGTCGGGATCACTGCCCGGAAGTGTTGCATAGATGTTTGCCACATCATCAATTTCAATTTCTGCGCCGATTGCTTTCATTCTTTTCAGAAATAATTTCACACACCCCCGGTTTTCCGTACACCCAATATGACGGCATATCAAGCTGCTCCCTTGTCAGCTGATTTGTCGAAAGCAAATCCACCGTTTCCTTTTTCAGCAGCTTATATGTCCGTATAGCTTCCAAAAACTTTATATAATCTTCAAGCGTCGATACGCAGCCGGCTTCGCCGCTTTCATATTCAGTGCCGATTCTGTAAACGTTATCTCCGGTGCATTTTTCCACCTTGTCCGTTTCCCCGTTGTATCTGTATTGGCAGACAAGCCTGTTCAAATCGTCAATCAAAAATCCTGCATTTTCTGCCTTGTTCTCGGCGTGTTGCAAAACCTCATCAGCTCATTTCATTTTTTGTTGACTTGGTGGGGCACTATAGTTTGGCTGTTCCCTTTTCGTCATATCGAAATTATCACTTAAATCAAACACTTCGCTATACCAATGTCCGACATCTACCGAATATTGAACACCTCAGAGAAAACGAAATTAATAGAGGCTGTCAGAACAACCCCTAAACAGCCCCATCTATTTTTTTGACATTATCCGCATTATCATCTTGTCCGTAACGGCTTCGGTTTTCAGTCTGTATATCCTGCCGCCCCATACCGACATCAGATTCTTATCCGTAATTTTTATTTCCTCACACGAAACGCTTCCGCAGTCAAACAAAATTTCGCATTCGCCTGCGCTGACGGTATTCCCATTTATAATCGGCTTTTCCGCAAGCATGGTTACAAGGCATATACCGCTCTTTTTGCCGTATGTATCCGTTATTGTTATTCCGTCGGTTCTGTCGAACACGAATTGTCTTTCAACAGACGTTTCCGCTCCTTCGTATGCGTCCGATATTTCAAGCGCAAACACGTCTTTTTCGATTCCGCTTTCATACCGCACGTTTTTCGCACGATATTCCTCGCCGTTATGCTGCGTCGCCGAATTTATTATAGGCAGATTATGATAATCGCTTTTCATCGTAAAAATACTGTACCTGTTTTCGCCGAACGTATCTTTTTTATACGTTTCCACGCCTATATCTATGATTAGCGGTTTGCCGCCGAAATACACAATATACGAACCTACATCGTTATGGTTGTGGCTTTCGCCGTTGTTTCCGCCCTTTGCCGCAAGGAAAAATCCTTTTTTATGCTCCGCATACTGCCTCGCCGTCATAACTTCGATACCCGGATAATACACGCTTTTTTCGAGCTTTTCCGTATCGGACGGTTCAAATTTATCGGCGGCGGATATTGCACCGAGCTCCTCCGCAATATCAAAAATACGTGTTGTCTCCGCTTTTTCGTTTTCTATAAAAGACGCCGCTTCGGCAAACGCCCCGTCGCCCGTTATATCCGCCAAATATGCAATATACATCGGATCTACATACGGTGCTGCGCTGCCGTCCGCAAAATTTACATAATACTTTCCGTCTATATGCATATTAAGTATAAACCGCGAAATATTCCGCAGCTTATCATTCTTCAGAATTTCTCCCGAATCGCCCGTTGCGGCGCACATAAGCTGCACGGCAAAAAGGAGCTTTCCGCCTGCCTTGAACCAATATGAGCTTCCCTCGTCGCATGAACCGTCGTCGGGAACGCTTCGGATATAATTGTCTGTAAGCCGTATACTTTTTTCAAAAACCTTCTGCCTTATATCATCGTCCGAAACACCGGCAATGCACGAACGCAGCGCATTGCCCACGCACCACGGATTCCAGTTGTTCACCTTATTTCCCTTTGTGCCCATCCACCAGTAATCGTCACATTCAAGATACGGCACGGCAACCCTCTTTACAATTTCACATTCCGCACGCTTGGCAATCGCCTTTGAAACAGCGTCCAGACGTTCACGCATAAGATACACGCATACGCCGATAAGCTGTGCCGTCTGAAGTGCAAACAAATCGAGTGTAATTCCGAAATCCGTATCGGGAAGTCCGTCGTATTCCCCCTTATTAACGCCGATATGCGCACAAACTGCCCATGTCGTTTCCTCGCAGATACTCCAAATTCCGTCAATAATTTGATTTAAAAATCTGCCTTTGTTTTCGGCACATTCCGCAAGAGTGAGATAGCCCAGCGCAATGCGTTTGGAGAAGCTTTGCATTTCATTTTCCAGACGTATGCCGTCCGTAACGTATTTTAAAAACGATGTTGCCGTAACGCTTTTCCAGTCGAAATTCAGATACTTTTCCCCGACGCCGGTATAAAACTCACCGCCCTTAATATTATCCCAAAAGCGTCTGTCGCCGATTTTGTTATACGGCGCAAATTCGCTGTACGGTATAATCTTTTTATTCTTGAAATATTCTTCAATCATTTCTGTTCCTCCAATTATCAACCGATTATAACTTCAATATTCTGTACCGTTCCCGCTTCTTTAACCGGTACAACCGCAGTATTCAGCTCCGTTTTGCCGTCGATAATCTTGATTTTGCCTCCGGGGGTTTTATTTTGAACCCTGATATTATACACATTTCCTCTGTATATACGTTTTATTTCATATTCTTTCAGTTCAGCCGGCAGACACGGTTCTATTCGCAGTCCGTCAAAATCGGGTTTTATTCCGAGAATTGACTGCGACACTGCAACGAAATTCCACGAAGCCGTTCCCGTAAGCCATGAATTTTTTGCTTCTCCGAATCTTACGGCATCACGACCCGCAACCATCTGCGAATATACATAAGGTTCCAGTCGGTGAATTTCGCTTATATCCTCCAAAAATGCAGGAGCAATTTTGGAATATACTTCAAATGCACGGTTTCCTCTGCCGAGTTCCGCTTCCGCCATAATAATCCACGGATTGTTATGACAGAATATTCCGGCATTTTCTTTATATCCCGGCGGATATGACGAAATTTCGCCCAATTCAAGGTGATATGTACTATACGGCGGCGTTTGAAGCACTATTCCGTATTTTGTATCGAGCATATCTTTAACGCTGTCAAGAGCCTTTTCGGCAAGACCGTTTTCCTTTCCTATTCCTGCCATTACGCACATTCCCTGCGGTTCTATAAATATTTTTCCTTCATCGCATTCCCGGCTTCCGACTTTATTGCCGAAATGGTCGTATGCTCTTAAAAACCAATCGCCGTCATATCCGTATTTCAATGTGGTTTCCGTCATTCTATCTATGTATTTTTTCGCCCGTTCCGCCTCTTTCGTTCTGCCTGTTCTCCTGCATATCTCAACATAATCTCTGCCGGCATATACAAAAAGACCGGCTATAAATACAGATTCCGCAATTCTTCCGTCTGGATTGCCGTATGTCTGATACGATTCGTCAGGCTCTTTTGAGAAACAGTTAAGATTAAGACAGTCGTTCCAGTCGGCGCGTCCTATAAGCGGAAGTCCGTGAGGTCCGAGATTATTTATTACGTGGTCAAACGATGCCGTTAAATGCTCGAAAAGTGTTCCCGTATTCTCCTCATTGCAGTCATACGGCGTCTGCACATCCAAGATTGTATAATCGCCCGTTTCTTTTATATATGCCGCACATCCGCATATAAGCCACAGCGGATCATCATTAAATCCTCCGCCTATCTCGTTGTTTCCCTTTTTCGTCAGCGGCTGATACTGATGATATGCGCCGCCGTCCTTAAACTGCGTTGAAGCAATATCGATTATCCTTTCTCTTGCACGCTGCGGAATAAGATGAACAAATCCCATAAGATCCTGGTTTGAATCTCTGAATCCCATGCCTCTGCCTATTCCGGTTTCAAAATACGACGCACTTCTTGACATATTAAACGTTACCATGCATTGATATTGATTCCATATATTAACCATTCTGTCAAGCTTTTCATTATCGCTTTTTACGGTATATGCCGAAAGCAAATCCGACCAGTATTTTTTCAGCGTTTCAAAATGAGCAAGAGTTTTTTCGTCCGTATCAAATCGGCTCATCATCTCTTTTGCTTTTGTTTTATTAATTACATTTTTCGCTTCCCATTTTTCATCTTCGCCGTTTTCAATGTATCCGAGAATAAACGTGAAATTCTTTTCTTCTCCGGCTTCGAGCGAAATATCTATCTCATGTGAAGCTATGGGGCTCCAGCCGCTTGCAACCGAATTTCCGCTTTTCCCCGAAAAAACCGTTTCAGGCTCATTTACCCCGTTATAACTGCCGAGAAAGCTTTCTCTGTCTGTATCAAAACCGTTTATCTCCGTATTTACACTGTAAAAAGCGTAATGATTTCGTCTTTCACGGTATTCTGTTTTATGGTATATTGTACTCCCGTCCGTTTCAACCTCGCCCGTGCTTAAGTTTCTCTGATAATTCGTCATGTCGTCATACGCATTCCAAAGGCAAAACTCAACATATGAGAAAAGCTTTATATTCTTTTTTTCCGACAGCGTATTCTTAACCGAAATCCTGTGCACCTCGCAGTTGTATCCTATAGGAACAAACATAAGCTGTGAAACGCATATTCCGTTTTTTTCTCCGGATATTTCGGTATATCCCAGACCGTGCCGGCAGGTATATGAGTCAAGCGGTGTTTTTACCGGTTTCCACGACGGCGACCATACGCAGCCGTTATCGTTTATATAAAAATATCTGCCTGTATTATCAGTCGGTATATCATTATATCTGTATCTCGTTATTCGTCTTAACCGCGCATCTCTGTAAAAACAATATCCTCCCGATGTATTTGAAACCATTGAAAAGAAATTTTCGCTTCCGAGATAGTTTATCCACGGATATGGAGTTTTGGGTTCAGTAATCACATATTCCTTATTCTTATCGTCAAAATATCCGTATTTCATATTTTCCCTCCTGAAAATTTGATAAAAGCTTTTTTTGATTCATTAGTAATGCAGGGCATACCGGCTATTGATATGCCCTGTTTAAGCAGCGGATTTTATCCGCCTGGAGAATTATATATACAACGTCTCAGACGTCATATACCGATGTTTTTGTAATCGGGGTCATGCCGTGCGGCAGTCCCCACATATAAATTTTAATATATCCGTCGTTTTTCTTTATCTTCACGGTCTTTATATCCGAATTGGATTTCGGAGCAATGCTCAGAACCTCCTGTTTTATATCCGCAAGTCTGCCGTTTTTGTCGTATGCCGCCGCATATACGCAGACATTGTCCGCATAGAGTGTTCCGTTATTGCGCAGCCTGAAACGAAATTCTTCGTCCGTAAAATCCGCAGATACAAATTCTACACCGACTTTTTCATATTTAATATTCGTTATCTTCTCAATATTTATATTTCCGCTCTCGGGTTTTTGCAGATACATAATTATGCACGGTTCGTACTTCTTTTTCTTTTCGTTGTACACCGTTTTCATATCGTTTTTTACCCATGTATCGTCCTCGGACCTCATAAACACTTCAATCGGCAGTTTTAGGCTCGTCCATTCGCCGTCCGTCGAGGGGATTGTCACCTTTTTTGTTGTCTTTTTGATTCCGCTGACACGGTAATCGAGCACAAACCAAATCGTAAAATCACACTCACTCTTATATTTATAGCTTATTGCGTCTATGCCTGCCATATTCCCGAAAGTACCCGTAATTCCGTACTGATACAGTGCATTTGCCGAAACGCACATACTGCGGCTCACGCCGTCCGAAGCCGTTCCCTCGGTATAAAGCGTTTTCGCCCCGTTTGAAGCATACCACTGCTCCAGCCTTTTCCCTGCCGTAAAATCCGCATAAGAATCCGAACCCTCGACATACGGGACAAGGGATTCCGGCAACTGCTGTACCTGCCTTTCAAGATTTTCGCCGTATATCATAAATTCCGAGATTTTCGCCGATTCGGAAGCGCTGTTTATTTTCAGCCGAACATATTTTGCCGATTTTTTCTTTATATATCTCTCCGTATTTTCGGAATACAGCCGCACGCTGTCCGCAAGCTCAAAGGTTTCTCCGTCCGTACTCGTATAAACCGAAACACCCGAAACTCCGCTCTGAACGATTCCCCATCTTTCGGCGGCAAATTCACCGCCGAGATTCAGCGTTATTT
This sequence comes from uncultured Clostridia bacterium, assembly GCA_934792465.1. Lineage (GTDB taxonomy): Bacteria > Bacillota > Clostridia > RUG12999 > RUG12999 > CAKVOK01. The sequence continues at coordinate 28,845 of CAKVOK010000009.1, read as the reverse complement.
CATCTCCCGATTTCACGGATATATACGTCCCGACATCGCCGTCCGCAATATTCCCGGACGCACGCAGCGCAATGTTTTCACCGCAGCGCCTTTCAAGCATCTTCTTCACGTATTTTCCGCAGTATTCCGTCGGCGTATATGCGTAATCCGCACTGCCGAACACATTTCCGTTCAAATCCGTTTTTTCAAGCATTTTCGGGCCTGCCGAATAATGAAATGCCCATGCGGTAAAATTCATTTTTGAGCCGTATGTAATATCATCGTTCAGCCATGCTTCAAGCTCGTCAAACCACTTATCGTGATAATTCCTGTCGCCCGGCTTGTATTCCGTCTTTGCCACGCTCAAATTTATGGCGTTGTCCCAGCCGAATTCGCCCATGAGCAAAGGATATTCGAGTCTTGCCGCTCCGAAGCGTTCTTTCCAGTTTTCCGTATTTTTGTGCCACGGATACACATGGCAATCGTACATTATACCGTATCCGGAAAGCTCCGTATCGCCGCCGCTTCCGCAATCCGCAAGCGCATATCCGCCCTCTTGCGTTATTCCGTCCAGGGAATTTGCATAGTCTATGCCTCCGGCAACAATAATATTCTTTGCACCGTTATCTCTGATTGCTTCGACAACCCTTTGCAGCCCCATGTTTTCCGCTCCGTTTCCGTTTCGCCATTCGTCCCAGCCTATGCCGTACGGCTCGTTCAGTATTCCGAACAGCACAGAGGGGTTGTTCTTGTATTCCACGCTCGCTTCTTCCCAGAAATTCAGCGTTCGCTCATCGGCATACTGATACTTATGATAATCCAATATCACATATTTCCCGGCAGCCGAAATGTCGGCAATTGTATTCTTAATATATTCCCGATATTTTTTACCGTCGTCGGTTATATATTCGTATTCGCCCCACCAGCCGTTCCCGGAAACAGGCAGACGTATCACATTGCAGTGCCATTCGTTTATCGCTGTGTTTACGCTTCTGCGCACCTTATCGTTTTCGGGATTGGCGAGCCATTCCGCTCCGCATACGCTAACTCCCGAAAGAGTTACTCCGACCGATTCGTCGTCCGCCCAAACAAGCTTGTTCCCGTATACTTTCAGCTGATGAGAATTATTCGTATTTATTTCCGATGCCGCCGTATTCAAAGACAAAATGCAGGCAATTATAAGTATAAGGCTTATCTTTTTCATACTTATCTCCTTGTAAAAATATGGGGTGTCTTGCCACACCCCATATACAATTTTATTCTTGTCCCGAAGCCCCGTTTGTATCGAAGGTCATAACAGGTACAGCCGGTCTGAATTTCGCAAGGTTCTCCATATGCATAACACGTATTTCATAGTTCGCATAATCCTGCGGAACAGTCACCGTACACGCAATTCCTTTTGCTTCTCCCTGTGCCGGAACGCTGTATTTCGCTATACCTATATCAACGATTTTATTTGTCGATTTTTCAACCACTGCCGCCGCAAGTGCTGCGTCCGCAACCTCGGAGGCTCCCGTATTCTTAGCGTCTGCCTCAACGGTTATTTCTCCGGCTCTGATTCCTTTAACATTCAGGCTTTCGCCGTCTTTCTTAAAGTTTACGGACGTGATTTCCTGGACGTCGCCACCTGCATACCATATGAATTTTATATCGTCAACAAATGTTGTTATACCACCCTTAGGCTGCATACATACTCTGATTTCATTGTTGCTGTCGGTTGCAAGTGCTCCGTCAACATCAAGCGTACCGCCTTTCAAATCGCTTCTGCTTATCGTAACCGTTTCATAATCGCCGTCGAACTGCGAAGCCTCAAGCGTAAGCTTCGGAGTAGTTGTTTTGCTTTTTGCTTCTTGCAGCCAAATTGTAAATTTATAATCGCTCGTTTTCTTTTTGCTGTAGTCAACACTGCCGTCTGTTCTTCTTAAAAGCTTAAACTTAAACTGCATTTCGTTAAACCATGTTATGTCATTATATCCGCTTTTATTCAGTTTAAGCGACGGTGTCTTATACGTTGATGACGCATTGAACATAAGACAACCGTTTTGAGTGCCATCCTCTTTATCTTCGAGATAAATATTGTTATTCTGCATGAAAGTTGTTGTTACCTCATACGGATTTGTGTAATATGCTTTCGGGTCATAGTAATCCACATAAACCTGATTGGGCTTTGTTCCCGTATAATCTTCAAAATCTATATTTATTGTTTTTGAAATCTCCTTGTCGGATATTGTATACGATTTCGGAGGAACTACATATGTCTTTGATGAAACAACACTGAAAAGCTTTGTTCCGTTGCTGAGCGACTGCAAAGTCCAGCCCTCTTTTCCGGTTTCAAATCCCGGATTGCTTACGATATTAACATCGCTGCCGACCTTTTTAAGCTCCACATCGTCTATATATACTTTTCCGGCTTTTGCGGAGTTATCATTGAAAGTAACCTTAACCTTTTTAACGGTATATTCGTTTCCATCGGATTTTGTTGTTGTTTTATTGGTATTAAATGTCAGCTTATACTGCACCCAGTTCGGCCCGGGAGCAATAGATTTATCCACAACGGTAGTCCACGAAACGTTTACATCGGAAATTCTCGGCATAATCGTTGTGCCTGCCTCGCCTTTTACCCAGAACGAAAATTCATAGTCCGAATCGTCCTCAACCTTTATATCGCTTGAAGCTGCGTTCCGCCAGCTGTTTGTCCCCGACGTTGCCATTTCAAGCATATAGTTTCCGTTGTGCGAGGTCTTTATAAGTCCCGACGTGCCGGACGGTTCCATTGTGCTGAGCTTCGGCTGCATAACATCGTAAAATGCCTGCGCAACTTTTTCATAACCCTCTGCCGTTATATGTATTCCGTCGCTCTGAATATCCGTGCTTCTGTCCGGGCAAGCGGAATATACGTCAACAAAATGCACGTTTGACGGTTTTGTTTCAAGCATCGCCTCAACAGCCGCATTGTATTCGAGAACGTATTGGTTCCAGCCTGTTCCGAGGCTTGTTATGTTTGCCACATAATACTCGCTGTCCGGGCATATAGCCATCATTCTGTCTATAAGTGCGCTGTATCTTTCCGGTGCGCCTTCGCGTGTATCATCCGGTCTGTTTTTGTTGTTCTGGAGCATATCGTTTGTACCCATCATAAGGCACACTACCTGCGGTCTGTATGCCTGCATCCAGCCGTCTATCTGTTCGGCTATTACGCCGATATAGCTGCCGCCGTAGCCTGCGTGTCCCACGCTGTCTGCCGGGAGGTCGCCGGACGGGTTTCCCGTATTCGGACCTACGAATGTTACAGGGATATTTGCTGCCGTCAGTCTTTTGTAAAGTCTTGATCTGTAGCCGCCGGGAACCTTGTTTCCATATGTGTTTGATGCGCCCACACACATAACCGATATACCGTTTTTAACGGCACTTGCGCCCATTCCGCACATCAATATGCACACCGTCATAAGAACAGCGGTCAGGCTGAATAATTTTTTCATTTTCCCCAACTCCTTAAATTGTTATTTATCAGGTAATTGTAAAATTAAATATGTGGAGTTTTGAAAATTGCAATTTTTTTAATTTTACATTTACCCGTTTCTATTTTATCACATTTGCAATATATTGAAAATCAGTCTAACTTATAATTTGGTGGGTTTTCTTATCCATTTTATTATCTATTTTATTATCTATTTTCTTTTTACCAGAACAACGGTTTTCGGCGTGCCTTTTTCCATATAAATTATCACTCGGCTCGCCCCGTCGCCGACTGCGCTTTTCGGCATAAATTCCGCCAAGTCCGGCATATAAATTCTTTCTTTTTCCTCATCAATTTTTATGGCATTATACTTCTGCACATCGCTCACGAGAATACTCGACGTGCCGTCCTCTTTCGGGACTTCGACCACTATATGACTTCCGTTTCTCTCCGCAAGCGTACCGAATACAACTCTGTATCTCGCCGTAAATTCTTCGCTTGTATTCCAGACAACGGGATTCATATGCCCGTTTGCCGAATACGAATCCGTGGAAACCGCTATCAAAGACGGATTTTTCTGCGGAGCTTCCTTTGAATCCACCTCATTGTATCTCAAAACATATTTCGGGTCGTCCTCGTCACGCAGTGAGAAAACCTTTTCGTAATCGTTGATTTTCCCCTCCGAATCAATCCCGCAGCGTATTATATCGCCGAGCTTCACGGTAGATTCCACTTCGCCCGTTTCCGTCTTATATCTTTTCGTAAATTCAAACCCGTCCTGTATAGGAACCTGAATATAGTTTCCTATCTGCCAGCCGTTCAAATATCTCTGCGGCTCGCCGTCCTTGTCTGCGGCATACGTGATTTTCTCAAATACCGTTATCGGCGTGGTGTCCTTTATCGGTTCGGCGGAAACATCGTTCGTATAATACACAAGCATACCGGCGAGCCGTTCACGTGTCAGATCATACGCTTCTATGCCCGTTCCCGTTGCCGCATTTTTGTTATAATCCTTGAAATTGTCAAAATACATAGCGTTCGTGGCATAATAATTAATCTCGTCTGCCGCCGTTTCATCGTCCGCCGTCAACGGTGGAACGCAGAACACCGGTGTTTTCTTCGTAACCTTAATTTGGTGCTGTGTATAATCTTCCGCACCGAACTTTATACTGCCGAACACAAGCGGGTCTTTGATGAATTTGCCGCCCTGGAATTCGGCGTATCTTGTCAGTGTATCGCAGCCGAAGCCGTCCTCGGCGTTCACATCCTCCGAAGCGCCTCTTTTTTCCGTATCTATATACGTAATCTCGTTGTTCTCATTCAGCTTGTACCTCACCGGTTGGCGCAAAAATCTGCCGTTTGAATCCGTGCCGAAAGCCGAAACAATCTTCTCGCCGCTCTTTAGTACAGTGCCGTCGAACCTTACGCTCTCCGCCGTTTTATACACCTCAAACTTATTCTTTGCCGTAAGCACCTTCAGCTCGCATACGTCCGCAATCCCGTTTTTCACAGCGCCCCGAAGCACATAGCCGTAAATCTCGTCGGAGCTGATTTTAAATCCTGCGACCCTGTTCAAATCGTCAAGATAAAAATCGTATTTTTTGCCGACCGACAATTCGCCGAGCTTCGCTCTCACCGCTGCGTGTTTCGACACCTTGTACGAAATGCCGTCCGCCGTGATTTCGTCATCATCATTTACGCCGTTCAAAACCCCGGTTTTGACAACATCGGAAACAACAGCTTCAAATCGCTTGTTATCTGCCGACGCCGCAACCCTCACAACCGTATTTTCCTTTATCGCATAATAATCTGTGGGATTTCCGGTTCTGTCCGTAATATATACGGTCGTATCGTCCGCAGCGTTGTCAATGCAAACCGAATTGTTGGCGTATTTATCGTAAATTCTGCGTTCATCGCTGTTGAACATCTTCACAAAATACGTATCTTTTCTGTCTATCAGCGCAACATCGTAATTCAAATCGCCGTTGTTGTCTATAAAGCGCACTGCGTCGGCGTCCGCAATATCCGCTTCGGCAAGGTCTGTCGGTCTGCCGTTCAGCACAAGCTTCAAGCCGTTCAAACCAATGCTTTTTCTGCGTCCGTTTTCGCCCTCGTACAGGAGGGAAGATCCGCTTGCGGAATCAATCATATCCTCCGTAATTTCAAGCATGAAATTCTGTCCGTCCTTTATCTCGGCATATACGGCTTCCTTAACATCATCGCCGTCCGTCTTATAATATATCCTCGCACGGCAGCCTAAAAATCCGTTCGGAACACCGCCGTCAACATCGTACAAAATGCCGTCCGCCTTAATTCTTTCTTCACGTACTCCCCTGCTGTCCGCAATCGCCGTATCGCCTATCGTTTCGATAACGGCGTCCGTATAGCTTATTCCGTGGTATTCGCTGAGTGCTGTGCGGTCTTTGTCCGCCGTATACTCCGGATTCGTACCGTAATTTTTGCTGACCATCAAGGGTGCCGTCATGGCGTCACTTATAATATCCGCAGCTTCCTCCGCCGCAAGAAATGCGTCCGCCCTCTTCACATGAGCTTTTTTGATTATATTCCTGCTCTGCACCGTAACTATATATCCGCTCGGATAGCCGCCTTTCGCATTTGCTTCCGGGGTATATCCCAGACCTGCCGCAACCATTTTCGCAGCTTCGCTGTATGTAACCGGGCGGTCGGGTTCAAAATATCCCGTGTCTATAACACCGCCGGAGGCAAGCAGCACCGCAGCACCGTAAATCTCATCTTCCTTGGCTATATCCTTAAACATACCCGTTTCGCTTTCATACTTCACTGCCGAAAGTTTCAGCATATTCGACACCATATGCGCAAATTCCCCGCGAGTTACGTTTTTTTCGCTGATTTGCCCCGTCAGCATACCGAGTGCGGTTATGCGTTCCAAGCTGTTTCCTCCCGGTATTTTCACGGGTTCTGTTTCTGCGGAAACGCAGGATATTCCCATATTCATAAAAAATATTGTCATGAATATCGTCAATAATTTTTTCATCACGTTATCCCTCCGCTCTTCTCACCGCAACCAAGACCGATGATTTTCCGCTTACGGAGAAGAAAATCACTTCGTCTGCCGTGCCGCCGTCTTTCTCTGTCTTTATCTCGTCTGCGCCAATAACCTTAATAACATCGTTTATTTCGTCTATCAGCACTGTTTTTCCGACCGCCGTATCGCACAGCTCCTCCGCAATCTGCGTATCCTTCAATCTGCTTCTTACAACAATCGTGCTGCCCGACCTCTCGTGAGCATAGCCGTACAATCCGAAGAAATTCACTCCGAAGAAATAATTTGCCTCTCCGTTGTGTTCAAAAATTCTCGGAGTGTTTCTGCCGTTTTCGGCATATTTCTTTGTCGATACGGCGATAAGCGACGGATGTGTTTCCTTTGCCGCCACCTTTCCGACCTCGTTCCCTCTTATTACAATATTCGGGTCGTCCTCGTCACGCAATGAGAAAATCTTGTCGTAATCCGTCAGATAGCCTTTTTCATCGTATTCGTAACGTATTATATCGCCCCGTTTCAGACTGCTTGCGACCCGGTCGCCGCCGTTTTTGTAATATTTCGTGAGCAATTTGTCGAACTTTTCGTCTGCCGTCACTTCGATATTTATGCCTTTTTGCAGTCCCTCCAGCACGGTATGTTCCGTGCCCTCATCATCGACCGTGTATCTGAATCCCGTTACAACGGTAATCGGTGTATTTCTTCCGATTTTCTCTATACCGAGTCCGGACTGATACAGCACAACAATGCCTGCCGTGCGTTCCGTATTCACATCATACACTTCGATTTTCTCGCCCGATGACGGGTAGTTCCTCTTTTCGAGATACGAATAATCCCTCAGCGTATAATTTTTCTCTTCTTCATAATCTTTTTCGTTAACGGGTACGCAAAGTATCTTCGTATCCTCCGACACTCTGAGCGCACCGCCGAAAATATGCGTTTCCGCATTATACACACCGCTTTTGAAATCCCTGTACTGTACGAAAGACGAGGTATTCACCGTGTTTTCATAGCTGTCGTATTCTCCCGAACCTATTCTCGGAGTGTCGAGCGTTTTTATTTCGCCCTTTTCGTTCAGCTTGTATTTCACAGGCTTCGGAACGACCTTATTCGTGCCGTTTCCGAGGTTGTCGTATTTCAATGCGCCGATTATCTTCGCTGCGGAAGAAACGCTCTCGCCGTCTATATTCACCTTATCGGCAAAATATATCTTCTTAAGTCCGAATTTTCTCGAATACATAAGGCACTCCGCTTTTTCCGTTATACTGCCCGATTCCGCAGCCTTGACGATAAATCCGAGATTTGATGTTTTTGTATCGGCTTCGAGGATTTCCGCAATCTTCCCCTCAGCGTCCAGACAAAACGTATACGCTTCGCCGAGCTTCATCTGCCCGTATTTTTCGAGCTGCGTTCTGTTTTTGCAGAATCCGTAGGTTTCGTTTCCGATAAGTATTTCGGTATCGTCGCCGTCCTCGTAAACGGCGTTTACAACGCCCGTAACCTGCTTCTCGCTCACCGTTATATCAATTTTGTTATTATCACGGCTTTTCATTATCGAAAGGATATTGCCTGCGCTTATTCTGGACGGATTAAACTCCGCTCCGTTTATATCCTTAATATTCACCTCATTATCGGAAAATTCCGATATATCAATCGACGCCTCGCCGTTTTTCAGCGGATATTTGAAATATATAATACGCTTGTTAATATCGTTTCCCGAAACCACGGCGGTTTCCCCGAAATATATTTTAACAAGGTCGTATATTCCGTCCGAATCCGTATCGGTAAGGCATATTTTGTCCGCCGTTTCTATATCCTCCGCCGTAAAGCCGTGCGCATATCCGCCGTTTATTATAACGTCCGCTTCCGCCGGTATTTTCTCGTTTTTCTGCTTGTCGCCGACCGTGTAATAAACACGTCCGTTTTCAAATTTGTCTATATCCGTTATCGTAAGTGTTTCGTTTGAATACGGGGTTGCATACAAAACCGTGTTTTCGCCGTCCTCGGATTCGTAATAAAACTTAACCTTGAGTCCGAGAAGCGATTCGTCGATTTTTCCCCTGCATTTGTAGCTTTCGCCGCCTATGACTACGGTGTCGGCGGCGTATTTTTCGCCGTCCAGGCTCGCTCCGCCCACGGCCGTAAGCGTGCCTTTATCATAATAAATATTATGATAAAGCGAAAGCAGCGTGGTTTTGTTTTCCGTTGTATATGTAACGCCGTTTCCTATTTCGGATACTTCAAACACGCTTGCGTCCGCAGCCTTTGAAACAATCTCTGCCGTTTCCGCATAGGTTACTTCGTCATCAAGCCGTTTATCCAATCTGCCCGGTATGATTTTTGCGGAAACCGCCGTCATATAATATCCGTCCGGATAGCCGCCCTGCGTTTTCGCATACTCGTCATAGCCCATGGCACGCACAAGCATTGTTATCATCTGTGCATACGTTATATTCTCTTTCGGATAAAAGCTCGTACCGCCGACAACGCCTATTCCGTATAAAAACTCAATATCTCCGCAATGCTCGTTTTCCGGCGAAACATCATCGAAACAGCCTTTGACCGCTGCGCCCGCTCCGCTGAAATTCAGAAGCTTTGCCATATAAGAAGCAAACTCCTCACGCTTCACCTTCGCCGCAGCGTCGTATTCTTCCCAAAGTCCCAGCGCCGTAAGCTTCGTTTCGTATATATCCTCCGCCCATGCGGTATTAATGCTCAATGCCAGTATTACCGCCGATAATATTACGGATAATGCTTTTAATCTGCGCACACTTTTTACCCCTCTCCGTTATTTGCTGATTTTACCGTAAAACCGATAAATTATTTCCGCCGCTTCTGCTCTCGCCGCATATGCGTTCGGCTTGAAGCTGCCGTCCGTCATGCCGCTGATTATTCCCTCGCCTTTGAGATACAAGGCGCTTTTCAGCGAATAATCGGCAAATTCGGCACTGTCCGTGAAGCCGTCCGCTTCCTCCGTATTTATATCAAATCCCATTTTTCCGAGAGTTCTGCATATAATGACCGCTGCGTCCTGCCTTGTTATATTATCATTCGGTCTGAACGTGCCGTCCGGATAGCCGTTGATTATGCCGTCCATCTTCATGGTGTAATCATAAAACCAGTCGTCCGCTCCCACGTCGGAAAACTTCCTTGCGCCGCCCGGTTTCAGCTCTGCCGCAAGGCAAATCATTTTTGAAAATTCGGCTCTCGTAACGCTGTCCGACGGCGCAAACTCCGTCTTGCTTTTTCCGTTTACAATGCCTTTTTTATACAGGCTTTCTATAGCCGTTCTCGCCCATTCGAATCCATTTATATCCTCAAACACCGAAAGCTTTTCTTCCGGCTTTTTCACGCTGTCGAAAGAAGCCGTTATATTCGGCGTAACGCTGCTTTTTCCGCCGCCGGAAGAACCTCCGCCGCCGGAGGACGAACCCGAACCGCTGTCCGACGGTGCATTATTCACGGCGTCGTTAAACGCTTTGAGCAAATCCGCCGCCGTGTCAAAGCTTTTGCCGGCTATTGCGGAATCGGCTTTTTTCTTCTGCGCTGCTGTAAGCTTATCATATTTCGCAAAATCAATTCCCGGTATAAGCTCACGGTTATTATAAAGCATATCATGAACAATGCCGTAGCTTTCGGCGCTGTTCACCGCTTCTAAAAGCGTATTTTCCGCATATGCCGCCGCAGCCTCTTCAAGGCTTGCGTATTTTCCTTTTGCGGTGCGTTCCAGGATTCTTCTTTCGCCGTCCGCCGTTTTTATATAATTTTTATGCAAATCGTTATCGGTTTCAAATTTTAAAATACCATTATATTTTTCAATCATGCTTTCGAGAAAATTCATGTCATCGCTTTCGTTTATATTAGTAAGCAGTGCCGATTTTGTATACGCTTCGGATATTTCCGCCGCCGAAGTATAGTCGCTTCTTTGCATTACGCTTTTCAAAAGCTCCGCTTTGCCCGATTCGCCCAAGTTTTCAAAAAGCGTATCGTCGAGCATAAGCTTGTCCTTTATCTCCTCATATACCCGATACATATCTTCATACGCTGCGTCACCGCTTGTCTTATTGACGGTTTCCACCGCATAGGCTTCGTCCTCCGGCGATATATAGCCGAATACGGTTTTCAATATTTCATCGCCGTTTTTCGCAACCGCCGTATATATTCCGCTTTCCTTATCTTCAAGCGCATACGAAAATTCCGCCGTGCCGTTTCCGTCGGTCGTTATCTCGTCTACTCTGCTTAATATATCCGATATGCTTTCGGCGGTTATCCCGTCCGATTCCCTGCCCGGCTTATACACGGCAAATATATATTCGGTATCCGCTTCCGCTTCCACGCTGATATTCACGGTTCCGCCATTCTGCACAGCGGATATGCTTCCGGCATATGCCGTCTGTGCGAGCGCCGCTGCGAGCAATCCGAAAATTATTGTTTTCTTCATCATTATGACCATTCCTTTCCATGCCGCAGGATATAAGAATAAATTTGAAAAAATTGTTTTGCAGCATCCTCTTGGGGGGCTTTAGAAAAATATGCGGTCTGTGCATTTTTATAATGTCCCCGGGCAATTTTATTCAATTATTAATGTGTATTCCTCCGGCTGTACGAGCTTGTTCTCCGAATCCGCAATCTTTATTTTATATTCGCCCTTTGCGCCCTCCGGAACTTTGATATACACTCTCGCTATTCCCTTATATCCCGAATATGCCTTGTAGGCTGCGGTTTTGTTTTCCTCTTTCTGCGTAAATCCGTCCGGCATTTCGGCTACAATCAGCTTGCCTGTCTGCGTTTTGTCCGTCTTATTATGTATCTGAATATTCAAAACCGCTTCCGCTCCCGCCTTAAATTCGAGCGACGGACATTCCTGGTGTATGCTGTTGTCGGGATACAGCTGCGGCAGAGGATATTTCACCTTTTCCGATTCTTTCGCTTCCGCATGAGGCTTGAATCCGCTTTCCACGGGCAAAATCTCGTTGGAAAACGTCAAATCGTCTATGACGAACCAACCCGAACCCTCGGATTTCATATTAAATATATCCATACCCCGAAGCATATCCTTGTCCATTGTTTCGCTGAGTCCGAAATCGGAAATTTTAATCGTTACTTTCTGCCATTTGCTTCCGTTTATCTTAATTTCCTTGCAATATTTCTCAAAATCACGGCGTTCAAAACCGGAACGCTCGTCTTTGTCCCTCGTTGTGCGCAGACGGAACAGCAAATCAAGATCCTCGCTGCCTTTTATCATGAACGACATATACGTCGCTTCCGTCAAATTCCAGTCTTTCGGGAATCCGATATATCCCTGACCGCCGTAGGATTCTTTCGTCTTATTAAACCAGAATCCTCTTGCCGCCGTGTTCTTATATCCGCCGTTTTTCAGCCATTTCGTGGTAAAGCTGTCGTAATCCGAATACTCGTTATCTCTCCATGCCTCCACAGTGCATTTCTCCGACAAAAAATCCTCTGTATACGTTATCTTTTCCGATTCCTCATAAGGGAAACCGCCGAACTCGATATTATCTATCGTATAGCTTCCTTTCGCCTTTGATTCCACCGAGAAAAATACCGATTTTATCCTTGTGGAATCAAATACACCGTAATCGTTTTTAAAATTGTCTATCGGGAAAAACAGCGTCTGCCATTCGGTACACATATTCAGCGGATACGCCTTTTTATACTGACGTCCGTCGTCAAGCTCCAGTCCGAAGCTTATCTTCCGCATATCGCCGTCGCCTTTTATCTTTACGGCTATATGTGAAATGCCGCTCAAATCCCAGTCTTTCGGAATATCCGCAACCGCCCCCGCAGTACCTCCCGTGCAGTCGAATGCAAAAAGCTGCGCCGCACTGCCGCCGATTCCTCCGTCTTTCACCTTTTCCGTTGCAAAATATTCTTTTTCATTCTCCTTATATACCTTAAAATCAACGCTTGTTTCGTCAAAATCTATGGTGTTCTTCCAATCGTAAAGGGGGTGCAAATCCTTGACGGCAGGCGTTTCGGGTCTGTGATTCTCCTGTATCGAGAGATTGTATTTCTGATATATCCCGTTAAACTTCGTAGGTTCATATTCCCAGTTTTTCAGCGTTTCCGGAGCTGTCTTGGAATGCATTGCCCAGATTGTATAGTTCAGTCCGTTTACGTCCATCCAGTTCATAAACTGATTCATCCATATCGGAGCGTCCTCATAATATCCGTTGTCCCAATACTTTGCGACCTTTTCGTTCGTATGTCCGAACTCGCCGACAAAAATCGGATAATCACGCATTATGCAGCCTACCTTGTCCTCCCAATCCTGTTCTTCCACTTTCCACGGATAAATATGTGCACTGTACATGATTCCGTTGCCCCTGTATTTGCCCTCGCCCTCTTCAAGGGCATATCCGTTTTCCAGTCCGTCGTAGCCTTTGGCTATTCCCCTGTCGTCGTATGCATAGTCGAGCCCGCCGGCAACTATTATATTCTTTGCGCCGTTCTTCCTGATTACGTCAACGAGTCCCTGCATACCCGGCGATATTATGCTTTCGCCTTTCTGCGATATTACGGGACCTCCGTATTTCCACTGCTGCCACGTTACGCCGTAGGGTTCGTTCAAAATATCGAACAGCACCGCCGGGTGGTTGCCGTACATGGAGGAAACCTCTTTCCAGAAATTCACGCTGTTTTCATCGGGAATTTTATATTCATGCAAATCGAGCAGAATATATTTCCCCCTCGCCGCAACCATATTCACTATCCTGTCCACTCTGCGGCGGTACGCGTCGCCGTCGTCCTCCGTATACCAATATCTGCCGTACCACGATTCCTGCGAAAGCGGAAGCCTTATTATATTTCCGTTCCAGTTGTCCAGCACCATGGCAACCGTTTTTTCGAGTGTGTTCTCGCCTTTTCCCCATTCGAGCGACGGCACGCACGCACCCACAAGGCGCACTTCCTCTCCGTCCTCGTTGTATATCCTGTTTCCCTCGACATGGAGCGTCTGCGGAAGTGTTTCCGTCTTTATGTTCTCACTGTATATTTTCTTGTAATCGTCATCGTCCTCGGCTTCATGCGCTTCGTTTTCTATCTCCTCCTGCAAGCCGTCAAATTCCACCGCCGCCGTATTCGCACCGATAAGCAATGCCGCTCCGAGCAATAACGCTAAAAATTTTCGCATAACTACCGTTCCTTTCATCTGCCTATTACGATTGTTTCCGCAAGCTTGTTCATCTGCGCCGCCGAATCAAACGTAAACAGCTTTACAAAACAATCGCCGTCCTGCGGTATCTCAACCGAGATTTCAAACGCCTCCGAGCTTTCCGCTCCGACTGCTTTTTCACACATTCCGATTGATTTGACCGCACCGCTTGCTTTGTTATACACAACGGCAATCACTGCCGCATTTTTCTCTTCTTTTCCCTCGTTTGCAATATTTACCGAGATATTTTTCTTTCCGGCGGAAATTTGTCCTTCCGTTTCTATTCCGACTATGCTCTTTTCGTCGGGTATAATCGGTTCACGCACATAAAAATTCACCGTATATTCCGTCACGGCTTCCGCATTCGCCGCAGTTACCGTAATTTTTCCCGTACCCGGAAATGCTTCCGGCGGTGTGAAAACGCACTCTGCGCCCGTTTTCAGCTGCTCGCTGCCGTATATCACGGAATCGGCAAAGAAATCGTTTGCAACTGTCTTGGATTTTCCCTCCGCACGCAGTGTATTCTCCGTTATCCTCTCCGTTGCCGCCGGCATCGGAATATCTATCACATTTCCGCTTTTCACCTTAAATTTTACGGGTTTGTTATCTATATAAATTTCACCGATTTCGGAATTTGTAAAATCGTCTTCTTCGCCTATGGACGGTCTGTTTACCGCTTGATTAAACAAATTTGAGCGGTCGAACACAAGCTCGTCCACAATAATGGGTTCGTCCCACGGATTTTCCCATGTCGGGCAGTAGTATGTACCGTCCTCAAGGAGCTTCGGCGCTTCCGGCTTTCTTCCGAAATAGTTCTGGTCATTTTTCAAATTAAATAAAATCGCTTTATACTGAGTTATCGAATAAACAACGTCCTCCATGCTCGTTGTTCCCTTTTTAAACACCGACATGGGAATCTGAACATACTGCCAGTCACCGGTATTTTCAAGCTTCATAATCGCCGTAAACGTTCCCAAATCCGTTTCAAACTGAAAACGCACATCTCTTGTTTTTCCCACAAGATATTCCGAATACGGAGCTTTAATCCAAAAATTCACGTTTGATACATCTTTCATATAATCAACAAATGTTTCGCTTGCCGCTCCGCTTTGCGGAGTTATTACAGTCTGAAGTCCCATTCTCCATGCGACTCCGTACAGCTGGTCGCAATAAAATCCGGGGTTCGTTATCTTATATCCGCTGCCGTATTTCCCGTCCGCCACCACGGTCGCCGTAGGCTTCGGCGGTTCGGGATAGCCATCGTGCTGCTGCTTTCCCGATGCCCAGCCGTACAGCTGAACAAAATCGCTTGTATTTTCAAATGATATTTTATAATTGTATTTCCTTTCCGTTTCTGCGGCAGATACGCTGCCGAGAACCGCCGCAAATGCAAATATTGCCGCAAATATGCGTTTAATCATAACGTCACCTCATAACCGTATTTGAAAGCTGCGGCGGAAACCCCTGATAAAATTCGCAATTTCCGCCGCTGACCTTTTCTGTTATTTTTTCGCCTTGAATGCGTCGTACTGTTTCTGTACCTCGTCTATAATATCCTGAACGCCCGCTTTTTTAAGCTTTTCTCTGAATTCCGTAAGCGTAGGTTCAACGTCTGTTGCGCCGCAGCTTACGAGTGCGCCGTACTGCTCCTCGACCGTCTTTACTGCCGCAATCTGCTGCTGTACCGGTGTGGAATCGAACACGAATCCGTAGAAGCACGGTTTTGTAGCTTCCTTGTTAAATTCCTTCAAAAGCTGAATTTTATCGGGGTTTTCGCCCTCCGTAAGGTAGTTTAAGAATACGTTGCCCATCATCCACTGGCTTTCCGAAAGCGTATATCCGCTGTTCGGGATTACCTTAACCGTATTATCGTCAAGCTTGTTGTAATGTTTGCCCTCTATACCGAATACAACGAGGTTGTTAAGGTATTTATCGGAGTTCATAAGCTCCAGGAATTTCATCGCACGTGCCGGATTTTTCGATTTTGCCGATACCGACATCATAGATCCTGTGCCTGCGTTTCTGTCCATTACGGGGTTTGTGAGCTGAACCGCGCCGAGCTTGAAGCTGAAATCACGGCTCACTTCTTCAACCTTGCCGGGTTTCAAATGCTCTATGTATGCGAATACCTTGCCGCTTTTCAGTCTTTGGTCGAAATCCTTTGCCGTCAGGACGTCTTTTTTGATAAGTCCGTCCGTATAAAATTCACGCGCCTTGTAATAAGCCTTTTCCATGTTTTCACTGAATGCGCTGTGTATGATTTTTTCGCTGTATACATTGTTTTCGGGGTCGATACATTCAAATCCCACGCTTGCCGCAATAGGCTCGAATCTTTCGAGAGTAGTCGGCTTTCTGTCGTTGCTCGGCCAGTCTATCGGATATTGCATATCCGGTTCTTTAGACTGTACGAATTTCAGGATTTCCTTTAAATCGTCGAGATTTTTCACTTTCGTCATATCTATGTTGTATTTCTCGGCAATATCCTTTCTGTATGCTATGCCCTTTGCGGTAGCCATTTCTTTCATTGCCGGAATACCGTATATTTTTCCGTTTACACGTGTGTTGTTCAAAATGTCGTCGCCGATGATTTCTTTTGTTTTCGGCATATAATCGTCCAGATAATCGTCAAGCGGCAGCCATGCGCCGTTCGCCGCCGTTGTTGCATATGAAAGCATCCAGTTTGCCGTAAAGCAAATATCGTAATATTCGCCTGCGGCTATCATGGCGTTCATCTTCTGCGAATACTGACTGCTCGTAAGTCTGTTGAGCTTAACCGTAGCATTGATTTTGTCTTTAAGGTATTCGTTGATTTTCTGTTCTACGGCAGTCGTATCGCTCTGAGGCTCGCCGTAAAAATACCAGTTGATTTCATAGCCGTCCTTCGGCAATGCTTTCGGGTCCTCCCAAGCCGTATCCTTTTTCGCACCGCAGCCCGAAAATGCCGCTGCCGCCATTGCGACCGCAAGAGCCGCACTGACCAATCTTGTTTTTTTCATTATTAATTCTCCCTTTCTTAAAAAAAATTTATTCCTTAACCGCTCCGACCGTAAGTCCGCTCACAAAATATTTCTGGAAAAACGGATACGCAAGCACCAAAGGTCCTATGGAAATCATGCACAGCGCCATTCTCGCTCCCTCTTTCGGCATATTGGCAAGCTGCGATATCGAGCTGCTCACATATTCGCTGTTCTGCGTGAGCATTTCTATATTCGAAATCATACTCTGAAGCAGGAACTGCAAATTGGAAAGCTCCCGGCGTGTTGTCAGCATAAGCGGCAGCCACCAGTCGTTCCAATACTGGAACACTGCGAAAAGTCCTATCGTGGCAAGTCCCGGCAACGAAAGCGGCATAACAATCTTCGCAAATATAATACCCTCGCTCGCCCCCTCCAGCTTCGCCGATTCTATGAGTGCCGCAGGAATCGCCGTTATGAAAAACGTTCTCATTATCAGCACATACCATGCGTTCATTATGTACGGCAATATCATTGCCCATATCGTATTTTGTATATGCAGCACCTGTGTGCACACTATGTACCACGGCACCATACCGGCATGAAACAGCATTGTAAACAATGCCAGAAACGAAAAGAATTTTCTGTATTTAAAATCCTTTCGCGAAAGCGGATACGCATACAGCGCAACCGCCATAACGCTGCATACCGTACCGAAAACCGTTGTGAATATCGTTACTCCGTATGCACGCAAAATCGTATTTTTGGACTGCCATATATATTTGTATGCGTCCGAGCTTATCTGCTTCGGTATCATTTTATATCCGTATTCGACTATGCTCTTTTCCGACGAAAGCGATACGCCGAGAACCAGCAATATCGGATACAGGCTTATTATTACGGCAAGGATAAATACAACATGAAGTATTACGTCCATTGCTTCTGTTTTATTAAGTTTCAACTTTACCACCTCTATATAGATTATTCGATTAAAACAATGCACTGTCCTCGTCTATTCTCCGCACTATCAGGTTTGTAACGATTACAAGTATAAATGCGCAGAGCGACTGATAGAGCCCCGTTGCCGCAGACATTCCGACGCTGCTGTTTCCCGCCGATTTAAGCATTGTATATACATATGTATCTATAACGTTTGTAACTGGGTATAATGCGCCGGACTGAAGCGGAACCTGATAAAAAAGTCCGAAATCCGCATTGAATATTTTTCCGACTGCCATAATCGACATTATTATCATAAGAGATGTTATGGACGGTATTGTAATATGTCTTATCTGCTGCCAGCGTGTTGCGCCGTCTATCGCCGCCGCTTCGTACAGCGTTTTGTCTATGCCGACTATCGCCGCAAGATAGACAACGCTGTTGTAGCCGGCATATTTCCAAAGGTTTACTATGGTAAGTATGAACGGCCAGGGCTTCGTTTCCGTATACCAGCTTACGGGCTTTTTGCCGAGCATCGGCATAACGGACGTGTTCATCATTCCGTGCTCCGTATTCAAAAAAGCAAGCACAACATAGCTGATTATTACCCATGACAGAAAATACGGCAATATCATAACGCTCTGATAAAACTTGCACATTCTTTTTTGCTTTATCTGACTCAAGCCTATGGCTATCGCAACCGCCAGAAAAAGACCGGCAAAAAGCCACGAAACATTATAAAGCAGCGTATTTCTCGTGATTATAAACCAATCCTCCGTGGAAAACAAAAACTTGAAATTGCTCAGTCCCACCCACGGACTTTTCCAAATTCCGAGTCCGTAGTTAATCTGCTTAAACGCAATCGTAACGCCGCCCATAGGCAGATAACTGAACATAATAAGCAGCAGTGTTCCCGGGAGCAGCATCAAAAACAATGCCTTGTTTTTGACAAACTCCTTTGCAAATGAACAGTTTTTAATCTTGTTCATAGTCTTAACCATTCCTTTCGCCCTAAGACCGCCGAACAACATCAAACCGTCCGACGATATTATTGTATATATATTTCAAGCATTTCTGCTTGTTCGCCTTTTTTCATTTTTTTGAAAAGCTCTCTGTTTTCTGCGGATTTCTGCATATAGTCCGCAGAGCTTTCCCGTTTTCTCAGCAATGCGGGATTTTCGTTTATCTCCGCAAGATAAGGATTGTCCTCTATGATTCTGTAATCCTCATATACCTGCGGCACCGCAGGTATCGCATTCCATTCCGTCGCCGCATATTTTTGTATATCCGCACTTGTCATGTATTCCATAAACCGTTTTGCTTCTTTTTTGTTTTTGCCGTGCTTGTTCAGGCTCAGCGCCAGAGTCTTTATTACCGATGTTTCCTCTCCGTTTTGATCTTTCGGCAGAAGTGCTGCGGCCGTCGAAAGCCCCACAAGCGAATCGTCCGTTTTCAGCTTGTTTTTTGTAAAGGTGCTTTCTATCATTGCGGCAGCCTTGCCCATTTTAAATTTCTTTATAACCGTTTCGCCGTCATCCTCCGCAGAGTATTTCGCCCACTGCATATATTTTTCCAATGCGTTTTCATTCTCCGCAAGCTTAAATTCATAAAATTTCAGCAGACTTTCCTCATCATCGCCCGAATACATAAGATACGGTATTTCGGCTTTCCCCTCCGCAACCGCCTTTTCGCAGACATTCTGCCACTCATCAAAGCTTTTCGGCGGATTTTCTATCAAATCGCGTCTGTAATATATGCAGTCGGTTTCCATGAAAATCGGCAAAGCATAGCACTTTCCGTTCCAAACGCACATATCATATGCCGTTTCGTCAAATTTTTCCCCATTCTCCGAAAGCTCATCTATAAAGCCTTTTTCCGCAAAGCCCGCCGTCCAAACGCTGTCAATCAAAAATATATCTATGTAATCCTGCCCTGCATAGAGCGGTGCGGAATACATATCGTAAATCTTATCGTCTCCGCCGTTCAGCTCCACACAGTTGATTCTTATATTCGTATGCTCGTCCTCATACATTTTAATGCACTTGTTATACATTTTCGCATACTTTTTCGGACACATTACGGTCAGCGTAACGCTGCGTCCCGAAACTTTCTCCGTTCTTTTTTCATTTGTACAGCCGCTGAACAGAATCAATGCGGCGGTGCATATCAAAAGCAGCTTTTTCATTCTTCCTCCAATCCATTTATGCTTCCATAAATATTATATATCATTATTTCTTTTTTGAAAATCGGATAAACTTATTTCTTTGTAGGTTTTCTTAATCAATTTAATTTTCCGCACGGTATGCCGCCGGAGTTAAACCCGTATACTTTTTGAATACCTCGCTGAAATATCTCCAGTCGGCATACCCCACCATTTCCGCAACCTGATATATCTTCAAATTCCTGTCCTTCAGAAGTTCCATAGACTTTTTGATTCTCACGGATATTAAATAGTCCTTGAACGTCATTCCCATGTCCTTGCTGAACACCATGCTGAGGTAATTCGGCGAGAGATACACCTGCTCCGCAACCTTTTCAAGCGATATTCCGAGGCAATACTGCTCTTCTATTATCTTCACCGCCTGCTGCGTTATGCTCTTGTTGATTTTTTCCTTTCTTCCCATAACTTCGGAAATCAAAACACGGTTTACGTTCAAAAGAAGCTCGTGCAGTCCCCGAATCGTGTTGCATTTGTTTATAACCGACCATATATCGGTATTTTTGAACAGCATATCGGGATTCATGCCCAGCTCATATGTTGCCGTTGTCGTTCTGACAAGCAGTTCAAGGCACACCCTCTTTACTATATCAACGCTTTCTACGTCCGCAATCATGGAGTTAAAAAGCTTGTCCAGGATTTCCTTCAGCATTTCCTCGCTGCCGTTTTTTATAGCTATGGAATACTGTTCATATTCCTTTGTATGACGGCTGCCCGTTGATTTCAGCGGTTCTATATCCGATATGAATATAATTTGCCTGTCGCCTATATAAAATCTGTATTCGCAGGCATTTTCCGACCCCTTTACGCTCAGCGGTATCCCGCTTGCGTTTTTCGCTTCGCTGCCTATGCCTATCGTATACACACCGGAATAATTATAATCAAGATAGCTTTTCAGCGCTCCCGCAATATCAAAAATCATATTTATTCCCTCTTTCGGCAGGGGGAAAACGTATGTTATCGTATCGCCGTTGAAAAAGGACGCATATTCCTTTTCGCATTTTGCCTTTGCTACCATTTCCAGCTCGCTGTATATTGCGAACATATTAAAATCATCGTCGTCGCCAGATATATCCTCAAATTTCACCGTAAGAGCGCAGAAACCGCCGTTTTCGCAATCTATGCCGAAAATATCCGAAATTTTCTTTGTTTTGCCCGTTTCTATGCAATTCAGAAACCACGATTTCAGAAAGCAGCGGCTGCTCAGCAGATATTCCCTGTAGCTTTCGAGCCGCATTTCGTTTTCCCTCTCACGCTCGATTTCAAGCTTTATTTTCTCCACGACCGCCGTCAGCTTATCCGGTCTGACGGGCTTCAGCACATATTCGCTTACTCTGTATTTTATCGCCTTTTGTGCGTATTCAAATTCGTTGTAGCCGGAAAGCAGCACTATCCTTGTTTTCGGCATCAGGTTGTGTATCTGCTCTATGAGCCACATTCCGTCATACCCCGGCATACGTATGTCCGATATTACAATATCGGGTTTATGCTCCTTGATTTTGTCCATTGCGTTCATGCCGTCGCCTGCCGAGGAAACGCAGGTTACGCCGATTTTCTCCCATTTCATGGAGGCTATGCCCTCTCTTATAATCTGCTCGTCATCAACAACAATCAGTTTAATCATATATTTTCTTCTCCTCTCCGCCGTTCATTTTCTTTTCGGCTTCCTTTGCGATAATTACCCTCGCCGTAACTCCGCCATACTCGTTCGATTCAAAACGCACTCCGTATTCATCGCCGAAATATAGTTTGATTCTCTTCTGTACATTTCTCACTCCGTATTTCCCTTTTTTGCTTATGACCACGTTTTCGTCATTTATATAATGATTCAGAAAATCGGTATCCGCACCGAGCCCGTTATCCTCGATTTCAAAGCATACGCCTTTCTCATGTTCTCGCCCCGTAATCTTAATCATACCCTTGTAATCTATGCGGTCGAAGCCGTGCACAATGCAGTTTTCCACAAGCGGTTGCAACGTCAGCTTCAATATATGATACTGCATGATTTTTTCGTCAATATCGTATTCTATATCAAATTTATCTTTAAACCTTATTTTTTCAATCGCTATGAAGCTTTTAACCTGTTTTATCTCGTTTTCCACGCTCAAAAATTCCTTGCCGTTATTAAGGCTGTGCCTGAAAAAGCTTCCGAGAGAGCTTACCATAAGGCTTATTTCGTCCGCTCCCACGCTGACTGCCATCCAGTTTATGGATTCCAGCGTATTATAGAGGAAATGCGGATTTATCTGCGCCTGCAAAATTTTCAGTTCTGCGTTTTTCTGCTTTGTATTCAGCTCGTTTATATCTCTTATCATATCGCCTATACGGCTCATCATTTTATTGAACGAATTGTAAAGCGTGCCTATTTCGTTTTCCGATTTGGTATGTACACGAACATTTGTATCGTTTTCGAAATTTTTCATTACATGACTTAATTTTATAATAGGCTCGGAAATCACCCGGGATATGAATATTACAATTACAAACCCTATTATAATACACAAAACAGCGGTTTCCAGCATGGATTTTTTAATTGTCTTTGCCATCTCGTCAATCTCGTTTGCCTCCACCATTGCGGCAATCGTAAGATTTGTTTTTTCGAGATTGTCATATGCTATCAGATAATATTTACCGTTTATTTTCGTGTAGCCGTCAAGCTCGCCTTTTATGCATGAGAAAAATTTTCTTTCGTTTACAATATCCTTGAGGAAGCTTTCCTTGTCAACGGTTATTATACTGTTGTCCTGAACAAGAAATATTTTCCCCGTTTCCCCTATTTTTATATTGTCGATTTGCTCCAAAAACGGCAGTATGTCTATATCTATCCTTACAACGCCTATGGGGTTTTTTTCTTTTCTCGGCTCGTAAAGCATTCTCGAAGCCGTAAACGTCCCCCTTGCCGCAGAATCATAAAACATATTCCAGTTTGTCGCTCCGTCCTTGTCCCTCGTCTTTTTAAACCACGGTTCGTTTTCGCAGCTGCAGTACCCGTATACGTTTTCCGAGCTGTATACGTCTGTTATCTCCGCCTGCCCCAGTGTATAAATTCTTATTTTGGAGATTTTCTGATGATATATGTCTATATTCTGCAATTCGTTTTCCACAATACCTATTTTTGAATAGTCGCCGTCCTCGTTAATCGCATTGACGGAATTTATTATACTGCGGTTCGCCTGAATATTGTCTATCGTTATCTCCACATCCTGCATTCTCGTGTATATATTCCCTCTCGCCAGCTCCAGCATCTGCGACACGAAGCCCATATTCTGCACTTTCGTTATCTTCGATGAATGTATAAGCGTAATTGCGGTAAACATCACTATTGCTATGAATATAATCGACATATACGATACTATCATTTTGTTTCGTATTGATTTTTTGTTTTTCATCAAATCACCTCACACAAATATTTTATCATATTTCGACGAATTTTTCAAATATATTTAATTTTACTATTTACAGCCTTAAATATAAATGCGGTAAACTTATTTTTTGTTGGGTAAAGTTACGATTTTGCCGTTTTGGTGCCTTTATCCTTTACGGAACGGCCGCAGCAGCGATTAAAAAAAATGCCGGAAAACAAGAGTTTCGGCACACGCCTTAACCTATATTTCCGACATTTTTATTATCATATTTTCTTGTCCGTTATTGCCTGTTTCGGTATCGTAGCTGTCAAAATAGCTGTCAAAAATTTTGTTCCGTTGTAGCATACATTTGATTTTTGCCGTAAAGTCAAGGCATTTTTTACAGAACACCGCCTCACAAATTCAATCTTGTCATTTCAGTCCTGTTCCGTATTTTTTCCTATATCTGTTCGGAGAAAACCCGGTTTCCTTTTTAAACAGCTTGCTGAAATAATAAATATCACTCGTTCCGCAAAGCTCGGCGACTTGCGAAACACCGATATTGCTCGTTGCCAAAAGTCTTTTGGCATAATCAATTTTTAAGTTTATCAAATATCTGCCGGGTGTCACGTTAAATGAATTTTTGAACAATTCATCAAATCTGCGTCTTGAAAGTCCGCTTTTTTCCGCAGCCGCACGCACGCAGCCGCCGTCCCTGAAATTGGCGCAAATATATCTTTCCGCTTCATTGATTCTCTCATCTCTCGAAAAATATCTTTTCTCATATATCCTGTTCACCAATGCGCACAGATTATAAAACTCTGCCGTCAAATTCAGTTCGTTCTCCCCGAAAAAAGCTTCTTTTTCCATTTTTTTCACCAGGCGCACTATCTCTCCGCCGTTTGCGCCATGGACAAAAAAGCTTTCCGTTTCAATCGGCCCATACGTTGTAAAATGTACGGAATACGCCACCCCGGCATTTATAACCTCCACATCATAATCATCCTTTTGATTAAAAAAATACACCGTTCCTCCGTTTAGCATAACTTGCCTGTCCTTCATATAATGGATAGCCTCGCCCGTAAGCTGAATACCTACAATATGGTTTATGCGGTTATGCATCGAAAATTCTCTGACCGTCGGCGTATACTTCACAACGAAGTCTATATTTTTGATTTTCATATTTTTAAATTCCACAACCAACACCCGATTCCCTCTATATATTACAAATATGCGCCGTTTTGCTCCTCAGTAAAAAAATATATTTTATGCCCGCAATATCAGTATATCACAAAATCATGACATTGTAAATATTTATTTCTTAAAATTACAAATTTTCTTAATATTACATTTACAACCTCTTGCCTTGATGATATACTGGATTCATCAAACAAAAGGAGTTGATATTCAATGAAATATAGCGAACTCAGAAACGAACTTAAAAACTATTATTTTATCGAATCTTATAAAAATGCCGAAAAGCATATGAACGAGGTTATGCAAAAAGCGGATTCTTTGTACGATGAGAGAATGTCGTCATACGAAATGAAAGCACTTCAATATCATGTGATTTCCGATGCAATCGAACCGATTTTGTTCAAGGATTTGCCTTTTTATTACGAAACGGGAATTCTGCCCGGCCCTTCGGACGGCGCAAGGAATTTTCACGGATATAAGCACGCCGGCGGCTGGACATATTGGAAAAACGAACATTTATTTATTGAACAGGATAAAGAGCTGTGGGATTTGCGTTGGCGCCAGGCAAGCGAGCTTATGTATCTGATATGCGGAGCATACAACGATGATTCGCAGCATTTTCAGTTTAACCACAGACCAATTCTGCAAAAAGGTCTGAAAGGCGTTTTGGAAGATATTCAAAAGCAACTCGAAAACGCCGAAACAAAAGAAGAAAAAGATTTCCTTTCCGCTGCGTGCGAGGGACTTTTGTCCGCAAAGAAAATCAGCGGAAAATTTGCCGATACGGCGGAAGAAATGCTGAAATCCGACCCGCAAAACGAAAATCTCAAAAGAATTGCCGAATCCGCACGCCGCTCCCCCTGGGAAAAACCTCAAAATTTTTACGAGGCACTGAATACATATGCTTTCATGCGAAAAGTTATAGGTTCTCTCGAGGGAGTCGGCCCGAATTCTTTCGGCAGAATCGATATGGATTTATATCCTTTTTACGAAGCGGATATAAAATCCGGCGCAATTACAAGGGAAGAAGCCTACGAGCTTATTTCAAAATTCCTTATAATATTCGACTGCCACTACGACCACAACAAGGAAATGGTCGGATATGCCGACCACGAGCTTGAATGTACATACGTATTGGGCGGCTGCGATGCCGACGGCAAGCCGATATACAACGAGCTTACGAAAATGTTCCTTGACGCAACATATGAAGAAAAAATAATTTTCCCGAAAATAAAATGCCGTTTTTCCAAAAACTCTCCGAAAGAATATCTCGATGAGCTTGACAAACCCGTCACAAACGGCACAAGCACGATTCTCTATGAAAACGATGATGCAGCGATCCCCGCACTTATCCGCAGCGGAATATCGCCGGATGATGCATGGGATTATCTCGCTTCGGGCTGTTGGGATATAGAAACGAATTGTGCCGGCTGCCAAAACTGCGGAAACTACACAAATCTGCTGAGAGCGTTTGAATACGAGATACACAACCGCACGGACAAAATGCGTGAAGTTAATATGTTTTTCAAGCCGATTGACGATGCCGAAAGCTTTGAAGAAGTATACGACATCACCTGCAAAAACATGGATGTGCTGTTCGCCGAAAAAACAAGAGTCGCAACTGCCGGCGGACAGATATGGAGCAGGGTAGACCCTCTTCCGCTCTATTCCTCCACGCATAAGGACTGCGTGAAAAACAAAAGAGACTATACGAACAAAGGTGCGAGATATAAGGACGATACGTATTCATGCTTCGGATTCGCCGACATTATAGATTCTCTCATGGCTATAAAAACTCTCTGCTTCGATGAGAAAAAATATACATTAAAGCAGCTGCTTGCGGCAGTACGTGCAAACTGGGACGGCTATGACGAAATGCGCTACGACTCCATACACTGCTCCGGCTGGGGCGACGGCAAAAAAGAATCCTGCGAGCTCGCCGCACGTTTTAATACCGATTTGTACAATATGCTCTCAAAGCATAAAAGTATGTACGGTGGAAAAATAAACTTAGGCTATCTCACATACACGGAAATACGTTTTTGGGGAGAGCAAATCCTCGCAACGCCGAACGGCAGATATAACGGAGATTACATTGCCCAGGGGCTCACTCCGTCGCGTCTGAAAAAGATACCGCATGTGACAAGCGTTGTAAATTCTCTCGGCGCACTCGACAAAACCGAGATGGCGGGCAACAACGTAGTAAACATAATCTTACCGGGAACAACCTCTCTGTCCACGTGCGAAGCATTTCTGCGCACCGCTGCGGATACGTCGCTTGAAGCGCTCCAGCTTAACTGCGTATCGAAAGAAACGCTTCTCGACGCACAGAAAAATCCCGAAAAATATCCCGACCTCATCGTGCGTGTATGCGGATTTTCCGCAAAATTTACGAGTCTTTCTCCCGAATGGCAGGAGGAAGTGCTTACAAGGAATTTTTATAATTAATGCCTATTGAAAAACCGGTTTTGCGAAACCGATTATGTGAAATTAAAAATTTCACATCTAAAAACAGTATCGGATTAATTCCCGTTTCAATTGAAGTGCAAGCTTTTTTGCAAAGGCTTGCACCTGAACAATTCCAAAATGCTAAAAAATTAGTATACGGAGGCATTTGGGAATTGTTCGGCAATCATTAATTAAAAGGAGATAAACATTATGATACCGAAAACAGAAATTATTACAGACGGAAAACAGCTGAGCCGTTTTGCCCTCGGAACGCACAAGTTCTGCAAAGCAACGGAAAAATCAAGTTTTGAAGTTCTCGACGCTTATTTTGAAAACGGCGGAAACATAATAGATACCGCAAGATGCTACGGCGACGAAGACGTAACCCGCCCGAATTGCCCCGAAAGCGAACAATGCATCGGAGAATGGCTGAAATCAAGCGGTATGCGCAGCAAAGCCGTATTGATAACAAAAGGCGGAAATCCGGAATACGAAAACGGCAAACAGGTACGAAACCGCATTACACCGGAGGATATTGAAGCCGATATAACAAAAAGCCTTGAGGCTCTCGGCACAGACTTCATAGACATATATTTTTTTCACAAAGACGACCCGTCCGCAGAACCCGAAAAAGCGATTGAAATACTCAACAAATACGTGAAATGCGGCGTTGTCAGGCACATCGGCGCTTCAAACTGGAGTGCCGCAAGAATAGAAGCCGCAAACAAATACGCAAAGGAACACGGTCTTGCCGAATTTGAATACAGCGAGCTTTCTTTCTCGCTGAAAGACAGAGTTACGGAGGGTTGGGGAGAAAACGAAAGAGCACTCGAAATGAGCTCCGATGACTACAATTTCTACCGCACCTCAAAAATACCCGTTTTCGGATACGGCGCACAGGCATACGGATTCTTTTACGGCGAAAGCGTTCCCGAAAATGCGTCGGATAAAAACCGTGAAATTTTCATGCGCCTGAAAAGCATATGTGACAAAAGGCATATTGATGCCCACAACGCATTGTTCGGATTCTATTTCGGCTGCGATATAAACTGCATACCGCTTGTTTCCGCCAAAAACGTATCACGTCTTAAAGAAGCGGCGGAAAGCTGCAATACCGTTCTTACGCCGGAAGATGTAAAATATTTATTTGAAGCGAGATTTTAAACATGGAAAGAGCAATGATATTTGATATACAGCACGCCTCCGTTGTGGACGGTCCCGGCTTGCGCACGACCGTATTTTTCAAAGGCTGCAACATGAAATGCAAATGGTGTCACAACCCCGAAAGTCAGGCATATGAAAAACAGGTGATGTTTCACAAGGAAAAATGCACCGGCTGCGGCAGATGCAAAAATATAAGCCGCAGCGATATTAACTTTATCTGTTTTAATGACGCACGCGAAGTATGCGGAAAAGAATATTCCGCCGACGAGGTGCTTGAAAACGTTGTAAGCGACAAGGCTTTTTACGATAATTCGGGAGGTGGAGTCACGTTTTCCGGCGGCGAATGTATGCTGCAAATTGACTTTCTTGCGGAAATTCTGAAAAAATGCAAGTCCGCCGGTCTGCACACAGCGGTAGATACCGCCGGAAATGTACCGTGGGATTATTTTGAAAAAATCCTCCCTTATACCGACCTGTTTTTGTATGATATAAAGGCTGTTGACAGCGAAATTCATAAAAATTTCACCGGTGTATCAAACAATCTTATTTTGAATAATTTAACCGGGTTGTTTGCCCGCACCGCAAACATTCGGATAAGAATACCCATAATTCCCGGCGTCAACGATACAACCGCCGAAACCCGGAATATAAAAAAATTCCTTTCTGAGTATAAGCCTCTTGAAATTGAACTTTTGCCGTATCATAGCATGGGTGAACATAAATACGACGCATTAAATATGAAAATGACCAACTTCAAGACTCCGCCGCAATCGGCTATAGACAAATTAAAGCTTTCATACGAAGAAATTACAAAAAAATCTTAAAATTCAGCAAAGGACTGTTTCGGCAAAAATCGAAACAGTCCTCAGTTTGTTTATAAAGAAACCATGTCCTAAGCCGTATTCGGACGAGGGGAAATGGCAGGGATTTATAAACACAATTAAAGGAG
>CAKVOK010000008.1 GCA_934792465.1 uncultured Clostridia bacterium | reverse complement strand
ACTTGAACAATTACAAAATGCCGAAAAAATTAGTATATGAGTGCATTTTGTAATTGTTCAGCAGTCATTAAATAACAAAAAACACCTCGCAGCATATTTTTGTACGTTGCGAGGTGTTTTAATATTTCCGAAAAAATCACTTGTTCAGATAATTTAAAAGCTCATCGGTTTTATCTGTTTTTTCCCACGAAACGGCAAGGTCTGTTCGTCCCATATGTCCGTATGCGGCAAGCTTTTTATATATAGGTTTTCTCAAATCCAGCCTGTCTATAATAGCTGCCGGGCGCAAATCAAATACATTGCGAACCGCTTCTGCGATTTTTGCATCATCATATATTCCGGTACCGAAAGTATCTACAAGCACTGAAACTGGTCGTGCAACGCCTATTGCGTATGCGAGTTGAACCTCACATTTTTTTGCGATTTTTGCGGCAACAATATTTTTTGCGACATGGCGTGCGGCATATGCTGCGCTTCTGTCTACCTTTGTCGGGTCTTTCCCTGAGAATGCGCCGCCGCCGTGTCTGCCGTATCCGCCGTAAGTATCTACGATTATTTTTCTTCCCGTAAGCCCGCTGTCGCCGTGCGGTCCGCCTATTACAAATCTTCCTGTCGGATTTATAAAGAATTTTGTATTGTCCGATATAAGATTTTCCGGCACTACAGGTAGTATTACATATTTTTTAATATCCTCACGCAGTTTTTCAAGACTTATGCTGTCATCATGCTGCGTAGATACAACGATCGTATCTATTCCCGTCACCCTGCCGTCCGTATATTCCGCAGTAATCTGGGTTTTTCCGTCCGGACGGAGATATGAAAGCGTACCGTTTTTCCTTACTTCCGTAAGACGTTTTGCCATTTTGTGCGCAAGTGAAATCGGCAGCGGCATAAGCTCCGGCGTTTCGTCGCACGCATAGCCGAACATCATTCCCTGGTCGCCCGCTCCCGTCGAATCATAATCCGCATTACTGCCGTCTTTGGCTTCAAGAGCGGCATTTACTCCCATTGCGATGTCCGCCGACTGCTCATCTATCGAAGTCAGTACTGCGCAGGTATCGGCGTCAAATCCGTATTTCGCCCTGTCATATCCGATTTCTCTTATAGCATCTCTTGCAATTTTCGGTATATCCACATATGAGCTTGTCGTAATTTCACCCATGATAAGCACCATTCCCGTAGTAACCGCAGTTTCGCAGGCAACACGTGCCTTCGGGTCTTTTTCAAGTATAGCGTCCAGAACAGAATCCGAAATTATATCGCATATTTTATCCGGATGACCTTCCGTGACCGATTCCGATGTAAATAATAATTTTTCCATATGAACACTCCGTTTCTCTGATATATTACAAATAAAATTTCTCTCCGACCGGCTGTTTTTGTGCAAAAAAATAACCTCCGCAAAAGGAGGGAAAAATTCCTCATCTCGCTCTTAAGCCGGATTTAGCACCTTGCATTGCAGGTTGCCGGGTTTCACAGGGCCTTGTCCCTCCACCTCTCTTGATAAGGTATTAATGAAATTCTATGTATATATTATCTCACACAATGGTACAAAATTCAATATCATTTTGCAAATTTCGGCGATATATAACAAAAAATCTTTTTATATGCCGCTTTTTTATTGAAAGTTACGTATGAATTTATCTATAACGGCATGAGTTTTTTTTGCGGATTCCGCCGCAAACGTTTCGTATGTTATTTCCGCTCCGTCGTCCGCATTATCCGAAATGGCTCGCAGTACGCAGAACGGCACTTTGTTTACATAGCACACCTGACCTACGGAAGCTCCCTCCATTTCGCAGGCTTTTGCATTGAATCTGTCCGCAACCTCTTTTTTATTTTCTTCATTGCTCATAAAAACATCACCTGTCGCAATCACTCCGCCGAAGTTTTTAATACCCAGCGAATCGCAGCAATTTTTCAAGTATTCCGCAACAGCCTTGTCACAAGGAATATTTATAATGTTTATCCCGGATATAAGTCCTTTCGGATCGCCGAGCGGAGATGTATCCATGTCGTGCTGCACAACGCTTTCCGCAATAACTATATCCCCTATCTTTATACTGCGGCAGAGCGAGCCCGCAACTCCGG
Organism: uncultured Clostridia bacterium; assembly: GCA_934792465.1. Classification (GTDB taxonomy): domain Bacteria; phylum Bacillota; class Clostridia; order RUG12999; family RUG12999; genus CAKVOK01. The sequence continues at coordinate 82,866 of CAKVOK010000008.1, read as the reverse complement.
AATTTATGATTACGTCCGGGTGATATTCCAGTATCATTGCTTCCGCACAGATTGCGGCAAACACCTTCCCGACGCCGCATACTGCGACAACCGTTTCTCGCCCGCCTATCGTTCCGCTCACAAAATCAACACCGCTTATATTTTTTATTTTCCTGTTTTCAATTGTATCTGTAATCGCATTTGCTTCAAGTGCCATAGCGCATATTATTCCTATCATTATCATTTCTCCTTTGAAATAGAAATTTCCTTATTAACTTCAAGCTTATATGCCATTCCGTCCCATATCAGCGTACCTCCGGGCTTTGTTGCCGTTACACTGATTTTGTCTTTCGACAGATAAACACGCACTTTGCCGTCTTTAATCGGCACCGTACCTTTTATATATCCGAATCTGCCGAGATGCGGCTTTACTTCAAAAGTTTCATATCCGTCGCTTGTCGGTTCAACTCCGAGATAATATTTGCCAAGCAAATAAATCGGTGCCGCTCCCCAGGCATGGCACAGCGATTTCCCGTATTTGTTGCCGTACATCAGATAATGCTCAATCCCGGAAAGCTTCGGGTCATATTCCTCCCAAACCGTAGTTGCTCCCAAATCGAGCATACCTTTCCAATATGTAAGAATTTTGTTTTCTATGTAATCATAGTTTCCGACTTTGCCCATAACGTCAAGCTCATATCCCTCAAAATACGGGGTTGTAATCTGCGTTATCTCATCGTTCAGCAAAACATTTTTCTTAATGCTTTCAATCTGCTCTGCCGTTGCAATGTCATACATAACCGCAAATATATTCGCATGGCGTGTTACGTGATTTTTGCCCGATTCGTAGCTGTCAATAAATGCGCCTTTTTCGCCGTTCCAGAAAAATTTATTAACCTTTTCCGTAAGCTCATCGGCGATTTTTGTATAAGCTTTTCCGTCTTTTCCGAGTATCTCCGCAAGCTTCGCCATTGTTCTGTTCGCTTCGATATACAGCATTTGTTCTGCGCACGGCGCACCCTCTTTGTCTATATCCGACCAGTCAATAAAAATCCAGTCGCCCGTTTTTCCTATAATAAATCCTTCCTCATTTACCCTTTTTGACGAAAATTCCATAAGCGATACGGCTCTCGGATAAATAAATTTAATAAACTCGTAATCCTTATAAACACGGTAATATTCATAAAGTCCTATAACCCAGTAAAAACTGTAATCCGTTATGGTGTTTATATGTTCAACGAACGGTTCTTTTCCCCGAAGTGCAATAGTACTTCTGCGTATGATTTCTTTATCGAAAAACAGATAATTGCTGAATTTATATGCCTGATATGCATCTCCGCCCCAAAGCCAGCGGTCACGTTTCACTGCTTCCAGCTGAACCTCTCTTGAAGTCAAATGCAGTGTATATGCGCACATATCCCATATTTTATTTACATTTTCATCATCACATTCAAAGCTGCCTTTGTATTCAAGCGGAAGATATTCATAGTCCGCAGACACCTTAACGTCTTTATTACCCACAACGAAAATATATCTGAATGCACGCTGAATCAGCTTATACGATTCCGCTCCGCATACATCTTCAAACAAAATCGAAAAATCCGTGTCAAGTGATTCTTCCTCGGATTCCCCATAGCTTACATGAAGCTTGTCCGAAGCCTTAACATTATCAATCAGCAAATATCCGAACAATTCTTTGCCGAAATCGAACAACATTCCGCCGTTCTTTTCGCACACCGACACCGGCTGAATATGTTCATATGCAAACGGAAATGTTTCCGGGTTTTTCTCTGCGGAATCATATTTTTCATCATATCCTACCGGAACCTTGCTGTAGTTCTCGTCAAATGTGTACCAATCGCCGTTTGTGGCGCAAACATCGCTTTCTATATACGCTGCCGGCAAACCCGTTAAATTCATTACGCAAATATATGCTTCGTGCTTTCCCTTTGAAACATGTATATCCTTGTTCTCCGCATAACGTTCTCCGTCAAGCATGATATAGCCTTTCCCATTCAGCTTGAGCTTCATTGTTCCGTCCGTTTCCGCATAAAATTCATTATACAGTTTCACGTTTCTGTCCACGTCAAAAAGCTTCCAGAATACGGGATAATCCGCCCCGTATTCCTGCCTTTTTGAATTTGCCAGATTGGAATGATATATTTCATAATCGCCGTAAGTCCATATCCAATAGCTTTGCATTATCATTTCTCCTCATAGTAATATTCAGGGTGATACGGTGTATTTTCTAAAATTTCAAGATAGCTTTTCGCTTCTTTTTTTGCGGATTCCAGATTTAAATTCTTATAATTTCCGCATTCTGTTTCACTCGCACCGAATACATCCCCGTTATAATTTATTATCTTTCTCAAAATATCAAGCGTAATTTCATAAACCCTGTTATTGTCCGCATTTCTGACAAGCAGATAAAATCCTGTTTGGCAGCCCATAGGGCCGAAATAAATTACGTCATTCGCAATCTCACTGTTTCGCACAAATGTGGCGAACATATGCTCCAGTGTGTGCATAGTTATATTATCCATATATTCTCCGCAATTCGGTTTTCTGGTACGCATATCGTATGTTGTAATATCGTTATCTGTTCTCGATATATACATTCCCGGTTCAATTTTTCTGTGATCCACCGTAAAACTCGTAATTTTATACATATAATCAGTCCTTTCTCCGATTATTATAACACGTTATCTGCAAAATGTCAAGAAACGCTTGAAACATTTGAAAAAATATGATAGAATAATTACAGTAAAAGAAAGGAATGGTAAGACATGAAAATCAGTACAAGAAAATTAGTTTACACCGCACTGTTTGCTGCCGTTATTTTCGTTGCCACGTACATAATCAAAGTGCCGACGCCGACTAACGGATATGTAAATATAGGCGATGCCGCAGTAATTCTCGGAGCGTTCGTTTTAGGACCTCTGTTCGGAGCCATTGCAGCCGGGATAGGTTCTTGTCTGACGGACGTTGTAGCCGGTTATATGGCATATGCTCCGGCAACCTTTATTATAAAATTCATAATGGCAGCCGTTTGCGGATTGATTTTTTCCAAAAACAGAAAAACACCAGGACTTATTATCGGGGTGCTTGTTTCCGAAATCATAATGGTACTCGGTTATTTCTTATACGAAGCTACCGTTATGGGACTGGGCTTTGGCGCAGCAGTCGGAATCCCCTCGAACTGCATTCAGGGCGTTATCTCGGCAGTCATAGCCGTAATCTTGGCAAAATGCATTAAACTGCCGAAAGAAATTAACTAACGAATATAAATGGCAAGTGCTGTAAAAATATAAATAAAGCAGCAACTATTATTATTCAGCAGCGCTTGCCATCTTATAGTATACGCCTTTTTTATTCATAAGTTCTTTATGTGAGCCTCTTTCAACAATCCCCTCAGATGATAAAACGATTATTTCATCAGCGTTTTTCACAGTAGAAAGCCTATGCGCTATAGTTACTGTCGTTCTTCCTTTACACAGCTTTTCAAGAGAACTTTGTATAATACGTTCCGTTTCGTTATCGAGAGCGCTTGTAGCCTCATCAAGTATAAGTACCGCCGGATTTTTTAAAAATACCCTTGAAATTGATATTCTTTGTTTTTGTCCGCCTGAAAGCTTTACTCCCCTTTCTCCGATATATGTATCATATCCGTCTTTCAGCTGCATTATAAAATCGTGAGCGTCCGCATTTTTCGCAGCTTCGATTATTTCCGCATCACTCTTGCTTGGGTCGCCGTAGGAAATATTTTCTTTTACCGTACCCGAAAAAAGATATACGTCCTGCTGTACTATTCCTATATTTTTTCTGAGTGATGACAGTTTAATGTTTTTTATATTTTCCCCGTCAAGCGTTATTTCTCCGCTGTCCGTATCATAAAATCTCGGTATAAGATTGCAGAAAGTTGTTTTTCCTCCGCCGCTTGCGCCGACAATTGCAATATTTTTTCCTTGCGGAATGTCAATATTCAGATTTTTAAGCACAAGCCGTTCGCTGTCCTCATAATGAAAGCTTACGTTTTTAAATGAAATGTTGCCTTTAACGTCCGTTAATTCTACGGCATTCGGCGAATCCTGCTCCATAGGCTCGTCCATAACCTCAAAAAACCTGTCTATACCCGTTATACCTCGCTGAAATTGCTCATTAAAATCCATAATTGTACGTATTGATGTCATTATCGTGCTGACGAACAGCAGAGAAGCCGTAAAATTACCTACGGAAAGTGCGCCTTTCGTTATAAGGTATATACCGTATATCGACACAAGCAGATAAATCATGCCGTCGAAAAATCTTGTACAACAGTGAAATCCGCCCATAAAATAATAAGCACGTTTTTTTACTTTGAGAAAACGTTTGTTGTCTTTCTCAAACTTAGCCATTTCCACGTCCTCATTCGCAAACGATTTTACAACACGTATTCCCTGCAAGCTATCCTCCACCTTTGCGTTTATCTCGCCGAGCTGCCTTCGTTGAAGCTTAAATGCGTCTTTCATTTTATTTCTGAATATCATAAATACGATAAACAAAAACGGCACGAAAACAAATATTGCAATCGCAAGATTTACGTTATATCCGCATAGTATAACAGCCGATACCGTGATTTTCAGCACTGCCGTAACAACCATTTCCGGGCAATGATGCGCAAACTCCGTCACATCAAACAAGTCTGTTGTTATTCTTGACATAATCTGTCCGATTTTTGTATTGCTGTAATAATTGAAAGTAAGTCCCTGCAAATGTTCGAACATATCGCTGCGCATCTGCGTTTCTATTTTTGTACCTATAAAATGACCGCCTGTCTGCACAAAGAAATTTGCTGCTACGTCAATTATTCTTATAAGAAGATAAACCGCACCTATTTTCAAAACAAGTGCAGTTGTTATCTTTGTTATATCATTTACAGCCGTATCCGTAAGATAACTTACGATGATAGGCAATGCCACATCGCACCCGACAAGAATCGAGGCACACAGCATATCCAGTGCAAGCATTAAAAGGTGCGGTTTATAATAAGGTACAAATCTGAGCAAAGTGCCTTTTTTCACCTAATCACTCTTCTTCCGAAATTATATTTTTTATGCACAGCTCATCAAGCTGTTTTTCATCAACCGTATCGGGAGCACCCGACATAAGCTCAGAAGCGTTCTGGACCTTAGGAAATGCTATAACGTCTCTTATCGATTCTTTGCCAAGCAGCAGCATAACAAACCTGTCCAGACCGTATGCCATGCCACCGTGCGGCGGTGTACCGTATTTGAATGCATTTATCAGGAAACCGAAACGTTCCATTGCCTGTTCTTTTGTAAATCCAAGCTTTTCAAACATTTTTTCCTGAAGCTCGCTGTTATATATTCTAAGGCTGCCGCCGCCGAGCTCCACACCGTTGAGCACAATATCGTATGCTTTGGCTCTTGCCTTGCCGGGGTCTGTATCGAGAAGTCCGATATCCTCGTCCATGGGAGCCGTAAACGGATGGTGCATCGCAACATATCTCTGTTCTTCCTCGCTGTATTCAAACAGCGGAAATTCCGTTACCCACAAGAGGTTGTACGTATTTTCCGGGATAAGCTCATATTTTTTCGCTATTTCAAGTCTTAATGCGCCGAGAGAATCGAACACAACGCTGTCTTTATCCGATACTATAAACACAATATCTCCGGTAACTGCACCGGTTTTCTCGAATATTGCATTAAGTTCCTCTTCTTTCAGGAACTTAGCAACAGACGATTTTATTCCGTCCTCTTCAAGTTTAATCCATGCAAGCCCTTTTGCCTTGTATGTCTTTACAAACTCGCCGAAAGCATCTATTTCTTTTCTGGAAATTTTAAGTCCCTTTGTTGTTATGGCACGAACGCTGCCGCCGTTTGCAAGATTATCCGCAAATACTTTAAACTCGGAGTTTCTGAGTGCATCAGATATATCCGTTATTTCAAGACCGAAACGAGTGTCCGGCTTGTCGCTGCCGAAGCGTTCCATTGCCTCTTTATAAGGCATACGAGGGAACGGAGTCTTTATATCAACATCAAGGATTTCCTTGAAAACCCTCTTTATAAACTGTTCGTTTACGCTTATAACATCGTCAATCGACACAAACGACATTTCGAGGTCTATCTGTGTAAATTCCGGCTGACGATCCGCACGCAAATCCTCGTCACGGAAGCATTTCGCAATCTGCATATATCTGTCGTAGCCGGCAAGCATAAGAATCTGCTTATACATCTGAGGTGACTGCGGCAATGCATAATACGAACCGGGATGAACACGGCTCGGAACAAGATAATCTCTTGCCCCTTCCGGCGTACTCTTTATGAGCATAGGTGTTTCTATCTCTATAAATCCGTTTTCATCATAAAAATTACGTGCAATCTGCGTAAGCTTATGTCTTGTTATAAGGCTCTCCTGGAGTTCCTTTCTTCTTAAATCAAGGTATCTGTATTTCAGACGTATTTCCTCTTTAACATTGCATTCTCCCTCAATCTGAACCGGAAGTGCTTCCGATTTGTTCAGTATTCGAAGTTCCGTTACGTCAATTTCGATTTCGCCTGTTTTAAGATTTTTGTTTACCGCTCCGCTTCTTTGTCTGACTGTACCGACTGCCGCCAGCACATATTCAAGATGAACGGTTTTCGCTTTTTCGAGGTCGGCATTTTCAACCACAAGCTGAACCTTTCCGCTTATATCCCTCAAATCTATAAATACAAGATTGCCTATGTCGCGTACTTTCGCCGCCCAGCCCATTACGGTTACGGTTTTGCCTATATCCGCCGAGGTGAGTTCCGCACAGCGGTTTGACCTTTTAAGACCGTTTATGGTATCCACTAAAATCATCCTTTCACTTTATCTGCAAGTTCGTTTAATGCTATTTCGGTATCTTCGCCCGAACACATATTCTTCAGCATCGCTTTTCCGCTGTCTATCTCCGTATCGCCGAGAACAACCGTATATTTTGCCGAAAGCTTGTTTGCATATTTCATCTGCGCTTTAAGTCCCCGGTGCATTACGTCGCATGAAACGTTTACGCCCTGTTTTCTTAGCTCATACGTAAGTTTCATAGCATAGTTTCCGGCTTCTTCGCCTATATAGCAGATAAACAAATCCGGATCCGGCTTTTTAGGAATTTCAACTCCCTGAGCCTCCATAGCGAGCAAAAGTCTTTCAAGACCAAGTCCGAAGCCTATTCCGGGTGTCGGCTTACCGCCGAGCTGTTCGACAAGTCCATCGTATCTGCCGCCGCCGCATATTGTGCTTTGCGCACCGAGATTTCCGGATTTTATTTCAAATACGGTTTTTGTATAATAATCAAGTCCTCTTACAATTCCCGTATCGACATTATAATTTATGCCGAGCAGTTCAAGATTCTTTTTAAGACTTTCAAAATGCTCTCTGCACTCATCGCATATATAATCAAGCAATATCGGAGCGTCTTTAACCTGTTTCTTGCAGTTTGCTTCTTTGCAGTCAAGGATTCTGAGCGGATTTTTGTCAAAGCGTGTTTTGCACGTTTCACAAAGAGGTTTATCTCTCAAAAAATCTTTCAGCTCTTCATTATATTTTTTGCGGCAATGCGGACAGCCTATCGAATTAATATTTACCGTAACATTTTTAAGTCCGAGTTTTTCTATAAAGCATACCGCAAGACTTATTATTTCCGCATCAATTTCCGGCCCGGCGCTGCCGAACGCCTCTACGCCGAACTGCCTGAATTCTCTGTATCTGCCCGCCTGCGGTTTCTCATTGCGATAGCAGCTGAGCATATAATAAAGCTTTATCGGCAGAGCCTCTGAAAGCATCGAATGTTCGAGAACACTGCGCACAACTCCCGATGTTCCCTCCGGACGAAGCGTTATGCTTCTGTTTCCCTTATCGTTAAACGTATACATCTCCTTTTGCACAACATCGGTCGTATCTCCGACGCCTCGTGCAAAAACGTTTGTATATTCAAATACGGGAACCGTAATTTCGGAAAATCCGAATGATGATGCCGTTTCGTCTATAACCTTTTTCAGGTATTGCCATTTATACGATTCATTCGGCAAAATATCGTATGTTCCTTTTAATGCCTGAACCTTTTCCATCTGATATTCTCCTTTGTCGGATTTTTAAAGATTTTTCATGTTGTCGCAGCCTATCTTCACGCTTTCCATAACAGGGTAGTTATACTGCTCCTGTTCGATTATAATCCATTCAAGCTTAGGCAGATTGCTGAAAATCTTCTTAAATTCTATGCAGCCCGTGCCGACTTCCATATCCTTGCCGTTTTCGTCAAGGTCTTTCGCATGGATAATGGGCATACGGTCAGCATATTTTTTCGTATAGCTGACAGGGTCTTCGTTACCTTTTTTAACCCAGTACGTATCTATTTCGCACACTATATTTGTGCAGTTTGCGTATAAAATATCGAGTGCATACTCGCCGTCGAATTTTTCAAATTCGTGCGCATGGTTGTGATAACCGAATTTCAGACCGTTTTCGGCACATTTCTTGCTTATTTCCGTAAACTTTGCGGCAACTGCTTCCCAGTCCTCTTTTGATTTTCCGCTCGCTCCGGGGCATACCAAATATGTCTGACCGAGAGTTTTCGCCGTTTCTATTTCCTTATCGAGATTTGTCGTAAGCGCATCATATCCAACGTGTGAGCTCACCGCTTCAAGACCTATTTCATCAAGAAATTTTTTGATTTCTTTCGGGTCGTGTTCATAAAGACCGGCAAATTCTACACCGTCATACCCCATATCCTTTATCTGTTTTAACACATCGTAAAAATTTTCTTTATTTATTACATCTCTTACCGAATATACCTGCAATGCAACTTTCATTTTGTTTCATCCTTTCGCTGTCAATTTAATTTTCCGTCATTTCCGTTACGGAAGCCTTAATAGCCGCAAGCCTATGCTCCGCAATATCTGCGGTTTCTCCCTTTGCACCGAAATAAAATTTGATTTTCGGTTCTGTTCCGGACGGTCTTGCCGCCCACCAGCAGTCGTTTTCAAGCTCAAACAAAAGTACGTTAGACTTTGGAAGCGTTATTTCATATGTTGCTCCCGTGCTCAAATCCGCTTTTACGGAGCAGGAATAGTCATTGAAATATTTAACCTTAAGCCCTGCTGTTTCCTTAGGCGGATTTTTCCTTATCGCTGCCATTATATTTTTAATTTTTTCCGCTCCTGCCATACCTTCATATGTGAGTGAAAGGAGGTTCTCTTTAAATGTTCCGTATTTTTTATACAGCTCGCATAGACCCTCATACAGCGACATTCCTTTTATTCTGTACCATGCCGCCATTTCGGCTATAAGCATTGAAGCGACTACGCCGTCTTTATCTCTTGCATATGTGCCTTTTAAGTAGCCGTAGCTTTCTTCAAATCCGAACAGGAATGTTCTGTAATTTCCGTTATCTTCAAATTCTTTTATTTTTTCGCCGATAAACTTAAATCCCGTAAGAGTATTTATAACTTCAACACCGTAGCTTTTGCATATCGTATCAGCCATATAAGACGTAACGATTGTTTTTATTACAACACCGTTTTCCGGAAGTGTTCCGTCTGTCTTCATGCTGCCGAGGATATAGTCTGTCAGAAGTGCGCCGACCATATTCCCCGTAAGCGCAATATATTCACCCTCATTGTTTCGTACAACAACTCCCACTCTGTCGCAATCCGGGTCTGTTCCTATGATAAAATCGGCATTTTCTTCTTTTGCTTTTTCAATTGCTATTGTAAATGCTTCTTTATATTCCGGATTCGGGGATTTTACCGTCGGGAAGCTGCCGTCCGGCATTTCCTGCTCTTTAATGACAATTACATTTTTGTATCCTGCCATATCAAGCGCACGTCTTACCGGAATATTTCCGCTGCCGTGTATCGGTGTATAAACTATTTTGAATTTATCTCCCACCACCTGTGCGGCTTCGGGGTTCAATCTCTGTTCGAGTACCTTTGCAAGGTAAACATCGTCAAATTCATCACCGAATGTCACTATAAGTCCGTCGTTTACGGCATTGTTAAAATCCGTTGTCTTAACGTCGGCAAAGATGTTCAGGCTGTCCATGATTCCGGCAACCTTGTCAGCAACCTCGGGAGGCATCTGACCGCCGTCGCCGCCGTATACTTTATATCCGTTATATTTCGGCGGATTGTGGCTTGCCGTAACCATAACACCGGCAACGCATCCGAAGTGCCTTACCGCAAACGAAAGTTCCGGCACGGGACGAAGCCTGTTTGAAAGATATGCTTTAATTCCGTTTGCTGCGAGAACCGAAGCGGTTTCCCTTGCAAACACATCAGAAAAATGACGCGAATCATAAGAAATCGCAACGCCCTTTGCCTTTGCCGCATCTCCGAGAGCGGATATATAATCCGCAAGACCTTGTGTTGCTTTTCTTACAGTATATACATTCATTCTGTTGATACCGGCACCGAGAATACCTCTCAGACCCCCTGTGCCGAATTCAAGGTTTTTATAGAATCTTTCTTCGATTTCTTTTTCGTCGTCCGCTATGCCTTGAAGCTCTGATTTCGTCTGTTCATCAGTTGCATCGGAGCTTAACCACAAACTATACTCTTCCTTAAATCCCATTGTAAAATCCTCCTTAAATTTCAAACGTTATTTTTTGTTTTTAAACTGTGCTTTTAATCTTAACGTAGTATCGAGAATCCTTTTTCTTATTCTTATGTTTTCGGGTGTTACTTCAAGCAACTCGTCTTCTGCGAGAAATTCTATTGACTCTTCAAGGCTCATCTGCTTCGGCGGAACAAGGCGCAGTGCTTCGTCACTGCCGGAGGCACGTGTGTTCGTAAGCTGTTTTTTCTTGCATACGTTTACGGCAATATCCTCCTGCTTCGGCGACATACCGATTACCATTCCTTCGTAAACCTCCACGCCTGCACCTATGAACAGCGTTCCTCTGCCCTGTGCGTTATAAAGACCGTAAGTTATTGATTCGCCCGTTTCAAATGCAACGAGAGAACCTGTCGAACGGCTGCGTATATCCCCTTTATACGGAGCGTAACTGTCGAATATTGTATTTAATATGCCTTCTCCCCTTGTATCTGTCAGAAATTCGTTTCTGTATCCGAAAAGACCTCTTGTAGGGATAAGATATTCAAGACGCATTCTGCTTCCGTGCGGTTCCATTTGAGTAAGTTCGCCTTTTCTCACACCCATTTTTTCCATAACGCTTCCGACAGAATCCTCCGGAACATCAATCAAAATTCGTTCCATAGGCTCGCATTTTATGCCATCTATCGTTTTGAAAAGAACTCTCGGTGTGCTTACCGCAAATTCATAACCCTCTCGGCGCATTGTTTCTATAAGTATGGAAAGGTGCATTTCTCCTCTGCCGGCAACCTTGAAACAATCCGTTGTTTCGCCGTCCTCAACACGCAGCGACACATCTTTCAAAAGCTCTTTGTAAAGTCTGTCGTGCAGCTGTCTTGATGTTACAAATTTACCCTCTTTGCCCGCAAACGGGCTGTCGTTTACCTGGAATGTCATTTCCATTGTAGGTTCGCTTATCTTTACAAACGGCAATGGGTCTGGGTTCTGCACGGAAGTTACCGTGTCCCCTATTGTAATATTTTCAATACCGGAGAAGCATATTATATCTCCGACTTTTGCTTCCGTAACGGGTATACGGTTAAGACCGTCTATCTGATACATCTTAACAATATGACTGCGGTACGGCTCTTTTGATTCGTAATAATCGCAAACCATAACCTCGCTGTTCTGCGTCATAGTACCTCTTTCGATACGTCCTATAGCAATTCTTCCGACATATTCGTTATAGTCTATGGAAGAAACGAGAACCTGCAAGTCGCCTGTTTCATCGCCTTCCGGCGCAGGAATATAATCGACTATTTTATCAAACAGCACGGTCATATCGTCATTCAGCTTACCCGGCATATCGGAAGCTTTTCCCTCTCTTGCACTGCAATATATAATCGGACTGTCAAGCTGCTCGTCCGATGCATCAAGCTCCATCAAAAGCTCAAATATCTCGTCTTCAACCTCTCCGAGTCTTGCGTCCGGACGGTCGATTTTATTTATTACAATAATAATTCTGTGCCCGAGTTCCAGTGCCTTTTGAAGCACGAATCTTGTCTGCGGCATAGGTCCTTCCGCAGCGTCCACAAGAAGAAGTACGCCGTTTACCATTTTAAGAACACGTTCTACCTCTCCCCCGAAATCAGCATGCCCCGGTGTATCTATTATATTAATCTTAACACCCTTATAATGTGCGGCGGTGTTTTTGGAAAGTATGGTTATTCCTCTTTCGCGCTCCAAAGCGTTGGAATCCATAACCCTGTCCTGGACAACCTGATTTTCTCTGTATACGCCCCCTTGCTTAAGTAATTGGTCAACAAGCGTTGTCTTACCGTGGTCAACGTGGGCTATTATAGCAACGTTTCTTAAATCTGTTCTTATCAACGGATTCTCTTCCTTTCAATTTATTCTATATCCTATTAATTATACTACAAAATCGTCAAATAATCAAGATTTTTTTTTAATTTTATTAAATTTGCACTGCTTTATTCTGCGTTTACGTGCCGTTTTGTTAGAAATTACAAACCTTTTCCAATAAGTGAAATAAGATGTCTGCCCGTATCGTGCAAAAACCTTGTCGCCGTAGGAATAAAGCTGTCGTCCATGCTGTTATAGAAGTTGTCCGTTTCAAACGTGAAATCTCCGCTGTAACCAATCTTCGCAAGTGCCGATGTTATCGAATGCCAGTCAAGCTTGCCGGCATACGGAATCATGTGGTCGTCATTTTTATATCTGTTATCATGAACATGAAGTGCTTCAATTCTATTTCCGAGTTTGAATATCATGTTTGCCGGGTCGTCGCCCACAACGGCGCAATGCCCTATATCCAAGCAAACCGTAATCCACGGACTGTTCAAATCGTCCGCATATCTGCAAAATTCCTCTGCATGCGAACACACACTGTCGCATATTACCTCTCTGTTTGCGTCCCAGCCAAACATATTTTCTATAGCTATCTTCACTCCGGCATTTTTCGCATACGGAATAAGCGAATTATAAAACTCCATATTCATTTCATACAAAGCTTCTTTATTATACATATATTTAAGATGCTGTTTCGGATGCACGATAATGCATTTCGCACCGAGTGCGCCCGCAATCTCTATCGAACGCAGTATTTTATCGAAAATGATTTTGTTGTATGTTTCGTCATCCTTTGAACTCGGAAACGGTGCGTGCGCCTGATTGCATGATATTCCGCATTTTTTTGCGGTTTCTTTCAGCTTTTCGATATGGCTTTTATAATCGTCCGTGTTTAAAATATCATTTTCGTTCTGCATGAAAAACATTGAATAATCGTATGCGTCAAATCCGGCTTCGGCGATAATTTCAATTGATTTAACATCTCCGAACCGTATTCTCAGCATTTCCGTAGGCATTGAAAGTTTCATATTACATTGTCCTCCCTTGATTTTTCTATATTATAATTTTATCATAAAATAAAAATTTGTCAATACATATTGAAATTTTATGTATTATATGTTAAAATATTATCGGGAGGGAAACATATGTCTAAGAAAAACAGCAAAAACACAAAAGGCAGAATCGTATCGGCGGCATGGAAGCTTTTTTATACCCAGGGGTATGATGACACCACAATAGAAGAAATAATTGAGGAATCCCAAACCTCCAGAGGCTCTTTCTATCATTATTTCAAAGGAAAGGACTCGCTTTTAAGCTCGCTTTCATATCTGTTTGACGAAAAATACAGGGAGCTTGATATTCCGGAGGAGCTTTCCTCATTTGAAAAGCTGATGTTTTTGAATCAGGAACTTTTTGAAATGATTGAAAACAGCATATCCGTCGAGCTTTTGGCGCAGCTTTATTCATCACAGCTTATAACGCAGGGTGAAAAACATCTTTTAGACCACAGCCGTGTATATTACAAGCTTTTGCGAAACATTGTGAGCGACGGACGTACAAACGGAGAATTTAAAGAGGATTTTACGGTTTCCGAAATAGTAAAGGTTTATGCAATGCTCGAACGTGCATTTTTGTATGAATGGTGTCTCGCCGGCGGCGAATATTCGCTGAAAAATTACTCAAAAATACATTTTCCGATGCTTTTTAAATCATATATGAAATAATTTATTTTATATATTAAATATATTCTTGTGTATAATGCCCGATAATATATAAATATTTGCGTGTTTTACAATAAAAATATATGGAATACATTCTATACTTTGTTCTGTGTTGCGTTCTTGTTAAAATTGTGCTATAATACTTTGGTAAAAAGAAAATAATCAATTTATAAGACATTGAAAAGATGTCTTGAGAGGAGAATGTATCATGTTAAACACGGCAACATCAGGCATTATACTTGCCATTGCGGCATACTTGCTTGGAATGCTTTACATAGGCTTCAAATGTGCCTCATCATCCACATCAGCAGGGGGATTTTATCTGGGCGGCAGAAAACTCGGACCCTTTGTTACGGCAATGAGTGCAGAGGCTTCCGATATGAGCGGCTGGCTCCTTATGGGACTGCCGGGAGTTGCTCTTGCAGGAAGCATAGCAGAAGCTTCCTGGACTGCAATAGGTCTTGCAATCGGAACATATGTAAACTGGCTCATAGTAGCAAAACGTATACGTATTTATTCGCACAAAGCCGGCGATTCCGTAACGATTCCGGAATTTTTCGCAAACCGTTTCCGCGACAACTCCGGACTTATAAAAGGTATTGCGGCTATTGTTATAGTAATATTCTTTATTCCTTATACCGCTTCGGGCTTCAATGCCTGCGGAAAGCTTTTTGAAAGTCTTTTCGGAATAAGCTATATTGGTTCTATGCTTGTTTCGGCAATCATAATTGTCGCATATACCACAATGGGTGGTTTTCTTGCCGCAAGTACAACCGACTTCGTACAAAGCATAATCATGACTGCGGCTTTGATTTTCGTACTTGTTTTCGGCACGGTTAAAGCCGGCGGTGCATCTGCTGTTATTGAAAATGCACAGAATTTGAAGGGATATTTCAGCTTGACAAGCTTCGTAAGCGACGGCAGTGTTCAGAGCTATGGCACCTTTACCATAGCCTCCACGCTCGCATGGGGACTCGGATATTTCGGTATGCCTCATATTCTCTTAAGATTTATGGCAATTGAAGATAAAGACAAGATTAAACTTTCAAGACGCGTCGCTTCCATATGGGTTGTAATTGCCATGTTTATAGCAATTACAATCGGTATTATAGGCTACAGCCTTGTTAATGCAAATATCGTTGATGTCGGCGGAGATGCCGAAACAATAATTGTTCGCCTTGCTCATCTCATAAGCACGCACGGTTTCGGATATGCTATTATAGCAGGTCTTATTCTTGCCGGAATACTCGCTTCCACAATGTCGACGGCAGACTCACAGCTGCTTGCCGCAGCTTCGAGTATTTCCGAGGATATTGCAAAGGGTGTATTTAAAATAAATATTTCGGAAAAGAAAACAATTTCCGTTGCAAGATTTACGGTTATAGGAATTGCGGTTATAGCCGCATTTATGGCAAGACAATCCAACTCGGTATTCAGAATAGTTTCGTTTGCATGGGCAGGCTTCGGTGCTTCGTTCGGTCCTGTTGTATTGTTTGCCCTCTTCTGGAAGCGTACAAACAAGCAGGGTGCTGTTGCAGGTATGCTTGCCGGCGGAATCATGGTATTCGTTTGGAAATACATAATCGCAGCAAAACTCGGCGGTATATTCGCAATATATGAGCTTTTACCGGCATTCATATTCGCTTGCATCGCAATCGTTGTTGTAAGCCTTTTGACAAAAGCTCCGGAAAAAGAAATTACGGATGAATTTGAAGAAGTTTGCCGTATCTGCAAAAATTAAAAAAGTACAAAAAAATAAACCGCAGCGTGATTGAAAAATCATTCTGCGGTATTTTTTTATAAAATTTTATTCAATCGGTGTTATGCATTTACAATACTTTATTCAAAAAGTCTATCGCACGGGGGTTTTTCGTATGCTGGAATACCTCTTCCGGTGTTCCCTCTTCCATTATAATTCCCTCATCAATGAATATAACTCTGTCTGCCACCTCACGAGCGAATCCCATTTCGTGCGTAACGATAACCATTGTCATTCCGTCTGCCGCAAGCTGTTTCATAACCTGCAAAACCTCGCCGACCATTTCCGGGTCAAGCGCCGAAGTCGGTTCGTCGAAAAGCATAATATCGGGATTCATACAAAGCGCTCTCGCTATCGCAACTCTCTGCTTCTGTCCTCCGGAAAGCTGCGACGGATACGCTTCCGCCTTATCGGCAAGCCCTACCTTTTCAAGCATATGCATTGCCTGTTTTCGTGCTTCCTCTTTCGTGGCTTTTTTCAAATCCACGGGCGCAAGCATAAGGTTCTTTATAACATTCAGATTATTAAACAAATTGAAATGCTGGAAAACCATGCCTACGTTTTCACGCACCTTATTAATATTTATTTTCTTATCCGAAATATCATATCCGTCAACGATTATTTTTCCGCCCGAGATACTTTCAAGACGGTTCATGCATCTCAAAAACGTAGATTTGCCCGAACCGGACGGACCTATTATAACAACCACTTCTCCCTCGCGGATTTCGGTTGAAATATTCTTTATTACTTCATTGTGTCCGAACTTTTTATTAAGTCCCTGCACGCTGATTTTAATATTATCTGCCATGTTTCAATCTCCTTTCCAACGCATTTGCAATCTGCTGGAGAGCAAGAATTACCACAAGGTACATAATTGCAACGATAGTCCACATCTGAAAGGATTTAAACGTAATGGCAATAACATTCTGCGCCTTGTTTACAAGCTCCGGGAAACCTATACACGAAAGTATTGACGTATCTTTAAGCGTTATAATAAACTGATTTACTATGCTCGGAATCATATTTTTAATCGCTTGAGGAAAAACAACTCTGAACATTGATTTCCAGTACGGAAGTCCGAGACTGCGTGCCGCTTCCATCTGCCCCGGATCTATAGACTGTATGCCGGCGCGGATAATTTCTGCCATATATGCACCACAGTTGAGCGAAAGACATATTGTTCCTGCCTGAAGTGCCGAAAACGTTGTTTTTATTCCTAAGGCTTTCAATCCGTATGGCAATCCGTAAAATACGAAAAACGCAAGAACTATCATAGGCACACCCCTTATGATATTTACATATATAAGAGAAATCGCATGACAAAACTTATTATCCACAACGCTTAGCAAGCCGAAAAATATTCCGAAAACGCAGCCGAACGCAAGACCCCACAGTGCCAGCAGCAAAGTCTGACCCATTGCAGTCATAAGCAATGCACCGTATGTAGTTATAAGCTGGTTCATAGTTAGAAAACTCCATTCTGCCGCCCTGCAGAGCCGATGTATATTGTTATCTCTTATCGCAGGGCATTACGGGGATAAGAGCCGCAAACATTCCGCAAGGGCGTGCAGCGAAAAAGTCATTCCGCCGCAGCCCCCTGCGGTCTATTTACTTATGAAATAATTAGCCGAGGTATTTTTTGATTATTTCATCATATTTGCCGTTTTCTTTAATGTTTTTAAGACCTTTGTTGAAAGTGTCCAGAATTTCCTGCTTGTCGCTGTTGAATATTGCCATACCGTACTGTGCCGGCTCGTTTTCCGTACCGTCTACGAATTTCATGGCAAGCTCGCCGATTTTAATATTATATTTGAGTATCGGCGTATCGTCTATACAAGCCGCAACCTGTCCGCCGAGAACTGCCTGATACATATCCGGCGATGTCGAGAAGGTAACAACCTCAAAGCCGTATTTATCTTTGATGCTTTCGGCATAATTGTTGCTCATTGTTCCGTTTTTAACAGCAACTTTCTGACCTTTTAAATCTTCAAACCCTTTAATCGAAGAATTTTTTTCGACAGCCATCCCCTGTGTTGCATCATAGTAACCGTCGGAGAATGTCCAGCCGGAATTTTTTCTTTCATCCGTAATTGATGCACCGGCAATCATAGCGTCTGCCTGACCTGCCTGACAAGCTGCAATAGCTGCGTCCCAGCCGACATACTGAATCTCGTATTCAAATCCCTGGTCTTTTGCAACTTCGGCAAGAATATCCATATCAATACCTATGATATTTCCTTTTTCGTCCTGGAATTCAAACGGGCTGAATCCTTTGTCCGTAGCAATAACATATTTTTTGCTTTCGGTTTTGTTGTCCGTTTTTCCGTTTTCTGCCGGTGCGACGTTTTTGTTTCCGCAGCCTGCAAAAGACATACCTACTACCAATGTAAGTAACAATGCCGTTAATTTTTTCATTTTAAAAGTCTCCCTTTCAAATATATTTTATATAGACATATGTATATTATACCATATTTTCAAATTAAAATCAATACTTTTTTTGTGCATAAGGAAGATTTTTGATTTTTTTGTTGACTTTGCCCTAAAAAAGGGCTATAATTGTACTATAAAGCAAAGTAGAAACAAATGCGTTAAGTGAAAAGAGGACGGGAAGTTGTCTCTTTTACGAAAAACGAAAGTTTGCGGTGTTTGTTTTGCATTCCGTTGCTGCAAAAACTAAATAATTTTTTATATCCTTTAGTCTTTGTATATACGTTGCTTAAAATTTTAAGACAAGAAGGAGTTTTTTTATGTCTAAAATCAAGAAACTTTGTACTGTATCCATGTTAATAGCGGTAAGTGTCGTCCTCGGAGCATATCTGACGGTGCGAATCGGCGGAGGTATTAAGATAACGTTCAAATTCGTTACCGTGTTTATGTCCGCATATCTTTTCGGTCCGATTGTCGGCGGTTTGGTCGGGTTATTATCCGACATCATAGCATTTTTCTTAAGTCCGACGGCTTCGTTTCTTCCGCAGGTAAGCGCAATCGAATTTGTTTACGGATTTATTTTCGGAATAATGTTTTACAAAAAAGACATGAGCATACTCAAAATCGTTATATGTGCGGCAATACAGATGCTGATTATCAATTTGTTCGGCACATCATATGTTTTAAAAGGCTTTTTCGGCGACAAATATTCGGCAGCGGTGCTGACACGTCTGCCGACGGCAATTTTAAACACCGGAATACAGATTGTACTGCTTTCCGTTTTAAGTAAAAACAATGCGCTGAGAAAGGCGGCGAAAAAAATTGGACAATTTTAAAAAATTCGCAAACAGCTTTCAGGCAATCGCCAAGCCCGGACTCGAATCAATACGTGCATTGCTTGAAGTAATGAAAAATCCGCAGAAAAATCTTAAGTTCATTCATATTGCCGGCACAAACGGCAAAGGTTCTGTCTGCACATATTTGCAAGAAATTCTGACGGCTTCGGGAATCAAGACCGGCAAATACACCTCGCCGAATCTAATCTCTGTATGCGAAAGAATTTCCGTAGACGGCAAAAACATTTCCGAAACGGAAATGGAAAATCTTCTGCACGAAATGGAAACGTACTGCGCAAAACTTCCGAAAGATATTTCGCCGACTCAATTTGAAATTTGGACAGCTGCCGCATTTTTATATTTTTACCGCTGCGGCTGCGGAATCGTAGTTCTCGAAACAGGTCTTGGCGGCGAAAAGGACGCAACAAACATAATAGATACAAATATGTGTTCCGTTATAACGAAAATAAGTATGGACCACACAGATTATTTGGGAAATACCATTACGGACATTGCCCGTGCAAAAGCGGGAATAATAAAAAAAGGCGGTTTTTGCGTTACAACTTTGCAGCATAAAGAGGTTTACGACGTATTAAAGCAAGCGGCTGACCTAAAAGGAAACGAATTATACACCGTTGACTATCCATCCCCGGACGTGCATGACGGCTGTCACGAAATATTTTCATATAAAAATCTGAAAAATTTAAAATCGGGTTTATGCGGAATATATCAGATTGAAAACGCTTGTATTGCCGCCGAAACGGCACTGCGGCTCGGTATAAACCCGGAATATATAGCTTCCGGTATAGAACGGGCAAAAAATCCGGCGAGATTTGAAATGCTTGACGAAAATACAATTTACGACGGTGCGCACAATCCGGACGGAGCGGAAGCGCTTGCGGAAAATCTGAACAGATATTTCAAAGACCGCGACAAGGTTTTCATTTTCTCATGCATGAAGGACAAGGATATGATATGCGAACTTGAAATATTGAAAAAAACGGGTATTAAAAAAATGTACACGGTTAAGGTGAAAAACAATCCGAGAGCCATGGACGAAACTTTGCTTGCGCAAAAAGCCGCCGATGCGGGAATCTGCGCCGTGCCTATGCCCGATATAGCGGACGCCGTTTCCGCCGCAAAGTGCGAAAATGCTCTAATCATCATCTGCGGTTCGCTTTATTTGTACAAGGATTTATCGGAAATAAAACAATTCAACAAAAAAAGATAAATTTTTTTTATAAATTTAAGCATATAGTGTATTGACATTATATGAGTTAAGGTATATAATAAAAGTATCAAATTAATTAGGAGTGATACTGATGATGGCCACCCACGGAAAAAATATTAAACTTTTTGCGGGGAACTCACACAGAAAACTTGCCAAGGAAATAGCTGCAAAGCTTAATATTCCTCTCGGAAATTCCGATGTAAAGACATTCAGCGACGGTGAGATTTTTTGTAACATTAACGAAACAGTGAGAGGTTCAGAGGTTTTTGTGCTGCAGTCCACTTGTAGCCCTGTAAACGATAATATAATGGAACTGCTGATTATGATTGATGCGTTCAAGCGCGCTTCTGCCGCACGCATTACGGCGGTAATCCCGTATTTCGGTTACGCACGTCAGGACAGAAAAGCCAAAGCGCGTGATCCTATATCTGCCAAGTTAGTGGCTGACTTAATCACAGCGGCAGGTGCAGACAGAGTGCTTACTCTCGACCTTCATGCACCGCAGATTCAGGGATTTTTCAACATTCCGGTAGATCATTTATACGGACTTCCTCTTCTTGCGAATTATTTCAAGCATCAGCTTAAAAGCATCATGGAAGACGTTGTAATCGTTTCTCCCGACCACGGCAGCGTAGGCAGAGCAAGACAGTTTGCTCAAAGACTTAACGTTCCGTTTGCAATTGTTGACAAACGCCGTCCGAAACCGAACGCTGTTGAGGTAATGAACATTATAGGTGATATTAAAGACAAATATTGTATCATGGTTGATGATATGATAGATACTGCCGGAACTATTACGGTAGGTGCGGAAGCACTCAAGAAAAACGGTGCGAAAGCCGTATACGCTTGCTGTACTCATGCGGTACTTTCCGGACCGGCAATAGAAAGACTTAAAGCTTCGTGTATCGAACAGCTTGTTGTTCTCGATACCGTACCTCTTACAAAAGAGCATACGCTTGATAACATCAAAGTATTGTCCGTTGCTCCGATATGTGCGGAAGCAATAACGAGAATTTACGAAGATATATCCGTAAGTCCTCTGTACGTTGAACCGGAGCAGAAATCAAAAGAACTTAAAAACGTATAATGCATATATTTCGAGGGTGCTGCAAAACGATTTTGTTTTGCGGCACCCTCTTTAGTGTCTTTATAAAAATAGTGTTCTATGCAGTCTGTGCATTTTTATAATGCCACGTTTATTCAACTTTAAGCTTGGAATAATATCCTTCCAAAATGTCGCAGGATTCTCTGAACTGTTTAAGCTCATCGTCATTCAGCGAAAGTGTAAGAATTTCTCTTGCTCCCTCTCTGTTTACAATGCACGGAACACCGGCATACACGCCGCTCTTTCCGTATTCGCCTTTCAGCCTTGCGGATATTGTGAGTACGCTGCTTTCATCTCCCAAAATCGCTTTTACTATTCGCACGAGCGCCATTCCTATACCGTAGTATGTTGCGGATTTTGCTTTTATTATGGTGTATGCGGAGGTTCTCACCTGTTCGCTTATTTTTTCAAGCTCCGCTTTGCAGAATTTTCCGCCCGATTCCTCGCACACGGCAAGCACCGGTTTTGTCGAAACAAGCGCCTGTGACCACGGAACAAACTCGCTGTCGCCGTGTTCACCGATTACGTATGCATGGATGTTTCTTGGGTCTACGCTCAGATATTCCCCGACGAGATAACGCAGTCTTGCCGTATCAAGAGTTGTACCCGAACCTATTACCCTGTTTGACGGGAACCCCGAAAGCTGGCACGTAATTCTTGTCATTATATCAACAGGATTGGTTGCAATGAGGAAAATTCCGTCAAATCCGGACGCAACGACAGGCTTTACAATCGAGCTGAACACATTTGCATTCCGCTGCAGGAGGTCGAGCCTTGTTTCTCCCTCTTTCTGCGCAACTCCGGCACATATAACGACTATATCCGCATCGGAGCAGTCGGGATAATCTCCCGAATATATCTTCATGCTCGACGTAGCAAATGCCAAACCGTGGTTTAAATCCATAGCCTCGCCCATTGCACGTTCCTTGTTTATATCGATAAGTACAAGCTCATCGCAGGCACTCTGATTGAGCAGAGCATATGCAAAGCTCATGCCCACCATTCCCGTTCCTATAAGAACTATTTTTCTTTTATCGTATGACATAATAGCCTCCTTTTCCGCCGTTTGCACGGCATATATGATCTTCCTTGTTATTTTATCCCGACGCAGATATTATTATCCGCGGGTTTTTATCAATTTATATTCAAGCGATTCCATAAGCGCATTTTTTGACGCTTCGATTATATCCGCCGATATACCTACGCTGCTCCATGTATCGTTATTATCTCGCGTATCTATGAGAACACGTACCATAGAACGTGTATCGCTGGAATTAAGCACACGAACCTTATAGTCCGTAAGCTTCGTTTCCTTAAGCTCCGGATAAAAGACGTACAGAGCTTTTCTGAGCGCAGTGTCTATAGCATGGACAGGACCTTCCGTGCTGTCTGCCGCCGTGAGCTCTTCTCTGCTTCCGACCATTATCTTAACGATTGCGGAAGCACTGCTTTCGCTGTTGTCATATTCGCCGAAAACCTTGAACTTTACAAGCTCGAAAAACGGCCTGTATATTCCGAGAGTTTTTCTTATTACCAAATCCAAAGAAGCATTTGCCGCTTCAAACTGATAGCCTTTAAATTCAAGCTCTTTCAGTCTGCGCAAAATCATATCCACTATGGGAGAATCTTTTTTTGTTCCCGGCACGACTTTGTTTATCGCCGGCAGAATCGCCGCCTTGCCGGACATTTCGGAAAGCAGAATATTTCTGCTGTTGCCAACACATTCCGGGTCGATATGCTCGAAAGAAGCCGGATTTTTCATCACTGCATCTATATGCATACCGGCTTTGTGAGAAAATGCGCTTTTGCTGATATACGGCAGTCCGGTTGTGGATATATTGGAGATTTCGGCGATTGCCCTTGCAGTTTCCGTAAGCGTCGGCATACTTTCTTCCGGAATTAATTGATACCCTTTTTTCAGCTGCAAATTTGCTATCATTGTAGCAAGATTTGCGTTTCCGCATCGTTCGCCCACGCCGTTTATTGTTCCCTGGATATGTACTGCTCCGGCCTGCACCGCCGCTATTCCGCAGGCTACCGCCATTCCGGAATCGTCATGCGTATGTATTCCTATAGGTACGTCCGTTTCTTTTGTAATTTCCGATACGATTTCGTATATTTCCGCCGGAAAGCTTCCGCCGTTCGTATCGCACAGGACAACATATTCCGCTCCTGCCTCGTGCGCCGTCCGTATAACCTTTATCGCATATTCTTTATCCGCTTTATATCCGTCAAAAAAATGCTCGGCATCAAATATGACTTTTTTTCCGTTTTTGCATAAATACTCTATTGATTCTCTTATGATAGCAAGGTTTTCCTCCGGCGTTGTTCCGAGAATTTCTTTTATATGCAGCTTCCATGCTTTTCCGAATATTACGGCGGTTTCGGCGCTGCATTCTTTCAGCACACGCAAACCGGGGTCTTTTTCTGCCGTTATGCCGACTTTTCTCGTGCTTCCGAACGAGGCAATCCTCGAGTGCTTCAGCTTAATACAGGCAAGTCTTTCAAAAAGCTCTGCATCTTTTATATTGGAATAAGGATTTCCCGCTTCTATATAGTCTATCCCGAGTCTGTCAAGATATTTTATAATTTTGATTTTATCCTCAATCGTAAAGGATATTTTGGCAGATTGCATTCCGTCCCTAAGCGTAGTATCAAGCGTATACACTTTTTTCATACAGTTCACTCCGTTTTTGATAATTTTCCCTACTATATATTATACAATATTTTTTTTAATTAGTCAAATTTTTTCTGAATTTATTTTTTGGCACTTTTTATCCATACTAAACAAATTTCATACAAAAAAATTAATAAAATGCATAAAATTTCAAAAAAGCATTGACATTTTTCTTGCTTTGTGGTATTATATATACATATTTATTTTTTGTAAAGGAGATAAAAAGATGATTGGTTTTTCATTTGTAGTTTTGGCAGCAGTCAGCGCTGTTCTCGTGCTCGTCGTCGTGGCATGCGGAATATAGCGCTGTTTGTCGTATAACAAATGAAATGGATATAATCATGTTTTATTGATATATATGTATTTTTCTGGGTTTGCGCCGAACAGTCGCAAATCCATATTTTTTTTGAAAGGATAAGAGATTATGAACGGTTCTGAAATTTTGATTAACGTGCTTCTTGAACAGGATGTCGATACCGTATTCGGGTATCCCGGCGGTCAGGTCGTGAATATATATGACGCACTCTATAAGTATTCCGACAAAATAACTCACGTGCTCACGGCACACGAACAGGGTGCGGCACACGCCGCAGACGGCTATGCGAGAGCTTCGGGAAAGTGCGGCGTTGTTATAGCAACCTCCGGGCCGGGTGCTACAAACCTTGTAACCGGAATAGCAAATGCGTATCTTGATTCCGTGCCTATGGTTGCCGTGACGGGAAACGTCCCCAATTTTCTTATAGGCAGGGACAGTTTTCAGGAAGTTGATATTGCCGGCATTACAATGCCTATAGTAAAACACGGTTTTATCGTGAAATCAATTGATGAGCTTGCGGATACGCTGCGCGAAGCGTTCAGAATTGCAATTTCAGGTCGAACAGGTCCTGTACTTGTTGATATTCCGAAAGATGTTCAGACAGCGGAAATTAAGTATATCCCTGCCGAAAAGGTGAAAAAAAGCAAAATGCGGAAACCGTCCGCAACGCTAATAAATCAGGCGGCAAAGCTTATCGAAAAATCCAAAAAGCCTTTTATATATTGCGGCGGCGGCGCAATTGCGGCAAATGCCGAAAAAGAAATTGCGGAGCTTGCGGAAATCATTGACGCACCGATAGGGACGTCTATGATGGGGCTTACCGCAGTATCGGCGGACAATCCGAATATGCTCGGCATGACGGGTATGCACGGCAGATATGCCGCCACAAAAGCAAAGGGCGATTCCGATTTGATTATAGCACTCGGCGCAAGGTTCAGCGACCGTGCGATAAACAGCCGATTCAAGATGAACAAGAAAACAAAAATCATTCATGTTGATATAGACAATGCGGAGATTGATAAAAACGTAACGTCCAATATAGGAATAAACGCAGATGTAAAGGATACGCTCAATGCCATTATTCCCTTGCTCCCGAAAAAGAACAATCCCGAGTGGCGAGATGAAATAAAAATGCTGAAAACCGAGCAGGCAAAAACGGAAGTCTCTAAGCTTTATCCTCGTGAAATTGTCGAATGCATAAGAAAATATGCAAAGGACAATACGCCAATCGTTACGGACGTAGGACAGCATCAGATGTGGACGGCGCAGTATTATAAATTCAAAAATCCCCGCACATTCATATCGAGCGGCGGTCTTGGGGCAATGGGATTCGGTGTCGGCGGTGCGATAGGTGCGGCAATGGCGACCGGCAGAAAAACCGTACTGATTACGGGCGACGGCAGCTTCGGTATGGATATGAACGAACTTGCAACAGTCGGCACACACAACATTCCGCTGATAATTCTCATAATGAACAACGGCACTTTGGGAATGGTACGTCAAATGCAGACGATGTTTTTCGACGGACATTATTCGCAGACAACACTTCACCGCAAAACGGATTTCGTAAAGCTTGCGGACGCTTTCGGGATAAAAGCAAAACGCATACTTAACGAAAGCGAACTCGAACCCATTATCAAAGAAGCGTTTATGCAGAATGAGCCTTTCGTAATAGATTGCAAAATCGACATAAACGACAGAGTTCTTCCGATGATACCGCCGAACGGTACATTCGATGATTTAATAATAAGGTAGGAGATACATATGAAAAAATATATAATAGGAATGCTTGTTCTGAACAAAGCCGGCGTATTGACAAGAATATCCGGAATGTTCGGGCGGCGGGGATTTAACATAGACAGCCTTGTCGTAGGCGAAACGGAAAATCCGAAATTTTCACGAATGACAATAACAATGACCGGTGAGGATTACGATCGCGACCAAAGTATCAAGCAGCTTTCCAAGATGCATGATGTATACGAAATAAAGGAAATGATTCCGGGTGAAATCGTATCACGTGAATTTGTGCTGATAAAAGTGGCGGCAACCAAGGAAAACCGCCATGAGATTATGGATGCTGCAAATGTATTCAGAAGTAAAATAATAGATTATACACCGAAATCCGTCTGCATT
This sequence comes from uncultured Clostridia bacterium, assembly GCA_934792465.1. Classification (GTDB taxonomy): domain Bacteria; phylum Bacillota; class Clostridia; order RUG12999; family RUG12999; genus CAKVOK01. The sequence goes on along the minus strand of CAKVOK010000008.1, from coordinate 56,262 downwards.
GAGATGACGGGCGAAACCGGAAAACTTGAAGCTTTCATAGATTTAATGAAACCTTACGGTATACTGGAGCTTTGCCGAACCGGCACAGTTTCCATGGACAGGGGCAAACGCTGCCTGAAAGACGAAAAAAAATAATTGGGTAAACCAATAAAAATAAAAAGGAGTAATGCAAAATGAGTAACAAAATTTATTATCAGAGCGACTGCAACATATCGATGCTTGACGGAAAGACAATAGCCGTAATAGGATACGGCAGCCAAGGTCATGCGCACGCACTTAATGCAAAAGATTCGGGCTGCAACGTCATTATCGGTCTTTACGAAGGTAGTCGTTCATGGGCAAAAGCCGAAAAACAGGGATTTAAGGTATACACAGCAGCAGAAGCCGCAAAACGTGCTGACATTATCATGATACTTATAAACGATGAAAAACAGGCTGCTATGTACAAAGAATCAATCGAGCCTAACTTGACAGAGGGCAAAATGCTTATGTTCGCACACGGTTTTGCTATACATTTCGGTCAGATTGTTCCGCCGAAAGGTGTTGACGTTACGATGATTGCGCCGAAAGGTCCGGGACATACAGTAAGAAGCGAATATCAGATTGGCAAAGGTGTTCCGTGTCTTGTAGCCGTTCATCAGAACGCAACGGGCAAAGCTCTCGAGCTTGCTCTCGCATATGCGCTTGCAATCGGCGGCGCAAGAGCCGGTGTTCTCGAAACGGATTTCAGAACAGAAACGGAAACCGATTTGTTCGGCGAACAGGCTGTTATCTGCGGCGGCGTTTCGGCACTCATGAAAGCAGGTTTTGAAACTCTTGTAGAAGCAGGCTACGACCCAAGAAACGCATATTTCGAATGTATTCACGAAATGAAGCTTATCGTTGACCTTATTTATCAGTCGGGATTCGAGGGTATGAGATATTCGATTTCAAATACTGCGGAATACGGCGACTACATAACAGGTCCGAAGATAATCACGGAAGATACGAAAAAAGCAATGAAAAAAGTTTTGAGCGATATTCAGGACGGCAGTTTTGCCAAGGAATGGCTGCTCGAAAACCAGGCAGGTTGTCCGCATTTCAATGCAATGAGAAAACTTCAGAAAGAACATATCTCCGAAGAAGTGGGAACGGAACTGCGCAAGCTCTACAGCTGGAGCGATGAAGAAAAACTCATAAACAACTGAGGAGAGGATAAACATGAGAAGTGATAACATAAAAAAAGGAGCGGAACGGGCACCTCAGAGATCACTTTTAAAGGCTCTCGGACTGACCGATGAGCAAATCCGCCGTCCGATTATAGGCGTTGTAAATTCTTTCAATGAAATTGTACCGGGACACGTTCATTTGAACACTATAGCACGTGCTGTTAAAGACGGTATACTTGCTGCCGGCGCAACTCCGATTGAATTTAATACAATAGGCGTTTGCGACGGTATCGCAATGGGACACGAGGGAATGAAATATTCCCTTGCCTCCCGTGAGATAATCGCCGACAGCATCGAATGTATGGCTATGGCTCATGCTTTCGATGGGCTTGTATTTATACCGAACTGCGACAAAATCGTCCCCGGTATGCTCCTGGCGGCAGTTCGTCTGAACATACCGTCTATATTCGTTTCGGGCGGTGCGATGCTTTCCAATTGTTCCGACGACGGAAAACACATGGATTTGAACAGCGTATTCGAAGCGGTCGGCGCATATAAAAAAGGCTCAATGGGTGAAAATGAGCTTAAATATTTTGAAGATAATGCCTGCCCCGGCTGCGGTTCTTGCTCCGGTATGTTTACGGCAAATTCCATGAACTGTCTGTGCGAGGCACTCGGTATCGCACTCCAAGGAAACGGAACAATCCCGGCAGTATATGCCGAACGCATAAGACTTGCAAAGGACACCGGAATGAAGATTGCCGAGCTTGTGGAAAAAGACATACGTCCGCTTGATATAATAACGGAAAATGCTATCGAAAACGCTTTGACGGTTGATATGGCTATAGGCTGTTCCAGCAACTCACTGCTCCATTTAACCGCATTGGCGCACGAAACAGGCATTGATTTCAACCTCAAAAAGGTAAATGAAATAAGCGAAAAAACACCGAATATCTGTCATCTCGCACCGGCAGGGAAATACCATATTCAGGATTTTCATGCGGCAGGCGGAGTATACGCCGTAATGCGTGAACTTTCAACAAAAAATATGCTGCACGAAAACGAAATGACCGTCACCGGTAAAACGGTTAAGGAAAATATCTCAAATGCAAAATGCATACACGGAGATGTTATAAGAAGCATAGACAATCCGTATTCCAAGACCGGTGGTCTTGCCGTATTATTCGGCTCGCTTGCCGAAAACGGTGCGGTCGTAAAGCGCAGTGCCGTAGCACCCGAAATGCTTGTTCACAGTGGAAAAGCAAGAGTATTCGACAGTGAGGAAGAAGCTATTTCCGCAATATACGACAGCAAGATAAGCAAAGGCGATGTAGTTGTTATACGCTACGAAGGTCCGGCAGGCGGTCCGGGAATGCGCGAAATGCTCTCCCCCACCTCGGCAATTGCCGGTATGGGACTCGACAAAGACGTTGCGCTGATAACTGACGGAAGATTCTCCGGTGCGACACGTGGTGCCGCAATCGGGCATATATCTCCCGAAGCCGCAAACGGCGGAACGATTGCATACATTAAAGAGGGCGATATAATAAATATTGATATTCCGAACTACAAAATAGACATAGATATATCGGCAGATGAGCTTCAAAAGCGAAAATCTGAAATGCAGATTAAGAAAAAAGAAAATCTTAAAGGATATATTGCAAGATATGCGAAAAATGTTTCATCGGCAGACAAAGGAGCGGTTATCGATTAATGAAACATGGCAAAAAAGAAATCGCAAAAGCTTTTAAAGCAGCATTCCCTTATACCGTGCCGATATTCGCCGGATTTTGGTTTTTGGGACTTACATACGGAATTTATATGAATGTATCGGGATTTTCTTTTGTATATCCCATGATAATGAGCCTTGTAATATTTGCAGGTTCGGTAGAATTTGTCACGGTTAATATGCTGCTTTCGCCGTTCAATCCCGTTCAGGCATTTCTAATGGCATTGATGATAAATGCACGGCATTTATTCTACGGCATATCCATGTTGGACAAATTCAAGGGTACGGGCAAGCTGAAACCGTATCTTATATTCGGTATGTGCGACGAAACTTTCTCAATAAATTACACTGCGAATATACCGCATGACGTTGACGAAGGGCTTTTTATGACGTTTGTAACGCTGCTTAATCAGTTTTACTGGTTTTTCGGTTCTACACTCGGCGGCATATGCGGTTCGCTGCTGAAATTCAATACCAACGGAATCGAATTTTCCATGACGGCACTGTTTGTCGTTATCTTTCTCGAACAGTGGCTGAAAGAAAGCAATCATACCGCTTCGACCATGGGACTTATAATATCCGTAATATGCCTTATACTTTTCGGAACAGACGGCTTTATAATTCCGTCTATGGTTGCAATTCTTCTCTTGCTCAGCATATCAAGGAAACATTTGGAGGGGAAGACATGAGTATAAATCAGCAAATAATAATCATTGCGGCTGTTGCTCTCGCAACAATGCTCACACGTTTTCTGCCGTTTTTCATATTCTCCGGCAAAAAACGCACTCCGAAATATATTGAATATCTCGGAACTGTGCTGCCCGGTGCAATGTTCGCACTGCTCGTTGTATACAGTCTGAAAAGCACAAATATACTCACGGGAAACCACGGAATACCGGAGCTTATCTCGATTGCGGCTATTGTATTGATTCATGCTTTAAAGCGAAATATGCTCGTATCCATAGCGTCAGGAACTGTAATATATATGTTTCTTGTTCAATTGGTGTTCTGATAATGGGCATTTTTCCAAAGCCCCAAACGAGGGTGCTGCAAAACAATTTCGTTTTGCAGCACCCTCGTTTTCATTATTCATTATTTTGTTCCTGTCGAGCCGAATCCGCCGCTGCCTCGCACTGTATCGGAAAGCTCGTCCGCAAGCTCAAATTCAACTTTATAAAACGGTGCTATAACCAGCTGTGCTATTCTCTCGCCGTTTTCTATAACGGCAGCCTTTTCCGAATGATTATGAAGAGCCACCATTACTTCGCCTCTGTAATCTGCATCTATAACGCCCACTTTGTTTGCGGGTGCAAGCGCCTTTTTCGTCGCAAGTCCGCTGCGTGCGTATATAAAGCCGCCGTAGCCCACAGGTATTTCCATTGCAAGTCCCGTATGTACAAGCACGGTTTCACCGGGATTTACCGTTATGGTTTCGTCTGTCAGTGCATACAAATCCGCCCCGGCGGAAAATTCGCTTCCGTATGTCGGAAGTATTGCTTTTTCATTAAGCTTTTTTACTTTCATACTTTCGCCTCCAATTTCAAATGCTCGTCCGTCCAAAGCACGGCTTCTCTCTTTTTGAGCGATTCTTTAACATCTAAAATCCTCTGATTTTCGGAACCTTTAAACCTCAAAGAAAGCTTTTTCAATTCTTCTTTAAATTCGCCGTCCACAAGAACGTCTATAAGCGAGAGCATTCTGTCCGTCACTTCGCATCTTGCACGGCTTTCTCCCAAAAGCTCTTTATCGAAAAGATAACCGCTGTAGCACCAGATTTTTTTATTCGGATACATTTCCTTTACACGTTTCAAAAACGGATACAATACCCTCTGATTCGCAGGCTCGAAAGGTTCGCCTCCGAGCAGGGAAAATCCTTTTATAAAATCGGGTTTGAGCGCCTCTATAATCTTGTCTTCCGTTTCTTTTGTAAATTCTTTTCCGTAAGCAAAATCCCAGGTTTCGCTGTTGAAACAGCCTTTGCAATGGTGTGTGCATCCGCTTACGAACAAAGACACTCTGACGCCCGGACCGTTCGCCACATCATGAGCTTTTATCGTTGCATAATTCATACAAATCTTCCTAACATATAATGATTTAATGACTCTGCGGCGGATTTGCACCGCCGCAGATATATATTTAAATTATAAATGAAGAACTCTTGCCTTGATTTCTTTCGTCTTGCCCTCGTTCCAGAAGTTTTCACCCAAATATCCGCAGGTACGTCTTGTTACATTCATTTTCCTGTGGTCTTTGTTATGGCAGTTCGGGCATTCCCATTCGTTGTCGTCGTTTATTATGATTTCACCGTCATATCCGCATACCTGGCAATAATCACTTTTCGTATTAAATTCGGCATACTGTATATTGTCGTATATATATCTTACGACGTCCTCAACGGCTTCAAGATTGTGACGCATATTCGGTATTTCAACATAAGAAATTGCACCGCCGGAAGAAATATTCTGGAATACGCTTTCAAAATCGAATTTTGAAAATGCGTCTATCTCTTCACGCACATCAACATGATACGAATTTGTATAATATCCTTTGTCCGTTACGTCTTCAATCGTTCCGAAACGCTGTTTGTCTATACGTGCAAATCTGTAGCAGAGCGATTCGGCAGGCGTTCCGTAGAGTGCGAAACCGAGTCCTGTTTCTTTTTTCCAGTGATCCGTAGCCGCACGCATATATTCCATAACACGAAGTGCAAATTCTCTGCCTACAGGGTCTGTATGAGATACGCCTTTCATAAGCTTCGTAACTTCGTAAAGACCGATATATCCGAGTGAAAGCGTTGAATATCCGTCAAGAAGATATTTATTAATCTTTTCGCCTTTATTAAGTCTTGCGATTGCGCCGTATTGCCAGTGTACCGGGCTTACGTCCGAGGTTACGTCCATAAGCGCATCGTGACGGCACATCAAAGCTTCGTAGCAAAGCTGAAGTCTTTCGTCCATAAGCTTCCAGAATTTTTCCTCATCGCCTCTTGCGATAATGCCGATCTGAGGCAGGTTAAGACTTACAACACCCTGGTTGAATCTGCCCTCGAATTTATAGTTGCCGTTTTCGTCTTTCCAAGGTGAAAGGAAGCTGCGGCAGCCCATACAGCTAAATACGTTGCCCTGATAATTCTCACGCATTTTCTTTGCCGAAATATAATCGGGATACATTCTCTTTGCGGAGCATTTTACGGCAAGACGTGTTATGTAGTCGTATTTTCCGCCCTTTAAGCAGTTATGCTCATCAAGCACATATATAAGCTTCGGGAATGCCGGAGTAACGTATACACCGCATTCGTTCTTGATTCCCTCATATCTCTGGCGCAGAATTTCTTCTATAATGAGCGCATTTTCCTCTATATATTCATCGTCCTTGTCAAGATACAAAAACAGCGTTACAAACGGCGACTGCCCGTTCGTCGTCATCAATGTATTTATCTGATACTGGATTGTCTGCACGCCGGATTTCAGTTCTTCTCTCAAGCGTCTTTCCGTAAGCTTTTCGATTATCTCGCCGGAAACGCTGTCGCCGCATTCTTCCTTGAAATGCTCTCTGAATTTTTCACGGCTGAGCCTTAAATATTTTCCGAGGTGTCTTATATCCACGGACTGTCCGCCGTATTGGCTGCTTGCAACCGCCGCTATAATCTGCGTTACTATAGTGCAGGCAACCTGAAAGCTCTTCGGACTTTCTATGAGCTTGCCGTTCATAACGGTTCCGTTGTCCAGCATATCGCCTATATTTATAAGGCAACAATTGAATATCGGCTGCAAAAAATAATCGGCGTCATGAAAATGCAAAACACCGTCTTCATGCGCCTTTGAGATTTTTTCCGGTAACAGTATTCGTCTTGTAAGGTCTTTTGAAACCTCGCCGGCTATAAGATCTCGCTGCGTTGAAGCAACCGTTGCGTTCTTATTTGAATTTTCCTCCATAACGTCCTTATTTGAATTTTGTATAAGGCTGAGTATCGATTCGTCCGTTGTATTCGCCTTTCTGACAAGCGCTCTTGTATATCTGTATAAAATATACGTTTTCGCAAGAGTAAACTTTTTCTTCTCCATGAGCTTTTTCTCGATAATATCCTGAATATCCTCGACGAGCATTCTCTTTTTCGATTTGCCCTCGATATATTCAAGTATGGAATATATATCGTCCTCGCTTGCACGTTCCTGTTCTTCCACCTCATTGTTAGCCTTATTAATAGCCGTAATTATTTTGCTTCTGTCGTAGTCAACTCCGCGACCGTCTCTTTTTACAACCTGCATAACCTTTGCTCCTTTCTGTTTATCTTCTGTTTTATCTGTAAATGGAATTAGATCATAAAAAATCAGCATATATACTATATCTTGTATACTAACGTATATAATTATACCATATATGCTAATCCAATGTTGTTGCAAAAGTCACATTTGTAAATATTTTTTACAATATATTGTGTTTTTATAAATATGTAAACCTATATATTGTGTAAAAGCTCCGTTAACTGTCAATTTCCCACAATATCGTTACCGTGTGTTTTTCTATTCTAATAAGCTCTTCTTCTTTCATTTTTTTTATTTCTCTCGACATTGCGCTTCTGTCCACAGAAAGAAAATTTGCAATCGAACCCATTGTTCCCGGAAGTGTGAAGCTCTTTTTGCCTTTTTTTGCCATTATAATCTCAAAATAACATTTCAGCTTATCCCGAATACTTCTGCCGGAAAGAACCATAGCTCTCTCACGCAGTTTTTTTCGGTTTTCCGCCAGCATTACGGCGAAACGCTCCGCAAGCTGCGGATTTTTAAACACGCTTTTCCAATCAAAATATGCAACATCTGTTTTTTTGCTGCATATGTACGTAATGTTTTCGGAAGTATCCGAAAGCATTACGCTCGTTTCTCCGATAAGCTCGCCGGGGTCGATATGTTCTATTATGCTGATACCTCCGCTCAAATCGTTTTTATAGATTTTTATATTGCCGTTTAAAACAATTCCCACATCGGTTATCTCGTCGGGAGATATAAGCTCTCCCCTCTCATATTTTTTAATATGTATGCCGTATTCGTCAGTGTCCTTTATATCCTTAAACAAAATCGTTTCAAAAAGGCGCAACAAATCACTCCCCATCATATACCGCAGGCAGATTTTTTCTCCGCTTTCCTTTGAACTTTGCGAGAAACTTTTTGTCATCCTCGGTAAGCTTATATTTTCTTATCATATCCGGACGCTTCAGCCATGTACGATACAGCGCCTGTTTATGCTTCCATATTTCAATATTCTTGTGGTGCCCCGAAAGCAGAATATCCGGAACCTTTTTGCCGTGTATCTCATACGGACGTGTATAATTCGGATATTCCAGCAAACCTCCGTAATGCGATTCCATGGAATATGCTTCCTCATTCGGCAATACCCCGTCTATCATTCTCGCAACGCTGTCCACAAGTGCCATTGCCGGTATTTCTCCTCCCGTAAGAACAAAATCTCCTATGGAAACCTCCATATCGACAATTTCTTCTATCGCACGCTCGTCTATGCCCTCGTAATGACCGCACAGAATCACCATACGCTTCTTTTTCGCAAATTCACGTGCCATGCTCTGGTTAAAAACCTTGCCCTGCGGCGACATATACACGGTAAACACTTTTTCGCCGTTCGTAACGCTTTTGTATGCGTCCACTATGGGCTGTACGGACATGACAAGTCCCGTTCCTCCGCCGAAAGCGTAATCATCAACTTTTCTGTGTTTATTTTCCGTAAAATCCCTGATATCTACGTAATTAAAAGATAAAATCCCGTTATCGGCGGCACGTTTTATAATGCTGTCACCGAAAACTCCCCGAAACATATCCGGAAATAAAGTTAATATATCAAAATGCATTAAAATCTTCCCCCAACATATTGTATCATATTTTAGCCGGCTTGTAAATAGCTTTATTGCACAAACATTGTATCACTTTTTCTAATTAGTTCGGAATTTCCAATACATTATCCGAAATCTTAACGTCTAAACGGTTCGTCCCGGAACATATAATTTAACATAAATATTTGCAAGGGGTTGATTTTTTTATGTTTTCTTTTTTGCTGTCGATACTGTACAATGTATGGTTTTTGGCAGGATTTATGGGCAAAAACGGCGGTTTCCCCAAGCCGCTTACACCTACAGAGGAAGAAAACTATATCGCACTTATGAAAAGCGGCGACAAAAATGCAAAAAATATTTTAATAGAACATAACCTTCGGCTTGTAGCGCACATTGCAAAAAAATATTCGCCGAAAGGCTGCGACAACGAAGATTTGATTTCCATAGGAACAATAGGACTTATTAAAGGAATAACCAGCTTCAAGGGCGAAAAAGGCACAAGGCTTGCAACATATGCGGCACGCTGCATAGACAACGAAATTTTAATGTATATAAGAAGCAGCAAAAAGCTTCAAAACGAGGTTTCCATAGACGACACAATAGGTTCGGACAAAGACGGAAACGAAATAACGCTTATGGATATTTTAGAGGACAACGGTCGCCATGTTGACGATGAAGTTAATATTAAGCTGATGTCCTCGGCATTGCGAAAAAAAATGAATGTTGTATTGAAGCCCGACGAAATAGAGATTCTGACCAAACGCTACGGTCTTGACAATACACCTGTTCAAACCCAAAGCGTAATAGCCGAAAATATGGGTATTTCCCGTTCGTATGTGTCACGTATAGAAAAACGTGCAATAGAAAAGCTTCGGCACGAAATCCTTGAATAACGCAACAAAACAGCAGCTGTAAAAAATAATTTTCGCAGCTGCTTTGTTATAAGCTTTTTTTAACGCAAAAAGCACTATGTACATATCAATATTTAAAATGTTCAGCCAACCTGTGTTCAAATCTGTCATTTATATATGCTCCGACACGTATTGCGCATATGACTTTTCAGTCATTAATTAAAGTATAATTATATAAATCCAATCCGTATGACGCTCCGCTGCTTGTAAATTCAAGCTTTCTGCCGTCCTCGGAAACCTTTATACTGTCTGCGGATTCAAACGACAGCGAATACACATTCATGACAATCTCACTTATGCAAGATACATTAAAATCCGAGCTTATCTTGAAAACCTCCGTACCGTATTCGCTCGGACATATCATTATCGAAAAGTCCGCACCGCTATACATGATTTTCTCGTTTCCGTCATCGCCGTTATAATAATTCTTTGCATATGCTTCCGCATCTTCAAAGGTTTCGAACATCTTGTTATTTGTATTGATTTCAAGCGTGTTTTTCTCTGCGTCCCACTTTGCCGAAACGGTGGATTTATTAAAAAGCACCGTCCAAACCTCTGTCGAAATCAGATTAATATTACCCGTGTTAAAAGTCGGCATACTTCTGCCGTCTACGTATACAGTCGGCGCACCGCTTGAGCCTGTCGGCTCTGTAACGTTCGGTGCTGTATACTGTGTAACTTTTCCTGTCTTGATATACAAAAGAGCCCTGTCGTTCAGATATGTTTTTTCATATCCGAAATTAAGCAGCAAATCAGCGTCTATGTACGTGCCGTTCAAAATTACCCATGCAGGAATTTCCGTGCCGTCCATAGTCGTTTTAAAGCTTGCTTTTTGCGGTATTTTCCCTATCGGCGATTCATATTTCGGTATTGTTCTCTTTGAGTCGTCGGGTTCTGTTTCTTCAAGGGTTATAATCGCCAGTGTATTAAAATCGAGATAATATTTACCCGTTCTGCCGTCTGTTTTCGTTCCCTCAAAATAAAGCTTATCGTCCCTGAATTCTTCATTATACGTTGTCGTATGTCCCCAAGAATCGTAAAAATCGTACAATTTAAATATATTTTCCAAATAGGCACTCACGCCGTTATCCGCAATATATTTCGTATAAAAATATGTGCCGTGCGAAGTTCCGCTCTGTGCGAACCGAACCACATCGAAAAACGAACCCTGCCAATGTGCCGTTTCCGTCCACGAAAGAAAGCTCGTTGATTCGTCCTGTGTCGAAAACTCTTTAATCTGTTCTTCTTTCGTCGGCAGGCTAATTGATTTTATATCCAGTGTTCTTGTATCGCCGTTCCAATAACTTTCCATTCCGAAATAATTTCCTTTTTCAGGCTGTGCGGTATCGTATCCGTCACGTTCATAAGAAAGATATGCGGCACTCACATACAGTTTGCCGTTTGCCGCGCACAAAAGGGTTTTTACGGCACGTCCGTTTATAACAAGGTTTATATCCGTTTTCTCAAGGCTTGCGACAGCATTTTTCGGAACTTCCGTATCTGAGGGCAAGCCTGTTTTATTCAAAAACAGTGTGCGGATATTTTCGTCATATTTGAGATTATATCCGAAATAAATCAAATCGTCCGCAGCAATATACATTGTATTGTACAGACATACGGCAGGCATTTCCTTTCCGTCGATAAACACGCGAATATCCGTCGGAGTTGTCTGCATTGCCGCAAATGCGGTTTGTATGATGAGTGTAAATGTAATAATATGTGCTGCAAACTTTTTCATTGATTTTCCTCCTTACTGTCCGGGAGTTATTACAACTGTCTGTTCATCTTGATTCCAATCCACTTTGCAATTGAGTGCTTCGCTTACAAATCTTACCGGAACAAGTGTTCTGTCCGAAATAAGCCTTGCCGGAACATCAAGTTCTTTTACTTCCGTATTGATAAATGCTTTCGAATTATCAATCTGTATTATTATAACCTTATCCCCTTTAACCGCTATTGCCGTTGACGTGTCATTGTCCCAGCTTACGGTTGCACCGAGATTTTCAAATATTGCTCTCATAGGCACAAGCACACGGTCGCTTTCCATTACGGGCTGAACGTCAAAATCAAGCTTTTTACCCGATATTGTAACGTTTATATCCTGTGCAAAGCACGTCATTCCCATAAACATAAATACCGTTAATACAAATGCAATTATTTTTTTCATGATATTTTCCCTCCAAAATTAAAATTTATATTCATATTGTATCACACTTTACATTAAAAATCAATATAAAAGTCAAGATGTTACATAAATTTAACAAACGGTCAACGCTTTGAATGCACCGACCGTTTGTTAGTCATATTGATTTAAATATTATATAGACACTTTCCGCTCTCGAAGCATTTTCGTTCGGTTCAAAGCTATTTCCTCTGCCGTTTATGATTCCTGCTTCATAAAGCGTTTTTACCGCTTCTTTTGCGTAGTCCGCAATATCCGCTTCATCGTCAAAGCCGGCATATTCTCGTACAGGCGTCAAATCAATTCCTTTTGCCTGTGCCGCACGCAGTATTATAACCGACATATCCTGCCTTGTTATGTTGATTCCGGCACCGAAATTGTTTTCGTCAATTCCTTTTATAACACCGTTGGAAGCGAGATTTTCCACATATTCCTTATACCATGCTCCCTCCGGCGCATCTGCAAAGCTCACTTTTTCCGAAGCCTTTTCAAATCCGAAAGCCGCCGCTATCAGCTTTGCAAATTCCTCACGTTTAACGTTTGCATCGGGATTGAAATTTCCTGCGCCGTCGCCGCTTGCGATTTTCTTTTCCGCAAGACTTTCGATTGCTTCATATGCCCAGTGACTCTTTTTAACATCTGTAAATGTGCCGTAATCAATCGGGTCTGCGATTTCCGGCTTTTTAATTATACCGGTATCTACGGAAGCTGTTACCGGCTTCTTGACACTTCCGCCGCCTGACGAACTGCCGGAGCCGCCCGAACCGGATGATGAGCCGCCGGAAACCCGCAGAGTGTATTCTCTGCTTTCGCCGGCCTCGGAATATACCGTCAGCACAACGCTGTTTCTGCAATCTATTCTTGATTTTCCGCTTTCCAGTCTTTCGCCGTTCAGCATGATATACGCTTTATCCGAAAGCTTAAATTCGGCAATAAGACCCGACAAATCACCGTTTATCGAAACGCTTGCCGCAGTTCCGCTTATCGAACACGCAGTTCCGTTCAGGCTGAAGCTTTCTATCTTATTATCCGTCGCAAGCGCATATGAGATTTTTCCTTTGATTGCTTCCGTACCGTATGCGGATACGGCATATTCATATTCGCCGTTCAGCTCCGTCACCGGTGCTGTAAACGAATAATTTCCGTTATCGTCCGGCGTGCATACATCAATTAATATATAATCGTCCGCATTTTCGGAAGATACGTTTTTGCCGCTTTTGGTAACCTTGCATATTACAAATCCGTTTTTCGGTTCTGCCGTTCCGCTTATCGTAATTTTCTTATCCTGCGTTACCGCTTCGGCATTCAGTGAAGTTTTTGAATAATCTATGCACGAGGTTTTAACATTTTCATACCATGGCGCGGACATAATATTAAATTCATTGTCAAACAGAATTATGCTCGGCGTTTCGCCCTCGCCAGCAGCATCAAATTCGATTTTCCCCGTAGTCTGAATTTCGGCATTCTTAATCTGCATTCCCGTGATATTTCCGTCTTTTTTCGTTATCGCAGCCGCATATACATTATTTTTGAGATACGATTTATTCGATACGTCAACCGTTATACCGCCGTCTTGCGATACGGCGTCTATTTCAAAATCGTAATTTGTAGCGGTCTTGAAGCTTATCTTCGCATCTTCCGCCATACTTTTGCCCTCGGTGGATTTCACTTCTTTCGGTACAGTTAATTTATAATTCGTTCCGTATAAAAGATTGCTGCTCGGCGTAATAACAACCGTATCGGATTCGGCAAGTGTTTTTTCTGCCGGAACGGAATTTCCGTTTTCATCACTGAGTGTTATATCCGATATTGTGCTTTCGTCAAGGTCTGCCGCAAATTTCAATGTAATATTGCTTGAAATATCAACGTCTTTGCTGCCGTTTTCCGGAGAAGCGGATGCAACCGACTGATTCGGATATGCTTTTCCCGTATCCTCTCCGATATAGAGATTATCCATAAAATAATACTCGTTACGTGTATCGAATCTCGGATATTGCGCCGCAAGCTCTGCCGGAGTATTGGGAAGTTGGAGTATTCTGAAACAGCTTATTCCCGACCTTGTAACAGAATTTGAAACCGTATAATCCGATACTTTTTTCACCGAATCAAGGTATATATCCATTTTGAGTCCGTCCGTTGACGAAAGATTGTATACCACACCTATGTTGTGCCATGTATCTTTTTCAATATGTCCCAACAGCTCGCCGTTGAAATACACATTGTTTTCCGACATAGAAACCGGTGTAAATTCGCCGCCGGCAAATATCGGCTGAAGCATCCATGCGCACATATAATCTATTTTAAATTTAAAATCATAATCCACGGCAATCGTAACGTTGTTTATCTTGCCGCCGTCATATTCGTCACGCAAAATCACTACACCGTTTGAATATTTGTCAACATTGCCGCTGCCGGCACCGTTACCTATTCCGGCAAGCCAGCCGAAGCATTTGTCATCACCGCTTCTGCCGCTTTCCGCAAGCACGAGAGGTACTGATTTATTATTATATTTAAAGCCGTCCGGCATATCGGTTAAATTATCGAAATTCCAGCTTCTGTTTACGCCGGGGTCTATTACCGCAGTGATACTTACGGTTGTTTCTTTCGGCAGCGCATTGCCGGATATATCCTTTATATCCGTGCTGAATGTAATGCTGTATTCCGTGCCGATTTCAAGAGGGCTGTTCAGCGTAAGCAAAACAGTCTTTTTATCATCACCGAATGTATACGACCTTATCTCTCTCCCCTCAACCGTAATAAAATCAGAAGAAAAGGAGGATTCGTCAATTTCCTTATTGAAGCTTACCGTAATATTGCCCGGCGTTTTCATAGTGTGCTTTACAGACACAACCGAAAAGTTTGCCGCAAGCTTGCTTAAATCGTTTCCGATATACAAATCATCAAAATATACGATTTCATTTCGTCCTTTTGCCGTCTGCTCGGCAAGATATTCTTCCGTAGTTGTTTTGCCTACGCCAAGCAGAGAAAAATATACGATACCGGCTTTGGCACTGTCCGAATCGTCCGTCTGCGAAGCTTTTTCTTCTCCGTCCGCATATAACGTAGCCGTTACGCCGTTTTCTGAGGAAAGCTCATATTTCACGCCGACAGTCGTCCATTCGCCCGTTTTTATTTCACCTGTTTGAGTGTCGCCGAAATAAAGGCTGCCGTCCTCAATTTTAACAGGCAATATAAATTCCGCATTTTCGCCGAATCTCGGTGCGGCAATATACGAATGCATAGATTTGTTCATGGATTTAAAGCTTACGCTGTATACAAGCGTTGTATCGTTTATACAGCCCATAACATCTTTTCCGATATTATATCCGTCGGTCGATGCTCCGAGTACTCCGTTGCCTTTCGTATTTCCGGAACGAACCCATGCAAAGGCATGGTTTCCGCTTTCCGCACCCGTTCCCGGAGCATCGTTTATTACTTCAAGCTTTCTTGATGTATTTGCGGAAAAATATTCCGGAATATCCGCACTGTCGAAATTCCAGCTGTATTCAAAATCCTGTGCCATGCAGTTGCCGCCGAAAATCAACACAGCCGCAAGCAAAATTGATAATATTTTAGTTCTCATATACCACAACCTCCTGAACTCCGCCTCTGTTTGAACGTGTTACAACTTCCGAGCCGACAGCGCCGTTGTAATAGTTGTTCGACGCAATCTTGCTCATGTCGCCCATAGAAATCTTTTTTGTTTCCCTATTTACATAATAAACAGAACTTACCGTGTTTGTCATCTGCGGGAAAAACGTTCCGTAGGGGTGCTGTGCCAGTGTGCCGCCGAATTCCAGCGTCAGCGTATTGCCGTCGAAATAACGCACTGTTCCGTGATATACCGAGCATTCAACCGTATAATACTGACCTGCACCGGCATTCGTTGTGTTTCCCCATACGTTTGCACTGTCATCGTAGCAAACAAGAATATTGCCTATTTCGCCCCTTGAATCGGTTGCAATAAGTATGAGGTCGCCGAGACTCAAATCCTCCGGATTAAAATCGCCGGAATAATTATCCGCTACCGCATATGTAACGCGGTTTCCGCCGCTGTAACCTATTACAGCCGTTTTCTCGGTTTCGTCGCTGCCGAGTACCTTGCCCGTCTTTTCAACGAGTATAAGACCTGCCGCATAGTTGTCTATTTTCGAACCGGAATTTGCACGCACAAGACCTGCTTTCGCCATACCGTCCGTTCCCACATCATAAAATGTAATACTGTTGTAGTTTGAACCGCCGGAGAAATAACCGAGCTTCACGCCGCAGCCTTTTTCGTCCACATTTCCGCTGTCGTCTGCATTCGGTACGACAAATACGTTACAATTTCCGTAACCGACGCCGGCAATTGATACATAGCTTGCCCTTGCGGAAGCTATCTGATATTTTGTAAATATCTGTTCGTTATAACGCAGGTCGTCCGTTATGTCCGCAGCCTGTTTAACCTCTTTTATCTTTCCCGAACCGTCTTTTACATATTTGATTACCTGAATATTTCCGATAAGGCCGCAAACCTCTTTTGCGGAAATTCTTTTTATCTTATCACCATTTGTATATTTAACCTTATCTGTAAATTCGTATGAATTTATCTTTGAATCCGCATCGAGAATCTTTACATATCCTTTGTCCTCCGCATCTTCATACTTCGTTTTGAGTATGCAGCCGTAGACATCGGTTTCGGATATTTTCTTAAACGACATAATTCTGCCGTATACATCAAGCGTTACCGAAAATGATGTACCGATATTTAAAATATCCTTGCCGGTGCAATATTTGCCTATTTCGTATTCCTTGCCGTCCGCCATCACTTTATCATCATCGGTTATGCCGCTTACGGATATTTCACGTGCGCTTCGGCAGTTGATTATTTTTATAAATCTATCCGACCCCATAACGCTTATTACGTCGCCGATTAAAATATCGGAAAAACTTATTTCCGCACCGTCCATATAAATACGTATCGCCTTATAATCGTCGTTATCGAGGTCTATATATGTTTTGTTATTAAATGTTCCGTTCGCAAGGTTTATTTGCTTTTCGTTTATGTTTACGGAAGCCACACCGTAGCTCACATACGAATCTATAAATACGATTCGTTCCGCAAAAGCGTTTTCGAGTGTAGTTATTGTGCCGTTGGCATCTTTTATATAATCCGGGCTGTATTTAACCGCCGTGCCGTTGTATATTATACAATCCCTTTCCTTCAGATTCAAAGTTTTCTTTCTGTCGTTCGTGCTGTAAGATATTTTGTAGCCGTTTACGTCCGTTATATCTTCCAAATCTATGGTTTCTTCCGTGTTGTTTTCGCTGCGCAGACAATACAGAAGCTTTTGAGTCGTTTCTTCAGAATCGTCCGTTATTATTGCGTCCACGGCATATCCGAGATACTCCGTTTGTTCTTCGGACGTTCTGATATATTCGGTATCGCCTATCATTATCTTGCCTTTTGCAAGCGGCTTTGCACTGTAATATATTCCGGACACATCGGTCGATGTTACAACGCCTTTTATCAGCTTCATATCATGATACGAAAGCGTGGTCTTGTCGCTGCTGTCAAGCTTTGTGGAATCCGAGGAAACGGAAGATATTTCCGGCATTCCGCATGAAAACGAATTGTATATAACTGCCGCCAGCTGACCTTTTGTGATATATCCTCCCGAAAGGCGTACGCCCTTAAGAAGTCCTGCGTCCGAAGCCGTTGCTATAACGGATTTTCCCGTTGAATCGAGATATATTCCGTAATTCATTATCCGAAGAAGTATCGAAAGTGCGTCCTCCGCCGTAATCGGGCTTTCCGGATTGAATTTTCTGTCTGCCGGCACACCGATATATCCGTTTACAACGGCGGAATCTATTTCATCAAATACATAATAATCTTTTTTAACATCAATAAAGCGCTGTTCGCCGTCGCCGCCGCTTGGGAGATTGCGCAGGCGCATAAGTATTTTAACGGTTTCGGCTCTGTCTATCTTATCGTCCGGATAGAACAAATCGCTTGTTTCGCCGTCCATAAATCCCATACGGGTAAGCAGGTTTATTTCCTCCGTGTAGTCCGAAACGTCATCATATGCCGTTACGCCGAACGTCGGTATTATAAATGAAACAACCAAAATAAAGCTGAGTATAATATTTCTTATTTTCACAATGATTCCATAGCCTTTCTGCCCACAGGTATTTATAAAAAATCTCCCGGCGGCTTATCATGGGCAGATAAGCCGTCAAACGGAAATTATTTTATTTTTCGCCGCATAATTCGCTGTAAATATATTCAAGCGCAGCCGGATTGTCGTTTATATTTTTGCCCTTATCCGTAATGAACACCGTTCCGTATTCGCCGTTTACCGTTTCTTTTCCGCAGAACTCCGCAAAGTATGGGAGAGGAAGATACGAAACACCGTTTTCCTCTTTAAGCACAGCACCTATTTTCTTTACTTCGCCATTGCCGTTTACCGTCTTGTTGTCATTTGTAATAAACTTAAGACTTTTTCCGTCGGCATTGGTGAGTTCGACAGTGCTTGTTTCCGCATCATAATTCACACTTGCTCCCATAGCCGCCGCAAACAGCCTTACCGGCACCATTGTTCTGCCGTTTTCTTTGTATACGGCAATATCAGAGGCTGTTCCCGACGAATAAAGCTTGTTTCCGAGCAGGAACGTCATATCGCTTATCAGATATGATTTATCATCACCGTATATCATTGGTACTTTGTACAGCGTTGTCGAAGTGTCAACGAAATATGCCATATTATTATCGTCTGTTCCCGCCCACATAGCGTCTTTCAATTCTGCCGGAGGTGTTAATACATTTTCGAGAGTATCCGGGTCTGCAAACGTACCGTTTACTATCAAATATCCCGTGCGTTTGTCAAATTCCATCTGCGTCTGATGCCAAAGCTGCAATGTATCGCTTCTGTCCGTTATAATCTGACTGTCGTCAAACATATTGGAACGTTTTATTTCGAGCGTGTCGGGATTCATTACGAAATATCCGCCGGGTGTATATCCGTACAAATCGCCGTCCGGTCCGATAACCAATCCTCTTACCCAGGGAATTGCTTTCGCACAGCCGGGTATTTTAAGCTCCACATCACGAACTACCTCATGCGTATCGACATTGAACGCCGTAACGTGCGCATTGTTTGCTAATGGCTTCGCATTTCCTCCGCTTGTAATGCTTGTACCGAAATATGCGATATTTCCTTTCGTGCATACAGTCAGCAGACTTTGATTTTCGACAAGGTTTCTGAATACGTGTTTTTCATAGGTTTCGAGGTCGATAAGAGTAAGCGCGCCGCCGTATTCTCCGGCGTGCGGCTGCGATACCGCAACAAGGATTCTGTCCTCCGCAACGTCTATATCGAAAGGTCTGTTTTGTTCCTCACCGATTGTACACAGCTTTACGGGGTTCATTCCCGAATTTATATCATGTACTCCGAGGCTGTACGGTTTTGTTGTATCTAACATATAAATATCTCCGCCGGCATATGCTCCGACAAACATTTTATCTTTCCACGGGAACATACCCTCCGGCTGTTCTCCGGAAAAATATTCTTTTTCACCGGTATTCGGATTTACGGCAGCAGCTACAGAACCTTTGAATGCGCCGACATATATCCTGCCGTCATTGCCGAGCCTTGAAATTCTGTGAATAAGCGGCCCGCCGACGAGTACAACATCAATTTTCTTCATCTTTTGGCTTTGGGTGTTAAGTGCGTATATATTGCCGCTGTATTGGGCGGTTATAAACGAATATCCGGGCATTTCCGGGTCGCTTAATTCCACAAACATACCGTTTCCTCGCAGGTGAGAGCCGTATTTCAAATCCGGAAATTCCTCAAATTCGAGAGTTTCCATATCAATCGAATGGATATACCGGTCATATAAATAATAGAATTTGCCGTCATAAATATCCGTCATGCTCGTTGTATGCGCCTGAAACTTCGTGTCCTCCCATTTTTCCGTTTCCGTGTTGAAAATGCAGTTCCACGTTCCCTCCGCCGCATCAATTCGTGCTATTATATATTTGCCGCCGGCGTATATCTGTCCTATACTCGTCACGTTCGTGAGATATGACGGCGGGTCGTAATAAGTTACGTCGTCCGCATTGTCTTTGTTTATTTTTGCAAGGCATTCTTTTCTGTCGGAATTTTGTCCGCGTACATACAGATAGCCGTTTAAAATATCTATTCCGCCTATGCCCTTTGTATCTCCATCTACCATAGTCTTAAATGTAGAAAGCTGCCGTGTCTTAACATCAAATTTCCATATACCGGAGTATACGGAAGCTGCTCCCCAGACATTGCCGGTTTCATAATCAATTGCCGCCCAGTTTACATTTCCCGAATTTGTTGTCGGAACCCTACCAAGGTCTGTAACGTTTTTCGTTTCGGGATTGTATTCCACAAGGTGGTTTCCGATACCCATATATACAATATGTGTTTCGTGGTTTACAGCTCCGAAATACATATATCCGCTGAATTTCATTTTAAATGTGCGCAATAATTTTTCATCGTCAATGTCTACAACATTTATAATTGCACCCTCCGTCGTCGAAGCGGAAACACAGGTAATCGGTTTCCCGTCCTCAAGCGTCGTGAGTGAACGCTCTGTATATGCCGCCGTAAGGGTATAACCAAGCGACTGCGGTTTTCCGTATGCCACTTCTTCCCTTGCCGTATCCTCGGCAGCTGATACCGTTGCGGCAAGCATTATCGCCGCAAGGCAGATTCCCATAAACCTTTTTAACATATTCTTCTTTCCTTTCATGATTATTTATTGTTTGATATTCGGTATGCATTTCGGTTCGCCGTCCGCTCCCCATGCAAAAACCTTTGTTTCATCACAATTTTCCGTATCTGTCACAAAATACGCATCTCTGTATTTTTTAACATTAAACGGTGTTTTTTCAGCCTTTACAAGCTTTCCGCCGCTGTAATATGCGGTATAAATATTGCCCTCGGCATTCTCAAAGAATCCTGCGCTGATATGCGTTGTTGCGTATTTCTCCGAAAATTCCGTGTTCATATCGAATTTCCCGAAAACACCGCCGCTGTAGCTTTCATACAAATCTTCGTCTGCTGATACGGCGAGATTATCTATTCTGAAATATTCTCCCCTGCTGTCGAAGCGTGTTTCCGTAGTCGTTGATTCATCTGCATTAACGTTTATATTCAGACTTAAGGAAACGCACGGAACACTGTATGATGTCTGTGCCTCACCGACTTTCACTCCGTCAAGATAATATTCACCGCACCATGTACTTCCGGTTATATTATATTTTGCCGTCAGCCTGTACCATTTGCCGACGCTTATCTTGCCGACCGTTTCGTCTTGCGCTACAACATTTGTTCCGCAGAATCCGAAATAAAGTCCTCCGAAATCGCCGTAATGAGTTCCTCTCGGCGCCAAAACCGCCGTTATATTATCTTTTTCAAGCATTATATCTGCGGCTGCAATCAGCTTTCCGGTATAACCGCTGCTCATACGGCTGTTCAGTATTTCGCATGACCGCAAATTTTTGTCTTTATATCCGCCGTCACCGTATCCGCTGCCTATACCGGCACATATTCTCGCAGCGCCGTTTATATATTCTGTCGGCAATGCCTGCGGACGTCTGAGCCCCACATTGGAAAATACCGTGCTTTCGCCGCCGTCAAAACTCTCCGTATATATTTCTTTCGGCACTTCATTGCAAAATACCTTTATTTTATACAAAGTTGTGTTTGAATCCACAAAATATGCCGTGCCGTTCTCCGAAATTCCGGCAAACATTGCCGAAGCAAGGTCCTGCGGAGGTGTTGCAATATCTTTCAGCGTAATCGGATTTACAAACGTTCCGTTTACTATTAAATATCCGCTTGTCGGGTCGAACTGCATAAACGTTTCGTGCCATAGCTGAAGCGAAGCGGAACGGTCTGTTTCAATCTGCGATTCGTCAAAAAGATTGTACCTCTTCATTTCCAGCGTTTCGGAATCCAAAACGAAATATGCTCCCGGTGTATATCCGTATATATCGCCGTCCGCTCCTGTGACAAGTCCTTTTACAATAGGTATGGACTTGTCGCAGCCGGGTATTTTCAATTCGACATCTGCCGTAACGGTTTCTGTTTCCGTATCAAATGCAATCACATGAGCATTGTCCGCTTTCGGGGCAAGGTTTCCGCCGCTCGTTATCGTAGAACCGGCATAAACCTTGGTTCCCTTGCTCGTAACCGTAACAAGATTTTGGTCGGCAACAATATTTCTGTATACCTTTTTTGCATATGTATCAAGATTTATGATTGTAAGCGCACCGCCGTATTCACCGGCAACGCATTGCGACGCTACGGCAAGAGTCTTTCCGCCGTTCAGCACTTCAAGGTCGAAAGGTCTTATCTGATTCTCGCCTATAGTGCATATTTTTTTCGGATTGCTTTTATAATCATTTTTATACGGTTTCGTGGTATCAAGCTCGTATATATCGCCGCCGGCATATCCGCCGAGATACATTTTCGTACCGTAACCGGTTATGCCCTCCGTCTGGTCGGAAGCATATGTTTCTTTTTCTCCCGTATCGGGATTCACTGCCGCACCGCTTGACGCCTTGAAGCCGCCGACATATATTCTGCCGTCCACTCCGAGCCGTGAAATTCTGTGAGCTATTGTCGCACCTTTCAATGTAACCGGTATTTGCACCGATTTCCCGAGTGCCGGGTTTATGGCATACAGATTTCCTCCGTACTGCGAATTTACAAAAGAATATCCCGACATACCCTCATATTCTATGAACATTCCGTTTCCCCGCAGATGAGAGCCTATCCTTATACTTCTGTATTCCGTAATCTTAAGCGTTGTTACGTCTATGGAACAGAGATAGCCGTTATATGCGTAATAAAACTTATTTTCAAACATATCCGTCATGCTTGTCGTACCCATTTGAAATTTTGTCTTTTCCCATACGCCGGTATCGATAGTGTAAATCCTCATATATGTACCCGAGCTTGAGTTTATCTGCGCTATTATGCGGTTTCCGCCGGAATATATCTGACCTACGGAGGTAGGCGTGCCGAAATCTGTAGGCAAGCTTATATATGTAATGTCCGACGCATTCGCTTTGTTAATTTTCGCCATAACCGGGTTTTTATTGCTGTCCTGCGCATAAACATAAATATAATTTCCCGATATTGCAAGCCCGTTCAATCCCGCCGAACCCGAAAGGGTCGTTGTGAAAGTGCTTAATTTCTTTTCCGAAACATCGTATTTCCATATATACGAATACGGAGTTGCCACACCGAATACATCGCCGGTTTCGGAGTCAACGGCCGCACCGTTTACCGTTCCCGAATTTGTTGTCGGTACAGCTCCGAGGTCTGTCGCTTTCTTCGTCGTCGGATTATATTCCACGACGTGTCTTCCTATTCCCATATATACATTGAAGTTTTCGTAGTTTACCGCTCCGAAATAGAAATACCCCGAAAAATCCATTTTAAATGTACGGAGGACTTTCGCAGCGTTTATATCCACGATATTTATAAGCGCTCCGTCGCTTCCTGATATCGATACGCAGGAAATGGGCTTGCCGTCCTCGTATGTCGTCAGACTTCTTTCGATATACGTTGCCGTGAGCGTATGTCCGAGGGATTCCGCCGTGTCGTATGATATATCATATTCCGGCGTATAACAAAACGCCGTACCGCAAAAACATAAAGCAAAAGTAAGCATAAAAGATAAAAATTTTTTCATGATTTTCCTCCAATCACATAGCGTATAAAAGGTCACAAATAATCAATTATGACCTTTTATACGCCGCAGGGCGCTGTGGAGTTGAAAGGCTCGTGCGGTGCCTTATCGCCCTGCGGTTAATTTAAAATTTTACTGTAACGGATTTGCCGATACATACGGAGCGGAAGAACCGTTCCAAACGAAAGTTCGGATTTTGTCCGTTTCTTCGACATTTTCGAGAACCCATGCAAGATGTGCGGCTTCTCCGGCTTCAAGGTCGAAGCCTTTTACAGCAACGCTTTTCAGCTTGCCGTTTTCATCGTAAACAGCTGCGCAGGCATTGCCCGAAAGTCCGGATATAATGCTTGCGTCAACGCTGCCGTCGACACCTCTGAGCTTGCCGTTTGTATAGCAAATATAGGTATTTATGCTTGTTTCGTTCAAATTATCCATGTATGCGCCGTATGCCGAAGCGAAATCTCCGCCCGTGTAGGCACTGTAAAGACCTGTTTCCGTAGAAACAACCATATCGTCTATATTGAAATATTCGCCTCTGTTGTCGTAGCGAGGTGTTTCCGCAAGTGTCGCATCATCTACGTTTACATTTACTATAAGTGTAAGCGAAGTACAGTTATTTCTATGGCTTCCGAGAGCGCTTGCACTTACTTTTTCGCCGTCAAGATAATATTCCCACGCCCAAGCTTTCGAACCCGGAGCAATGTTATATTTAACTGTATATGTATGCCATTCGCCCGGCTGTACCGTACCTACGACAGTCGAATCATTATTGCATATTACATTCGTTCCTTTTACACCGAAATAAAGTCCTTCAAAATATCCGTTTGAAGTTGAACGAGGAGCCATAACAGCCGTAATATTGTCTTTTTCAACCATCATCTTCCAGCTTATTATAATATAACCTGCGTAGTTGCCCAAACCGTCCTGATAAATTTCCAGTCCGTTTTGGTTTCTGTCACCGTACGTACCGTCGCCGCCACCGCCGCCGACGCCGCAGCAAACTCTTAACGCTCCGTCTTTAATAGTGCCCGGAAGTTCTTTTCCTCTTGCTGATTTCAAAGAAACGGATTTTATGCTGTCCATGCTTTCAAAATTATTTTCAACAATATTAAGACCGGCTTTCGCTTCAAAGGAAACCGTTCCGCCTTCATATTCGGCAGCACCGCTTGCAGAAGCGATTGACGGAAGTATTATGCTGTATGTATTTCCGAATGTGAGTGCATTGCCGAAATCTATAACAAGGTCTTTGTTTCCGTTTGTCCATTCTGCGGAAGCAATTTCAATATTTGTATCGCCTGTTTTTGCTATCAGAGTATCGGCAGCGAAATCGTTTGTGTCGGCAGCACCGTTAAAATGCACCGTTACTTTATTCGGTGTTGCATGAGAGAAGCTTGTTCCCGTCACTTGGAATTTTTCGAGATTGGCGGTATTTGTTCCTATGTATATATTATCGAAATAAGCCATCTCATTTCTGTCATCGGCACGAACCGAAGCTGCAAATTCTGCGTCCGTGGAATTACAGTTCATAGAAAGTCTGAAGCCGTTTATTCCGTTTGTAAGACCCGGAACCGTGATATTTTCAAGCACCTTTACACCGTCAAGATATACGTCTGCCGTTGTATTATCCGCAGAAGAAAGCGAGTATTTAACAGCTGTGGTATGCCATTCGTTAATATCTACTTCACCGATTATAATTTTTTCTCTTCCGGTATTAAACACAACGTTTCTGTCGAGCATAACCTGAACAGAACCCTCAAATCCATAAATATTTCCGCTGTTATACGGCGAGATAACGTTCAATGCTTCTCTGTATCTCGGCATCATGAAATCTGCGCTTGCAATAACCATGGTATCGTTTACCGCATTATCAGCCCAGCCGTCCGGAGTAATAATTACACCGAAGTTGTTTTGATTCAGGAAACCGTCGTTTTGTCCTTTTCCGCCCAAACCGTTCCAAATTCTAAAAGTTTTGCCGTGCTGTCCGAGCGGGTCGCCATGTACGTTGTACGGAGCTTCTTTTGACATTTGCGTGAACTGCTCCGGTATATTGCCGTCCTCAAAGTCCCAGCTGTATTCCCCTACAGCGGTGTCTGCTGCCAGTGTGCTCGGCATTGCTGCGCCCATCATCAGCACTGTACAGATAATTGCCAGTATTTTTTTCATTTTTTATCCTCTCCTTTTATTATATTATTTAATCGGCACGTGCCGTTAAATACATTTTAATTGTACCGCACATATGCGGCATTGTAAATTTTCTCAATCTTATTCATTCCGAGCCGGTCTATTTCTTTCAGATATTCGTCCCATTCGCTTTCCACGTCACTGTTTCCCATTATCCAAGAACGAACGCTTTTATCTATATACAATTCTATCGGCGGAAGATATTTGTCTATTATTTCCTGTTCACTGCTTGAAAACGGCAGATACGGCATTGCTTCCCTGATAACGCCTTTATAACTTTCAAAAGCTTGTCTGCCTATTTTATTCATTCCGAGTATTTCCGAATTTATATCTCGTACAACGCCTATTTCTACCTGACCCTGCGTTCTCATATATGTCGGCACTCCGCCTTTTGCATTCAGAACCTCTTTTTTATACTTATATTTTCCGTTTTCTTTCGTATAATGAACATTTTCAACTCCGTAGCTTTGGAGAATTTCGCCCTCCTTACTCATCCAGAAATCAAAATATTTCATAGTCTGTTCGGGATATTTATTATCCTTTGAAATTCCCCAGCCGAGGTTATTTACACAGGAACGCGAAATATCGCATTTGACATTGCCGTTTATATCTGCCGGAGGAAGCATGGATTCGAATTTAAGCCCGGGAATACTCTTCGCATACAGTCCGTTGTATGATGATGTGGAAGAAATCCAGTCGAATGTCGAACCGGCTCTGTTATCGGAAAACAGCTGGTCGAGAACGCTCTGCCCGCTCGTATAAATTTCGCTGTATACAAGCCCCTCTTTATACCACTGCGCGAGGTTTTTTACGGCATTTTTAAATTCCGGCTGTATTTCCCCTCTTTTCACGGTATCGCTGTTATATATATTAAAATCGACTTTCGCACCGAACAGCTGATAAAGTCCTATAAATTCATCTCCGCGTTCAAAGTACGGTACTTCGTCCGCAAGACCGTTGCCGTTCGGGTCGCCCTCTTTAAATGCTTTTAGCACGTTTTTATATTCGTCAACGGTTTTCGGTGTTTCAAGTCCGAGTTTATCCAACCAATCCGTTCGTATGAAAAACGCTTTTGAAGGCTGAATACTGTCTTTCGGGTCGAATGCCAGATACGGTATATAATAAATATTTCCGTCCGGCGCAGTGACTGCGTTCTTTATATACTCATACTTATCAAATATTTCTTTAATATGCGGTGCGTGTTCCTCAATCAAATCGTTGAGAGGAATAAGCGAACCTTTTTGACCCGCTTTATTAAGGTAATCGGCCTGGAAGTGAATTATATCCGGCAGCTTCTTTGACGAAAGCATTGTATTAAATGCCGTAAAGCTGTTTACATTATCCGTAGTTCCTTTCAGTGCTATGCCCGTTTTCTTTTCGGCTTCTTTAAATATCGGCCAATCGTTGTTATATACACAATAACCGAAAAAGTTCATATGTATTGTTAATGTATGTTTACTGCCCGGCATGGAACAGCCCGTCATGCAAAGAGCAAGTGCCGCTGCAATTATCTTTTTAAATTTTTTCATAATGAGTCCTCACTTCACAACAAACGTTCTGTATATATTGTATACCATATGCCGATTTTTTTCAACATCAACAATTTTACATTTACCCCGATTTTTTGCTTTTTGCAAATTTAAGGCGTAAATATACAGGTTTAGCCATACAAAAAACACTTGACAATTTTGATTTTGGGTGGTACAATAATAACACAGTCTAAAACCGAAAGGAGAAAAATATATGCACGGAATGAGCTATTATCATCAGACGCTGAAGCGCAACCTTGCATTGATTTTTATTTTCAATATAATATTCTGCATAGCCGTCTATTCGATTTATACAAAATATAACAGTTCAAAAATTCAGTCGGCATACGAAAACGATTTTTCGCTCGCCGCAGACAGAATCGACCTTGCGTTTTCCTCTTTTGACAGCTGTGTTTCCATGCTGAACAATTCGGTTGATATGCTGAACTATACCGGCAACAGTTCCGGATACACAAGAAGCAAGATTTCTTTGCTTATGTATAACAATCTTACCGCACCGTCGAACGTATACAGTGCCTGCTACAACAGCGACGACGAATATGTTATAACAACAATGGGTTCTATGTCGAAAAAATATTTCGCATATATGACCGGAATATCGGAAAACCCCGAAAAATATTTTGATGACGGACTTTCGTCAACGGTATTTATTTCGGAATCAAACGTCTCCGGTACTGTCGAAAAAACAATAAATTTCATACAAAAAGCGGATTTCAACGGCAAAAACATATATTACATATCGGCGTTTAACGCAAATAATCTTATTTCCGCCGAATCCGGCAAGTGCATAATAACAGCGAAAGGCGTTCCCTTTTATTATAACAGTATATCTTCGGACGATGCCAAAAATATAAGCACTTTCGACAGCAAATATATTACGCTTTCACGTTCGCTGAATTTTTCGGACGCCGTTTCGGATTTCGGGTGTATATTCTATGTTCCGCACATGAAATATATTATAGAAGCGAACAAACCGATTCTGCTTGCTTTTCCGCTGTTTATAATCGTATTTGTTTTGAGCGGAATACTCATATATGTTGTAACAAACAAGAATTATCAGCCGATAAATGAGGTTTTGAAGATTATAGACAGCGCCGGCGGCGATGTCGGCGAAGATGAGATAGGTTCGATTACAAATGCCGTGCTTTCTCTTAATCAGAAAAACTCACGTCTTACGGCGCTTATGGAAAATTACAAGCAGCCTATAGAAAATACGTTTCTTATAAACCTTTTGAACGGAACTCTCTCGGACAGCGAACTTCGCAGCGGTCTTTCTTCCGGCGGAATAGAGCCGAACGGACATTACATCTGCGCAATACTCGATTATTCCGGCAGCAAACAGCTTGTAACTGCAATTACAAGAGAGGGTATACTGACGATAAAAAAATCCGTGCAGGAATTTTTAAAAAAATCGCTGCCGCCGTATGAAGTATTTAAAATCATAGATACCGATTTCTGGTCGCAGACGCTTATAATATCCGTAACAAACGAAAATGAGTTTTTGGCAAAGCTGAAACACACATTATTAACCATAGAAACCAAGCTTAATATAGTGCTTTGCGGAGCAGTCGGAAAAACCGTTAATTCTGCAGCGGACATATACAAGTCGCATCTTTCCGCAAGAAACATCATACGCAACAACAGAATATTCGCCGGACACGCAACGCTGCTCACCCCGTCGGATTTTGAAAACGGCAACGCCATTTTCTCTTATCCGCCTTCAACCGAAAACACGCTTGTTGAAGCCGTACTTTCGGGAAATTCCGAAAAAATGCGTACACTCATACACGAAATCGTAAACACGGATATAATGACGCAGGACCAATTCGATATTATGGTTATTGTGTTCAATTCCACAATCAACCGTATACTTTATACAATAGGTAAAAAGACCGCAGACGTACTCCCACCGGACACTATTGTATATCTCGACCTGAAAGAATGTAAAACACGTGAAGAATTTTGTTTGCAGCTGATAAAAATATTTGATTCCATAATCGCAAACATAAAGCAGACGGAAGCTTCTTCAGATGAGCGTGTATGTGCTGCAATGATTGACTTTATACACAGCAATTACCAAAAAGATATATCCTTGCTCGACCTTGCGGAGCATCTTAATATGTCGCAATCGTATGTGAGCAGATTATTCAAGCAGCTGACCGGCTACAATTTCAAGGACACTCTTTCAAACTACAGATTTTTGAAAGCAAAGGAAATCATGGAGCAAAATCCGTTTGTGAAAATCAAAGATGTTGCTTCGCTTGTAGGTCTTAACAGTGCGGACAGCTTAACCCGAATTTTCATAAAAAACACAGGTATGTCGCCGAGTGATTATTTAAAAAGAATAGACTGAATCTATACAGCCGTATAAGGGCAAAACATGCCTTTATACGGTATTTTTTTGTAAATGATAAAAATTGAGGTCTATTCGCAAAAAAAACGTGTTTACTAAAACATTTTTTAGTGATACAATGTGATTAAGAAAAAATATTCGCAAAGGAGATTTTATCATGAAGAAAATTCTGACTCTTGTTCTTGTCGCTTCGATGCTCGTATGCGGCGGCTGCAAGAACACCGACAACAATACATCCGACAGCGATACGCTTGAAAAAGTTACTACTTCGGACAGCTATCCTATCAAGACAGACGTTACTCTGAGATATTGGATGAGTATGCATCCGCACATAAGCGCAAGCTGCACAAGCTTCAACGATACGGAAATAAAAAAATATCTTGAAGAAGCAACGGGTATAAAGCTTAAATTCGAACACCCCGTTTCCGGACAGGAAACCGAATCGTTCAATATACTCATAAGCTCCGACGACCTGCCGGACATCATGGAATACAGCTGGAGCACATATGCCGGCGGACCTCAAAAAGCTATTGACGAAGGCGTTATCGCAAACCTCAATTCTTATATCGACAAGGTTTCTCCGAACCTCAAAAAGGTTTTGAAGGAAAATCCGGATTACGAAAACTTTATAAAAACAGATGACGGAAACTACTTCCAGTATCCGTTTATCCGTCCGAACGAAATACAGGCTTCGTTCAGAACATATATAATCCGAAAAGATTTGCTCGACAAAGCAGGTCTTAAACGTCCCGAAACATTGGACGAACTCGAAACGGCACTCTACAAATTTAAGGATATGGGAATAAAATCTCCTCTTTCTCTACGCATGAGCCAAATGGCAAGCCTTTCGCCGCTGACGTCGGCATTCGGATTTGCCGGAACTTTCTACCACGACAAAGACGGCAAGGTTAAATACGGCCTTTACGAAGAAGCTTTCGGCGATTATGTTAAAAAACTGAATCAATGGTATAAAGACGGAATACTCGACAAGGAATTTGCGGACGAGGACGAAAACCGCCGTGCGGCAATGGTTACAAACGGCGAAAACGGCGTTATAGACGCAACAATCGGCGGCGAATTCGGCAACTACATAAAATCTATTCTTCCGGACAGCGGCATTGAATACGAGGGTATGAAAACCCCTGTGAAAAACAAAGGCGACAGACCGATGTGGAGCCAAAAGGACTGGCCGGCACTCGACTGCGCAGCCATTTCCGGAACCTCAAAAAATAAAGAAATTGCGGCACGTTTCCTCGATTTCGGCTATAGCAAAGAAGGCTCGCTTCTTTATAATTTCGGTGTTGAAAACGAATCATTCACATATCAGGACAGCGAAAGAGGCAAGCATATTCCGACATATACGGCTCTCGTAACCGATAGCAGCAAAAACGGCGGTCTTACTCTCGCACAGGGTATATCGAAATATACACGTGCGGCGCTCAGCGGTCCTTTTATAGCGGATATTGAATATGTATATCAGTATTATCAGACAGACGAGCAGAAAGAAGCTCTTGAGCTCACGTCGTCCGATACATACGACTACAAGCTTCCTCCCCTTTATTACACAAGCGAGGAACAGAAAAAATACAATGATATGATGACGCCTATAGAAACATATCAGAAAGAAACAATGATGAAGCTTATTTCGGGCAAAATGAACATAAACAAGCTTGACGAGTACTATTCCGAGCTTAAGAGAATGGGAATCGAAGATGTTATTAAAATCGTTCAGAGTGCATACGACAGGTCTAAAGCCAGAGCGAAATAAGCATTGATAAATTGGCAATGTGCATTGAACTTTGCACATTGCCACTCTCACTAATCCCCTTTTTCTGCCCTGCAAAAGGTGGTTAAGTAATTTTTTTGCCGTGCAGGGCGGC
Source organism: uncultured Clostridia bacterium (assembly GCA_934792465.1). Lineage (GTDB taxonomy): Bacteria > Bacillota > Clostridia > RUG12999 > RUG12999 > CAKVOK01. The sequence goes on along the minus strand of CAKVOK010000008.1, from coordinate 24,768 downwards.
AGACAAGGAGATAACTATGATCAGACTTAAATCATACGGCAACAAAACATTGTCTGAAGTTCTAAAAAGAGATATGCACAAAAACGCACCTCTTTATCTCATGATGATACCTGTGCTGTTGTTTTATATTTATTTTTGCTATAAGCCGATGTACGGTATTCTCATATCTTTTCAGGATTTCAGTATGCGAAAAGGAATATCGGGCAGCACTTGGGTAGGATTTGAAAATTTCAGAAGATTTTTTGCCGACCCGTATTTCATGCGAAACATCGTAAATACAGTAACGATAAGCTTGGCAAGTATAGTTTTCGGATTTCCGGCACCCATTATTCTGGCGCTCCTGATAAACGAACTGCGTACAAAATATTTTTCAAAGTTCGTGCAGACGATTACATATATGCCGCATTTTATTTCGTTGGTTGTTATATGCTCGATGGTAAAAAGCTTTGTATCGTCAACCGGCATAGTTTCCTCCGTTATCGGAGCGATAAGCGGAAACTATCCGGAAGAATCCTTGCTTAACAATGCTTCTCTTTTCGTTCCGATATACATTATATCGGATATATGGCAGGAAGTGGGATGGGGTTCCATTATATACATAGCGGCGCTTGCCGGTGTTGACCAGTCGCTCTACGAAGCGGCGAAAATCGACGGTGCCGGACGTTTCCGCCAGACTCTCAGCATTACGCTGCCGAGTATTCTGCCGACGATAATAACGCTGTTCATACTGCGCCTCGGCGGTATACTTTCCGTAGGATACGAAAAAATAATTCTTCTTACAAATGCATACAATGCGCAGACCTCCGAAGTTCTTTCCTACTATATTTACAAAAAAGGTATCGGCGGAGGCGAATACGGTCTTGCGACAGCGGCAGGTCTTTTTAATTCGCTGATAAATTGTATTTTCGTTATCGGCGCAAACTCAATCAGCCGCCGCATAAGCGAAACCAGCTTATGGTAAGGGGGATTTTTCATGAAAATAAAAGAAAGCAAATCAAGAATTGCATTTGAAATATTTAACACCGTTTTTATGATTTTTATGGTAATAATTACGCTGTATCCGCTGTTATACGTATTATTTGCGTCGTTTTCGGATTCTGCCGCGCTGACAAGGCTCGGCGGCGGAATATTGCTTCGTCCGCTCAATTTCACCACGGACGCATATGTGAAAGCGTTTAAGAATCCGAGTATCGTCAGCGGATATATGAACACATTATTTATATTGGTTTTCGGCGTTATAATCAGCCTTGCGCTGTCGTCTGTAGGTGCGTATTTTCTTTCGAGAAAAGACGTATTCTTCTTAAAACCGATAACAATACTTATAATGTTTACAATGTGGTTTTCCGGCGGACTTATCCCCTTTTACCTTGTTGTTAAAGAAGCTAATCTCACGGGAAGCTTGTGGTCGCTGATAATTCCCACGGCAATAAACACATACAACATGATAATTCTGCGCACGGCGTTTGCCTCCGTTCCCACCTCGCTTGAGGAAAGCGCATTTATTGACGGAGCGGGACATTTTACGATATTATTTAAAATAATGATACCTCTTTCCAAGGCAAGCCTGGCAGTTATCGCACTTTATTACGGTGTAGGATATTGGAACGGCTGGTTCAACGCTTCCATATTCCTCCAGGGCAGTGCGGAAAAATGGCCTTTGCAGCTCGTACTCAGACAAATTCTCATTGCGAACGATACCGCTTCCATGACGCAGGGCGTAGCCGACGGCGACAAAGAAATGATTGGTGAAAGCATTAAATATGCCGTTATCGTCATAGCAACGCTTCCTATTTTATGTGTATACCCGTTTATACAGAAATATTTTGTAAAAGGCGTTATGATAGGTGCGGTAAAAGGATAAAACGAATTTTCAAGCATGAATCGACCCCTTTCCGAACAACAAATTGACATATATTTATGTATATGCTACAATAAAATTGCAATATTTCAGAAAATAATAATCTCCCCCGTTTCTTTTACTGCGCCGAGGGAGATTGGTTTCATTACTATTTGCCGAAGCGCAGCGGCGGAACGGAGATTATTATGGCATATAAAAAAGCCGAGTTCGGCAAGGCTGTGTGGATTGCACCGTCGGAGGAATGTATATCCCCGATGATTTATTCCTCGCTGCCATCCGCAAACGGCGAAACCGTAAAAATAACAATAGGCTCTCTCGGAATGTTTGAGCTTTTCATAAACGGCAGAAAAGTGGGAAACGATTTGTTTCTTCCGCTGAATACGGATTTTCACGAAAGGGATAAGCTTATCTTTAACGATATTCCTTTTAAAGAAAGCCTCGGGCATCGCTTATACTGCCCCGTATACGACATTTCGGAATATCTTGATCGTGAAACAAATGCGATATGTTTTGTTATGGGCGGCGGCTGGTATGAAATGCGAGGCTGCGACTACGACTACGGCAAAGTCCAAATATGCTGGAAAGCTGAATACATAAACAAAAACGAAATTACACGCACTGTTTGTTCCGACGGCGGCGAAACATGGAAACCGGGATATATAACGGAATACAGTCTTACTCTCGGCGAAACGCACGATTACGGCTCGTATGGAAATGCGTCGGCAAAGCCTGTGGAGATTCGCAAAGCGCCCGAAACATCGTTATACATTCAGGACTGTCCGCCTGACAGGGTTATCCGATGCATCATGCCGAAGAAAATAGGCAAAAACATATATGACGTCGGCGAAATAATTTCGGGATACCCCATATTAAAGGGGTTGTCGGCGAAAATAACGGTTCGCTACGGCGAATTGCTGAACGAGGACGGCACGCTGTGTGAGGAAAATGTATACAACCAGCATACTACATATATAAACGGCGAAAACCGTATGCTTTACCCTCGGTTTACATGGCTTTGTTTCCGCTATTTTGAAGTAATCGGAGAAGCCGAAGTGACAGAATGTGACGTTATTCACAGTGACGTTGCCGTAACCTCCGAATTCGAGTGCGATGTTGAAGTTTTAAACTGGCTTGCAAAAGCGTATGTACGTACACAGCTTGATAATATGCATTGCGGCATACCGTCGGACTGTCCGCATACGGAACGCCGAGGTTACACAGGCGACGGTCAGCTGACGTGCGGTGCTGCATTAATGCAGCTTGACGCATTGAAGTTCTATAAAAAATGGATATATGATATTGCGGACTGTCAGGACAGAAAGACGGGACATATTCAATACACCGCTCCTTTCACACCCTCCGGCGGAGGTCCGGGCGGCTGGGGCTGCGCCGTTGTAAACGTTCCTTACGAATATTACAGGGCGTGCGGAGATACGGAGATATTGCGTGATATGTATCCGCACATGATAAAATGGCTTGAATTTATGGAAAATCACAGCGAAAACGAGCTTGTGACTTCCGATATGGAAAATGCATGGTGTCTGGGCGACTGGTGCGCACCGGCGCAGGACAGCCTTAACAAATTCGGCGGCATGATAATCCCCGAGCCGTTTGTAAACACGTATTTTTATATAAAATCAATGCTTCAAATAATCGAGATAGGCAATATACTCAACATTCATGAAAATGACGATATGCTGAGCGAACGTATTGAAAAGAAAAAGAGTGCGTTGATACGCAATTATTTTGATGAAAGCACCGGGAACTTCGCAAACGATGAGCAAGGCTCGAACGCCTATGCTGTAGATTTGGGTATCGGCGACGAACGGACGCTCAAAAATACCGTTGAAAAATACAACCAAAACGGATATTACGATACGGGTATTTTCGGAACGGATATATTAACGAGAATCCTGTTTAAAAACGGTTATGCGCATACGGCGGTTTCACTGCTCACGTCGGAAAAAGACATTTCATTTTACAGTCAGATGAAAGGCGGAGCTACTACGCTCAAAGAATACTGGAACGGCGTTCGATCACAGTGTCATCCGATGTTCGGAGCGGTTACCCGCTATTTATATGAATATATTCTCGGTATCAGACAGGCGGCAAATTCCGTTGCATACGAAAATGTCATAATCGAGCCTGTGTGCCGTGACGTTATAAAAACGGCAAAAGGCAGCATTACAACGGTAAAAGGAAGAATTTCCGTTGAATACAGCGAAAGCTGTATCAAAGTCGAAATTCCCGACGGCATTAACACCGTTTTGCGCAGTGGCGGAAAGGAAATCCGGCTTAATACAGGCATTACGACAATTGTATATTAAAAGAATCACGGCACGCTCTTATTAGGGACGTGTCGTGATTTCAAATTTATTTGTATATTCGTTTTTCTGCAATGCCGAATTTTTCATGCCGAGCAGACGTATATCCGAAGCCTTTTTTTCAAGCTCGAATATTTCTTTTCCGATTGGTGACAGATTTTTTGAATCGCTGTAATTTACAACAATCGTTTCGCCGTTCTTTTTCAGCTGCGAAACGATTTCCATGCCTTTTTTATCGGCTGCAAGCACACGTATATATTCGACACCGCCGTTCATGTATTTCAAAAAATCCTGCTTTTTCAGTCCGACATACGCACAGGCGGCAATCCTCGAAAGCATCGTCATTGTATATCTCTTCGACTTGACGTAACTAAGAATATCGCTGTTGTGTACGAACATATCCGCCGCTTCGTAAAATCGGTTCTCTATTCCCTCTTTGATATACGGATTATCCGCAAGAGCATTCTTATTATACCGCAATATTACCGCAAGAATATCCGGCGTCACGGCATAGTCGCCGCTTTTCGTACATTCTTCAAAAATATACCGAACTTCTTTCGGGATATACTTCAATATCCGCTCGATTTCGCCGTTTAAAACATATTTTCGGCAGGCGGCGGCACTTATAAAATCTCCGGCCGCATTTTCGCTGTCATATCCCTCTCCGCAGCGTTTTACAGTCATTGCCGTCATATTATATTTTTCCGCTGCACGCAGATATTCCATACCGAGAATGTCATTCGGAGTGCCTCTGTCTGCGACAGACACCGCCGACGCATAGCTTCTGCCCTCTTTAAGGCGTTGCTTTATCTCTTCCGCCGACGCTTCCCCTCGGTTTTTCAGTTCTTCAATGCTTCCGCACTCACTGCCGAACGATATGCCGGAGCATATTCTCGACAAAAGGCGAACACCGTATTCCGCAAAATAATTTGCGCTTGACACCGCCGCAAAAAACGGCAGCTCCACCACAAGACTTGCACCGCACATCACGGCGCATTTTGCACGTGTATATTTATCAAACAGCGCTGCTTCCCCTCTTTGCGTAAAGCTGCCGCTCATCGCACATACAACGCTGTTGCACCGTTCGAGCGTTTTCTCGATTTGATATTTATGTCCCGTATGAAACGGATTGTATTCGCATATTATACCGAGCGGTTTCATTCTTGAATCTCCCTTGTCATTATAAGTGCATCCTCTTTCGGTTTGGAATAAAAGCCTTTGCGTTCGCCCACCGTATCAAACCCGAATTTATTGTACAAATGTATCGCCGCCGTATTGTTTTTTCGGACTTCAAGCGTAAGTATTTTATTTTTCGTTTTGTTTATGAAATCTTTCAGCAGAGCAGTGCCTACTCCCATATTTCGGTAATCTGATTTTACTGCGATATTATTTATATACACGGTATCGAAAGCAACGTAACCGCCTATATATCCTATTGCACTTCCGTCCGCATCCGCTATGGAATATACGGCATTTTCATTCGTTATATCTTTTAAAAATGCCGTTTCTGTCCAGGGTGCTTCAAAGCATTCTTTCTCAATATCCGCAAGGTCTTTTACATAACTTTCTTTAAGATTGTTCAGTTCCATATAAAACTCCATTTTTCGTGCAGTATATTATAATTTTCGTCCGTCAGACCCACCGATTTCAGCATATCCTTATTATCATCGTTTATTTCCAGCATACCGTTTATTTTCAGAAATACAAACACATTCCGAATTACGGTTTTATTATTTTTGAACATATTTATAACGGCTGCCGCCAGTCTGTTCATCAAATCCACTTTTCCGCATTTAAGACAAAAATTCAGACACGCTATAATTTTACGTGAATCATCTGTTATAATTTCACGTTCCACGGTTTCGAGAAACATATCTTCAAGCCTTTTGAAATATGCGCCGCTGCGGCATATGCATACGGTTTCGCCCGGCATATAAAAATCCTGCTGTTCGGTATAGTCGGTGCTTCCCTCCATATATACGTTCTCTGTGCAGAACACCTTGTTTCCGGATAAAATACTGCAAATAAGCACGTTCGGTATTCCCCGGCTGTCGGTCGAATTCAAAAGCATATTTTCCGTATCGCCGCTTTTCATAAGACCTTTGTTTCTGCCGATTACGATAAAATCGACATTCTTTATGATTCCGAGCATTTTCTCGTCGAACACCTCTCCGTAAAGCCACGGCGAAATCATATATATTCTGCCCGATATGTTCTGCGTATATTTATCAAAATACTTTTCAATATCAAAACAATCCGCAAGCACAATATCATCGTTTATACTTGTCCCCTCAAAGCGTGCGTCCGCATACACAAGCCTTGCCCTTTTAAAAGGCTCGCTCGGTTCTTTTGCGTATTCATTGCCTTTAATTATTTCGTATATGCCGTTCACCGTTATGTCTGCCGGGCATACGCTGTTTTCGATATATTCCGCCATATCGTCACGGAATATGCTTTTCGCCTTGTCATAAATCTTGCATATCAGCTTTTCGTTCACAATGTCATAAAGCCATATTTCAATATAATCGGTTTTGCCTGCCGGCGTCTTATTAAAGCTTACAAATTCGTTTATTATTTTGCCCTCGCCGATATTTTCGGGATTTTCGCCCTTATCCTTTGCCGCTGCGACTATAAGCTCTCTGCTTATAAACTTTGTCTTTTCCGGCATTGTAAGCTTGTCATATTTATCGTATATCGGACAAAATCCGCTGTCCGATATATAATACATACCGAATTTTTTCTCATAGTAAAAGCCTATGCTTTTTTCCTCGCTGCCGTCCGGCAGGTATCCGCCGGAAGCAAATACCTTTCCGAGCTTTGTCAGCCGTATGGAATCATCTTCTTCCTTGACTATTTTAAGCCGCTTAAGCCGCTTTACACATTCCTCCGTAAATACGCCGTCAATACCGAATACTTTAGCCAAAAATGCCGGTGTTACCTTAAAATTATATCCGAGGCTTTCCAAAACAAATTGTTCCGTAATATCTGCTTTTCTGCCGGTGCTCACTTTGAATTTAACTTCGCAATATTCAAGCGGCAGGCTGAATTCCCTATACGACACAGCCTCCAGTCCCGGCATAAGGCGAACCGCTTTTTTCACGGTTTCGTCTATATAATCAAACGATGTCCAGAGCATCGGTATCACCTCCGATTTCTTTAATGGTATTAAATACGGCGGCATATTTCTCGTCCGCCATGCAGAACATCTCGCTGCACCCCACTATAATCAGAAGCTCCTGCGCACGTGAAAGCGCAACGTTTATACGCCGCGGGTCTTTCGCAAATCCTATGTCGCACATCGGGTTGTTTCGCACAAAGCTGCATATGATAACAGGCTTTTCAACGCCCTGGAACTTGTCCACGGTGCCTATGCGTATATCAAGATTGTCAAACTGCCTGTCCGAAATCCTGCCGTACAGCCGTTCTGTCTGCCCTGAATAAAACGTGATTACACCGACTTCTTTTTTTATTCCTTTTCTTCTCGCATTTTCGTTAAGCTGTTCGAGTATTTTTTCGATGCACAGAACCTCGTAATCATTATAGAAGCTGGTATCATCCCTTTTTTCTTTAAATCTCGATTCATACGGAGTATATACCCACATGGCATGGACATCTTTTTTTATAAATCCGCCTTCAATGCCATGCTCATGGCAAGCATCGTCAAGACCGCATATAAGCCCGCCTTCCTCCGCATAAAACTGATTTATCGTATTCATAATCTGGCTGTGCATACGATATTGTTTTCTTAACATTACTTTCAAATCCGACGGCGCATTAAGATACAGGCTTTCAAAAAGACTTATTTTCATACGGTTCAGGCGTTCATCGCCGAGTTCTTCCGATATTTCCTCATACGTGTCGCTGCCTATCATTGGCGGAAGCTGCTTATGGTCGCCAACCAACACAATTGTTTTTGCTTTAAGTGCCGGCAAAATAAGCTCCGGTGGTGTTGCCTTGCTGACCTCGTCTATGATAACCATATCAAACTCCGGATAACTTTGCATAAACTCACTGCTGCCGCTGCCGCTGCACGTTATACCTATTACGTTTGCGTTATTGATATAAATCCGTTTCAATTCCTCATAATCTTCACGATTGCCCGAATTTATACGCTTTATCCATTTCTGCGTCAGCACTTTCAGCGACTGCGCACAGTAAAGCTCCGTACTCCATACGGATTTGTAATATTCACGCAAATTTTCTTCGTGCATAGCTTCTTCCGGAGTTTTTCTTTTGAATTTTTCGGGAATTTTTTTGTCAAATTCACGCAAGGCATCGAAGAGTTCCTCGCCCAAATCCGAAAGCTCCTTTAATTTTCTGATATTCTCATTATGTTCCGTTTCCAGAGTTTCTATATATGCTTTATAATCATCGGATATTTCTTTTAATGTGCTGTATGCCTCTTCAATTTTTTCGTCAACCGAATATTTTGCGAAAACAAAACGTTCTTCCTCTTTAAAAACCGGCAAAGTAAGCTTCAAATCAGCTTCCGCACATACCAGTCTTTCATATATCGGCATAGCCTTTCTGTTCCATCTGCCATACAAATTGAACATCCTGAAAAATCCGCCCGGTATATGCTTCAGCAAATCGTCCGTCTGCGTCGAAAGTTCTGCATAAAGCTGCATAATTCCCGATTTTGTGAGAACTGCGGGATTTAATATAAATTCCGAATATTTGGGGCGTGTTATCTCAAACGCACGATCAAGGCTTTCCCTGCAAGCCGACACCGTTTTAAGCGCGTTTTGCACAAGTTCCACTCCCGTAACTGCGCTGTTGGACTTTGCAAGTGCTTCTTCAAGCGCTTTTTTCTTCTCGTTCAGAAGCTCCGCCGCCGTTTCGCTGCATTTGAAATCACCAAGTTCCGCCATAAGCGCACGTTTTATAACGGCACTGTCATGGTTTTCCTTAAATTTTTCAATATCACATTCCAGCTCTTCGCAATCCCTTTTTCCGAAATTCAGCAGTTTTTCGAGTAGCCTGTTGCGCAAAGCGGTATCACGCCGTTCCGCCGTATCGTTTATATATTTTTCGTGAAGTGTGCAAGGCTTTTCAAGTGCTTTTTCAAGTTCCGCAAGCTCAAATATAGTCTTTTCGTATTTCTCCGAATTTTCTTTACAGGCAGCCGTTGTTCTTTCAATCCACGTTGAAATAACGTTGTCCTCCGTAAACGCAAGTCCCTCCCGTTGCACGGACTTTTCGTTTCCTCGTCTTAACGCACGGATTTTGGGGTTTGAAGCAAGTCTGCTCAATGCGTTGTCAACGGCTAAATTTGTTTGCGAGGCAATCAATGTTTTTTTGCCCATAAGCGCATTTTGATAGCATATTTCCGCAATTGCCGTGGTTTTGCCGGTTCCGGGCGGTCCCTGTATCAGGAACATATCTTCGCTGCTCAAAGCGCCACAGACGGCTTTACGCTGTTCCTCATTCATATTTTTCATCAGAAGCTTCTCATCGGACAAATCTATAAACTTATTCGGAACACGTGCCTTTGCCGAATTGAACATGAACAAATCGAGATACGGGTTCAATGCACGTCCGTTTGAAAATCGTTTAAGTCCGCTGCGCATACGCTTTATCTGAACCAAATCGCCGTGTTTTGTTATATGCAAAACGCCGTTTCTCGGAAATTCAAAGTTTTCCTTGAAAGGTTCATCAAGCAACACGGTAATGCTGTCGCTTTCAAATCCTGTAATCGTGCCGAACATATCGCCGCAAAATACGGTATCGCCGTTTTCTTCATAACAGCGTTCGACAAGCATTACGGATGAATTTATATGATGCTGATTGAGCTTATTTTCTTCTGTATAAAACACAACGGAAAACTGATTTTTTCCGTTTTCTACCGAAGAATATTTCACTGTACATTCGTCAAAATGCGCATACCGTTCCATTATTTTAAGATACTCGTCCCACGCCGCAATATCCTCCGAAATATCGCTCGCACCTATAGGTGCAAGCTGCCGCACCGTTTCGCATATATCCTCCGGAAGCGGTGTGCCGCCGTTGTTCCCTGTCGAATCGAACGTCAAGGCACATTTTACGCATCTGTTTGAAACATTGCCTACGATTCCGGGCGCTTTTATCACTTTCGTAATAAAAATCCCGTCATCGGTTACCACGGCAAACATAGATATTGTAAATCCTTGCAGGGGTTTCAAAAAAGCGGCGTTTGTCTTTTTGTCCGTGTCTGTCGCTATTACGATACTGATTTCGTTTTTGTCATTACCTGTGTTTGATATGTATGTATCAAATGAATATTTGCCTGAAAAAATCAGCTTTATTTCTTTCGACGGTTCGGACTTGTTTCCGAATATTTCGCACATTTCGGAAAACGCAATGGAATTAATGCGGGTATAAATATTAAGTTTAAAATTAATGCTGTTGTCAAATCTTAAAAAATTCACGAAAACATTACCTTTCAAATAAATTCTGATATATATATTTTATCATAACGCAAAAAAAATGTCAAGTAATTGTTATTTTTATAAATTTAAGAACAAATGTTTGACAAATTAAAAGTTTTGTGGTATAATAGAACTAACGTTCTTTTAAGGAGTGTTTTATATGACTGTTTCAGAAAAACTGAAAATACTTGCGGACAGTGCAAAATATGATGCGTCATGCGCTTCCAGCGGCAGCAAGCGCAAAAACAGCGGAGGTCTGGGCGACGGCAACGCCGCCGGAATATGCCATTCCTGGTCTGCCGACGGACGCTGTGTTTCTCTGCTTAAAATACTTTTTTCAAATAATTGTATATATGATTGCGCATATTGTCTCAACAGACGAAGCAACGATATTCCCCGCGCGGAATTTACTCCGAAAGAAGTGGCGGATCTGACAATCGAGTTTTATAAAAGAAATTATATTGAAGGACTTTTTTTAAGCTCCGCAGTTATAAAAAATCCGGATTATACAATGGAGCTGATTATAAAAACTCTTGAACTGCTCCGCAACAACTATAAATTTTTCGGATATATCCATGTCAAAATAATTCCGGGTGCTTCCGATATACTGATTAAAAAAGCCGGACTCTTGGCGGACAGAGTAAGTGTAAACATTGAGCTGCCGTCCGAAAATTCACTCAAACGCTTAGCTCCGCAAAAAAGCCGCAAAGCTGTTATCTCGCCGATGAAGCAAATAGCCTGTGAATCAAGCAATTCCATCGTTGAGCGAAAAAGCTTCAAAAATGCTCCGGCATTTGCTCCTGCCGGTCAAAGCACGCAAATGATAATAGGCGCAAGCGGCGAAACCGATTTGCAGATAATCTCTCTGACACAGGGGCTTTATGATAAATTCAAACTGAGGCGCATTTATTTCAGCGCATATGTTCCCGTAGTCAGCGATCCAAAGCTGCCGGCTCTCGACACAGCCCCTCCCCTGCTTCGAGAACACAGGCTGTATCAGGCAGACTGGCTTTTGAGATATTACGGATTCCGTGCCGATGAAATTCTCGACGAATACAATCCGTTTTTATCCGTCGGAGTTGACCCGAAATGCGCATGGGCGCTGCGCAATCCGCAGATTTTCCCCGTAGATATAAACAAAGCGGATTATCATACGATTTTACGTGTACCGGGAATAGGTGTTTTATCTGCCAAAAGGATAATAAGCGCCAGAAGGCACAGCAAGCTTACCATGCAAAATCTGAAAGCCATTGGTGTAGTCTTGAAGCGTGCCAAATATTTTATTGTCACCGCAGACAGTTATAAAAACGCATCTATGCTCCAGTTTTCACCCCAAGCCGTAGGGCTTAAACTCGTGGAAAACGATACTGCCTATCACCAACTTTCTTTATTTGATACCGTGAGGGAGAATAAAAATGTATTACTTATATGACGACAGCTTTTACGGACTGCTGACAGCAATCTTTTTGTGCTACAAAAACAAAAGCAAAAATGCCGAAATAAAATCCGTAAAATATTTTAAAAATTGCTCTTTTTTTGATATTATTGAGGTAACTACGGACGATGAGCTTGCTGAAAGGGTTTTAAACGGCTGCCGAACCAAAATATCGGACAGATTCGTTCATCAGATATATATACTCTATCTTTCCGACCTGCCGGAAACCGGAAATATTATATCTGAATACATCGCCGCAGGACTGAAATACGGGAAATACACCGAAACTTATCTGAATGTCGATATCATCGGCAAGGCTATGAAATTATATAAAAGGATATTGTTTGAAAACCACAGATTAAAAGGCTTGCTGCGTTTCAGAAAAGCCGAAAATTTTTATGTTGCGGATATTTCGCCGGATTATAACATTCTGCCTATATTCTACAAGCATTTTGAAAACCGAATGTGTAACGAAAACTGGATTATACGCGATACAAAAAGAAAGCGTGTAGTAATACGATTTAACGGAACTACGAATTTCAGCGAATACACTGATGAAGTTTCCCCCGAAATCAAAGAAGACGAATTTGAACATGCATGGAAAGTATTCTATAAAACAATAGCAATTGACGAACGCACAAATCACAAGCTGCGCCAAAGCTTCATGCCAAAAAAGTATTGGGAAAATATTATAGAAATGTACGATACCGATTAAGCCGGCAAGGTGCAAAAAAGTTATATGGCAGCTCTTTGTCTGCTATATAACTTTTACTTATAAATCAAAATCAGCTTATACCGATTTTTGCTTTTGGATTAACTATTTCTCTCCAATCAAGATCACCTCTTGCCAAGCCCTGAACAAGCACCTCTGCAGTAGCGACATTCGTTGCTATGGGAACATTGTGAATATCCGAAAGACGTAAAAGAGTCGTTATATCCGGTTCATGAGGCTGCGCCGTAAGCGGATCTCTGAAAAACAGCACCATGTCTATTTCATTATATGCAATTCTTGCGCCGATCTGCTGATCTCCGCCCTGGGGACCCGAAAGAAATCTATGGATAGTCAGCCCTGTTGCTTCGGCAACAAGTCCGCCGGTCGTTGCAGTAGCACATATATTATGTTTTTCCAATATTCCCTTATATGCAATACAAAACTGCACCATAAGCTCTTTCTTTTTATCATGAGCAATTAATGCTATATTCATTTGCGTTCCCTCCTGCAAGATTATTTTGACGCTTTGTTTATCGGTATGTTGGCAACAACGGCAGACATAACCCTGCCCGTGTCATCTGTCTTCCTTTCGACCTTAATATCAAGTTCGGTCATATCCACGTCAAGATATTTACTGATTACCTGCATTATTTCTTCTTTTATTTTATTTATGGTATCATCTGAAATAATAGATGTTTTCTGGCGGTCAACAGCCAACAGCAGCTGCATTCTGTCTTTTGCGACAGCACCGGATTTCTGCCGTGAAAACATTCCCAAAAAATTTTCAAACATATTAATCTCCATTCCGCCGCCCTGCACCGGCATATTTTAGTATCGGCAATCTCCTAACGCAAGGCTGAATAATAGGAAAATTCACTGCCGTATCGAATCATGGCAAAGACTTCCCGACAGCATTTTTAATTCTGCCGGCAATTCAGTCGAAATATTTTATCAGTCTTTGCGGAACAGGTTCATAAATTTCTTAAGCACTGTATCTTTGTTCAAATCGAGCAGCGGCACTTCTTCGCCGAGTATTCTCTTTGAAATGTTCATATAAGCCTGTCCTGTTTTTGCATTCCGGTTCATTACAGCCGGTTCGCCCTTGTTTGATGTTATAATTATATCCTCATCATCGGGAACAACGCCTATCAGGTTTATTGCCAAAAGCTCTATTATATCTTCAACATTCAGCATATTGCCGCTTTTAACCATATTCACACGAACACGGTTTACCAAAAGCTTCGGATCTCTTATCTCGTTCGCTTCGAGCAGACCTATAATTCTGTCTGCGTCACGCACTGCGGAAACCTCCGGAGTAGTAACAACAATAGCTTCGTCCGCACCGGCAATCGCATTTTTGAATCCCTGTTCGATACCTGCCGGACAATCTATAAATATGTAATCAAAATCTTTTCTCAAATCATCACAAAGCTGTTTCATCTGCTCTGCCGACACTGCATCTTTATCTCTTGTCTGCGCCGCCGGAAGCATATACAGCTCTTTCTGACGTTTATCTTTAATAAGGGCTTGTTTCAGTCTGCAAGTACCCTCAACAACATTTACAAGGTCATATACAACTCTGTTTTCGAGTCCCATAACCAAATCCAGGTTTCTAAGACCTATATCGGCGTCAACCAATACAACCTTATAACCCGCCATCGCAAGGGCCGTTCCTATATTTGCGGTTGTCGTAGTTTTACCTACTCCGCCCTTTCCCGATGTTACAACTATTACTTTACTCATATTTTCACACCCTTAAATTTGTTCATTTTTAACACTTATATATATTATACCACAAAAACTGCGATTTGTCCATATCTAATTTATATAATACACACTACAATATGTTGTGCATTTTTGACTAAAATTGCATTTTTCGACATGAAATTTCATTATTTTTTCACAATGTCGTCGATGTATATGCGGTCGTCTTTAATATATGCATATTCCGGAACAATGGCATCAACCGCATCGTCCGGTGCTCTCGTTATAATATCGGCAATTCTTATCTGCGTAGGTGAAAGCTGAAGTGCCGCAACATATGCATCTCTGTTGCCGCCCGTACCGGCATGGACAATGCCCTTTAATGCACCGAGAACCACTATGTTCCCCGCTGCACTTATTTCCGCACCCGGATTTACATCTCCCTTAACTACGAGGTGACCCTCTGATTTAAGGTTCATACCCGAACGTACCGTTCCCGTATGAAATATGGTTTCCGGTACAGTCGGTGCCGCCTTTTTCTGCTGTTCGGATACTATCAAAACGTTTTCGCCGAACACGTCATGTATACATTTTTGAATATTTACTTTTTCGGCGAAGGTAAGCGTTATTCCCTCTATTGCTGCGGTAAGCTCCGGTTTTGCCGCAAAAAGCTCTTTTGCACCTTCAAGCTTTTCCTTAAGCTCCGGTAATATATCTTCTCCTTTCGCAATTGCGGAAACAACTATTTTAAATCCATCTCTTGTTCCCTTTAACTGTACAAATTCCATGTGATTTTGCCTCCTTATTTAATTCAGCAAAGTATTCTTTGCCGATGTGCTTTCTGTTTCATTTCCGTAAAAATACGCTTCATACATATTTTTCGCAACCTCAAAAACGTGTTTTCCGAGTCCGTTTACACCTGCGTTTTCAACAACAACCGCAATCGCAATCTGCGGATTCTCATACGGTGCAAACGAAATAAACCAGCTGTGAGGTGTTTTATCTTTTCTCGTCTGTGCCGTTCCCGTTTTTCCGGCTACCGAAAAGGCACAGTCTTTAAAGACATTCTTCGGACTGCCCTCCGTCACAACACGCCTCATTCCGTTGTGAACAAGCTGTATATTTCCCTTGTCGGCGTCCAGACTGCTCAAAACTTTCGGTTCGACGGAAAGTATGGTTTCCGTGCCGTCGTAGCTTACAATATCTTTTACAAGATGCGGTGCGTATCTCGTTCCGCCGTTTGCTATCGTTGCCGCATAGTTTGCCATTTGAATAGGCGTAAATGTATTGTCGGACTGCCCTATCGCAGCCTGAATCGTATCTCCCGGGAACCATTCTTCGCCCATTTTCTTTCTATATTCCGGTCCTGCGAGAACTCCGGATACCTCTCCGCTGAGTTCGATTTCCGTTTTTTCTCCGAGCCCGACTTTCTTTCCGTATTCGTTGAGCGTATTTATTCCTACTCTTCTTCCTGTTTCATAGAAAAATATGTTGCACGAAACTTCAAGTGCTTTTTCTACGTTTATAGGTCCGTGTTTACCTCTGTAATCATTGTATATCCAACACGCCGGTGTATATGACGGCGCATAATACTGATACGGACCGTTACAGTTTATGAGCGTGCTTCCCGTAATATTTCCGGTTTGCAGCCCGGCTATTGCCGTAAGCGGTTTGAATGTTGAACCGGGAGGATACGCCCCCGCAATAGCTCTGTTGAACATCGGCTTCTTAACATCATTTACCAATTCCTCGTATTCTTCCTTAAAGGTTGCGGGATTATAGGTAGGATAATTTGCAAGTGCGAGAACATCTCCGGTATCTACCTTTATTGCAACGGCAGCACCGCCGCCAACGCCATGCGCACCGTCACGGTACAAATTCTTCACAGACTGTTCCAGTGTTTCTTCCGCCGCACGCTGAACATCGGAATCGATTGTCAATATTGCACGGTTTCCGGGTACTACCTCTTTATTTTCCGACAGCGTGACCGTTTCGCCGTTTATATCCACTTCGACGCTGTTCAGACCGTCTTTACCTTTGAGGTAATGTTCAAGATATTTTTCAAGTCCGTCTTTGCCGAGCATATCATTCATGCTGTAGCCCTCGTCCTTTAAAGTATCGTATTCTTCTTTATATATAATACCTACCTGCCCTAAAATGTGCGCAGCAATCTTCCCCATGGGATAATCTCTGACCGGTTCGGACATAATCTCCACGGCTTTTGAAATTTTTGAATTTTCCTTGATTTTCGACACAAGCTCCAGTCCTATATCGTTCATATACAAAAATGAGCTTCTCGAACTGAAATTACGCTCTTTCATATCGTATATAAGTCCGACAAGACTGCGTGTTTCATCATCATCGAATTTATTTGAAATCTTATACTCTTTAATAAGCTTTTTCATAATGCCGTCCGCATCTTCATCGTCGGCAAAATCATGATTTTTCTTCCATTCTTCTTCTGTTGCCGATATGTTCATGTGATCGAATCTGAATTTATACGGTTTTTTATAAGTAATCGGTAAAGAATCGTCATATTCTCTGCCGTCCGCCGCCGTAATTTTAAGTAAGTTTGATAAGACGCTGTGCATTTCCTTGTCGTTTTCAAAATCATCATTAATCATAATGCTTAAAGCTGCCTTATTCGTGACAATGGCTCTTCCGTATCTGTCGGTAATTTCTCCCCTCGGCGCTTTAATCGCAGTGCTTCTGTACATTCTGCTGTCCGCAACCTTGCGGTAATACTCGCCCTTCACAATCTGTAAATCCATAATTCTGGCAAGCAAAGCAATACCGGCAACAACAGCCATAAATATTAAAATATTTTCACGTCTGAAGATTTTCTTTAACATTTAGGTTCCCTTTCTCCGATTAAATATATCTTCTGTATGATACTCCGGCAGCGTCTATAATTGGATAGAATACCGCCGCACATATTACATTGTATATAACAAACGGAACAACCCTATATATAATATACGTTCCGATTGCATTATCTATTTTAAGTATATAAACACACGCCGCAGATATAATTCCGTACACAATCGATATAAGCAGTGTTATAATCGAAGCCGTTACAAAATTTTTTCCGAAAAGGCCGCTGCCGAGCATACCTGCCGCCGCAGCGGAAAACATATATACAGCCGTGAATTTTCCGAATCCGCCGCTTAAAACATCCGCAAAAATTCCTGCGGCAATCCCCATAAGCACGCCTTTTTCTCTGCCGCCCCACATGGCATAGCAAATCACAAGAACCATGACAAAATCCGGCAAAACCGCAGTGATTCCGATTCTTGCCGCAACTGTTGTTTTTATTATATAAAATACAAATATTAATATAGCGGTTATTGCTTCCGACATTGTATTTATCTCCGTTCTTCCTTTTCTGTTAATCTTCTCCGCCGAGTTTTATTACAAGTACTTCTCTGAGCGACGAAAAATCCGCCATAGGTTTAAGAGTGGCTTCTTTTGAAATGCCGTTTTTCTCGTCCGTTATGGCTTCAACACGTCCCACGAACAGCCCTTCCGGATATATGCCGCCCTCGCCGGACGTTTCCACTGCTTCGCCTACGGATATTGTGCTGTCCGCCGCAATATACGAAAGCTTGCACAGATTTTTTCTGCTTCCCGAAAGCTCCGCTCCGAGCATGATTATTTCGCCTGTTCTCGGAAGTATGCAGCTTACGCTCGTTTCCGGAGCCAATATTGTTGTTACGTTCGCCCACGTCGTACCGATTGCGGAAATATATCCCACCAGTCCGCCGCTGTCTATTACGACATCATTTTTTGAAATTCCGTCTATAGTGCCTTTATCTATTTTGATTATACCGGTGCTGAAATTCGCATCTCTGCCTATCACAGATGCCCCTACCGTATCAAAATCCTTGTTCACGGTCTTTAAATCCAGCAGACCTCTCAGACGTTCGTTTTCCTGTTCATATTTTTCTTTTTCGCTCAAATCCGCCTGAAGCTGCAAAACATTCTTTTTCAATTGCAGATTTTCTTTTTCAAGCCTGTTCAGATTGGAAAAATACACGCCGATATGCGATATATTGTCGAACACCCACGAAAACGCCCCCTGAACGGGAGAAACAACAATACCTACTGCGTCCGATATGAAATTGACCTTTCCTCCGCTGTCTTTAAAAAATATATGTTTCGCCGCCGCAACTCCTCCTATTACAATTGCAACCACGAGAATAAACGGAATAAACTTCTTTTTTAAAACTCCGATTAACATGAATATCTCCATTCCGCCGCAATCCGGCCGTTATTTTATCCCTATCTGCTTATATCATCGTACTCTTTCTTATCCTTTACCGTAACTGTCATTTTGTTCGGCAGACAAACTATTATCTGTCCGGATTTTGTGATTTTTCCTTGCTTCACATCACGTTTATCCGGACAATCCGCATATATCACCTCGGCATAATCCCGTGTGATTTTTACTTTATTTTTCCCATACACGTCGACTATCTTTTCGCCTTTAATACCGCTCATTTCGTATTCCGCAAAAACTTTGCCGTCAACTTCTATGACTGCCGTTTTCGGCTTGCTGTCGGAAAATCCGCAGAAAAAATATGTCGCAGCGGAAAATAACAATACAAAACAAATTATCGCCCAATCCGCTTTTTTAATCATCTTTTTGATGCTTCAAGAATTTTGCGGAGCTTTTCCCGTTCATCTCCCTCAAGTATTGTTCCTATACCTCTTATTACGCCGTTAAGCGGTTCATTTGCTACATTAACCGGTATTTTTGTTTCAATCGAAATTATCTTATCAAGACCTCTCAAAAGTGCTCCGCCGCCGGCAAGCATAATACCTCTTTCCATGATATCCGCCGCAAGTTCCGGAGGAGTTTTTTCAAGAGTAAGCTTTATACATTCGATAATTTCGCTGACAGGCTCGCTCAAAGCTTCCCTAATCTGCGAAGCCTTGATTTTCGTCACTTTCGGAAGCCCGGTTACCATGTCACGTCCTTTTATGTCCATGTATGCTTCATCTTCATACGGATATGCCGAGCCTATAGCTATTTTTATTTCTTCGGCGGTCCTGTCGCCTATCTGGAGATTACATTCGCGCTTTACATAATTTACTATTGTAGAATCAAAAGCATCTCCGGCAACTCTGAGGGAATTGCAGATAACAATTCCTCCGAGAGAAATAACCGCAACCTCGCTCGTGCCGCCGCCTATATCAACAATCATACTGCCTGTAGGTTCGCCTACCGGTAGTCCCGAACCTATCGACGAAGCCATCGGCTCATATACCATAAACACTTCCTTTGCGCCTGCCTGCAATCCGGTTTCTTCAACGGCACGTTTTTCAACTTCCGTAACACCCGACGGAATTGCAACAACAAGCATCGGTTTAAAGAAAAAGCTTCCTTTCTTAATTGCCTTTTCTATAAACTTCTTTATCATAACCTGTGTAACTTCAAAATCCGCAATAACACCATTTTTCATCGGTCTTACTGCCGTTATTGTTCCCGGTGTTCTTCCTATCATATCTTTAGCTTCGTTTCCCACTGCCAAAACCTCGCCCGTAGCCTGGTTTATTGCAACAACAGACGGTTCGTTTACCACTATGCCGTCACCCTTTAAATATACAAGTGTATTCGCTGTTCCGAGGTCGATTCCTATATCTTTTGAAAACATTTATATCTCTCCTTTATATCAATTCCGTATTAAATTCTTTTTTTAACAATTTATTGAGCTTTGACGCCGGCAAACCCACGACGTTAAAATAATCTCCCGATATTTTTCCGACAAGCAGTGCGCCCTTGCCTTGTATGCCGTAGCCTCCCGCTTTGTCGAACGGCTCTCCGCTTTCGATATATCTGCGGATTTCATCGTGTGTGAGCTTATTAAACGTAACGTCCGTCTTTTCGTAATCCGTTACGGATACTCCGCTTTTCGGATTGCATACGCATATTCCGGTATAAACGCTGTGCGTATTCCCCGAAAGTGCTTCAAGCATCTCGAACGCTTCTTCCTTTGTATGGGGTTTTCCCATTATCTTACCTTTAAAATATACCACGGTATCCGCCGCAATGATATATTCCGCACTCTCATTCTTTGCAGCTGCCGCTTTAATCATTGCCAGCTCCTGCACATACATGAAAGGCTCAAGGTTTTTATCGATATTTTCATCGGCGTCCGAAGCGGACACTTTAAAGTCTGCGCCGATTCCCTTTAATATTTCTTTTCTCCTGGGCGATTTTGACGCCAAAACAAATTTACACATATAATATTCCCTTTTTGTCTATATATTTAATACACATTTTCGCCGTAATTCCCGTAAATATTCCGGTCACAACGCTTACAGGTCCCAATATGCCGATGTAATACAGTACATACGGATTTGTCATAATAACCGCCGCTGTGGCAGTCTGCACAACATTATTTGCAAATGCACCGGAAACACCGACACCCACAAGGCTTACGCTCTTTATGCGCTTACAGGCGGACATGACGAACGTCGAAGCAATTCCGCCGCACACCGAATATACAAATCCTGTCACGCTGCCGGTTATAAGCAGTGCCAATACGCTTTTGAGCATGGCAACCGCCGCTGTTTCTTTAAACCCGTAAAGTTCAACCACGATTATAAGTGCAATATTGGCAAGTCCTATTCTGCCGCCGGGCAGAATATTAACGGAAATCATGCTTTCCGCCGCTGCCAAAGCACCGCTCAAAGCACCGATTACGGCAATCAATATAAGTTTTCTGTATTTCACATCACACCTCTTGTAAAATGCCCTCTTGTAAACTCAAACGGGCAATGTAGCTCCGCTTTATAAAGTTTTATGATTTTTCTGCACATTTCGGGCGTTTCATCCGTAAAGACAATATCAAACGCACCGACATTTTTAATGCTGTGCAGTTTATCCGCCATATATACGGGCTTTGAGTTGTATATATATGTGACGCATTCCCTGCAATCGGAAGACATTGCGAAGCTTTCGTTTTTCCTGTCCGTCAGCGAAGTGCCGTCTGTCTGACCGCATTTCCCGTATAGCGTATAAGACGGGCAATTTGCGGTTTTCATCATTATAAGCTTGCCATAGACTATAACCGAAGATTTCTCGGAAAAATCCAATTCTTTCAGGCTAAGCTCCGGTGAAATCTGCATTCCGCAGACATTCATATCAAGCCACCTTTGCTCCGTATAGTGCGAAAACACGTTTGCGGAATATGTTAAATATACTTCAAGCCCCATTTTCAGTGTTTCGTGTACAATACCCAGGTTTCCGCAGGCTATTTTTCTTATGTTTTTTCTTTTAATTTCATTTATATAATAATCCGTATTTCGGACTATATCCGGTATAATGCAAAATCCCGTTCCGCTGTATATATCAAGCGGCACGAATATATCGCCTTCGGCGTCGTTCCCGACCGCTTCGAGCTGTTCTTTCGTTCTCACCCAAATATTTGTTTTATGCACCGAAGTTCTTTTCGGTTCATGAAATTCGGGCAAAACTATATTTGCGGATTTCTTGCTTTTGTTTACAATATCACGGCTTAACATATCAAACGCATTTCTGCGCAGTTCATTAAGCGAGCTTACGGTCGCAAATGCATTTTCGCATACAACCTCAATGTTTTTTATATAAAACGGCACATCGCCGGTTTTATTCATACTTTTTTCAACATCTTCATGTTTAAGCGGTCTTTTTTGCGCCGTTTCGGCAACCGCTCCGCACACCTTTATTTCGCGGTTTCCGCATTTCAAAGTCGCAGACATTCCCCTTTCGGGTATTACGTATACTTTCATATCTACAGGGGATTTGCGTATATTTGCGTTTTCTGCGGTATACGGTTTTATTTTTTCAAGCTTCGACACATCGCGTATTTCGTATACATCGTTATTCCCTCTGGCGTATGAAATGATTTTTTTGCCTTTTTCTCCGGCAAAAGCGCCGTGCGTAAATCTTCCGCCTCGGCAGAAAGCCGCTTTCAAAACATCTTCGTCAAATGTGCCGTTATCAATCGCCGAACGGTATTCGCTTGCCGCAGCGGCAACGTATTCCTTGCCTTTCATTCTGCCCTCTATTTTAAGCGAAGTAATATTCAATGCGGAAACTCTGTCTATCACATCCGCAAGCGACAAATCATACGGATTTAAAAAATAACCCTGCTTTACAAAACTGCCGTTTTTCATGAATTTGTACGGCAATCTGCAAGGCTGCGCGCACTTTCCTCTGTTGGCACTCCTGCCGCCGATTATGCTGCTCATAAGGCACTGCCCCGAATAACACATACATAGTGCACCGTGGACAAATATTTCCGTTTCTATATCGCAATTATCCGTTATTTTCTTAATTTCATCTTCTGTCATTTCTCTCGAAAGGACGACACGAGAAAAACCAAATTCCCGTGCAAATTCCGCCCCTGCCGCATTGTGAACAGTCAGCTGCGTACTCGCATGAACCTCTGCTCCCGCCTTTATGAGCATCTCGGCAGCCGCAATATCCTGTACGATAAATGCATCGACACCTATATTCATTGCCTTTTCGGCAATTTGTGCAAACTCTTTCATTTCGGACTTTTTTACAAGCGTATTCATTGTGAGATGAACCGCCGTATTTCTGAGATGGCAATAATCAACCGCCTGTTCAAGCTCCGTCATATTAAAATTGTCCGCATAGCTTCTCGCTCCGAATTTTTCCGTTCCGAGATATATTTCGTCCGCTCCTGCCTGAACTGCCGCTTTATATGTAGCAAGCGAAGCGGGAAGAAGTAATTTACTTTGTGTCATTTAAATTTATTCCCCGTGATTTCAATATTGTTTCGGCTCTTATAAAATCTTTCTGCAATTTCTCGTAATCCTCGCTGATTTTCTTCAAATGAGCGATTTCATTTTCGGTTTTCTTATCGGCAGACTGAAGCTGTGAATATTTTTTGCTTAATTCTTCGTGCGATTTTTTCAGTTTAACATAATCTTCGGCAATATTCAGCGCCGCCAAAACCGACACCATAACAGTACTCAGTCCTATTCCGCATTCGCTCTTTCTTATTTCACCGATTTGCGAATCCACGCAAAATGCCACTTCCTGAATATCCTTGACAGGCATTTCGGATTTTACGATATATTCTTTCCCGTCAATCAAAACTTTAAGCTTATGTTTCTCCACGCTCTCACCTTCTTGCATAAAATACCCAAAAATATGTATTGTTTCCCTGAATATGCAATGCATACATATTTCCACATAATAATATTATACCACAAAATAAAATAAAAACAAGAGTTTTTTCAAAAAAAATCAAATTTTCTTTTCGATAATATCAAAAAGGACAAAATGTAATGTTTTTGTTGCCGAAAACCTCACTTGTTTTCCGCTTTTCTGTACTTGCTCGGCGTAACTCCGTACTTCTCTTTGAACAGGCTGTAAAACCACGAAAGGTTTTCAAATCCGCATTCAAAACACAAATCAATTATCGGAATATCGCTTGTTTTTAATGCATTCGCAATATAATTCAAACGCAGATTGTTGATATAATCCGATATGGTGACTCCGTAATATTTTTTAATGCTTCTCGAAAGGTGTTCCCTCGATTTTCCGGAAAGCTTTATCATCTGCGGTATTCCGACCGAGAAATTCTTTTTGTTGTTCATCAGCATACAAGTATTTTTCAGCCATTTCGGAATAACCGTATCATCGCCCGATGCCGAACGAATAAAATATTTTGTAAAAATTTCCGCAAGCAGCAAACGTGTTTTCATCTTCATCTCCGCATCATCATGCACGGTGTTAAGATTTTCAAACTGAAAAACCAAGTTTTTGTATTCCGTTTCGGAAAGTGATACATGCGGCGGCATCGCTGCCGATATAAGCTTGCGCGACGGATAGGATCCCTCGAAATACGCAAAAAGCTTGTCAACCGTATCGTGTGACAATGCAAGATTTATAAATCTTGCATTGTCACATTCGTAATCGTGAATATCATTCGGACGTATAAAAACCAAGTCACCGGTCTTCAAGTTCTGTTCTCCCCCGTTTACAATATGCTTAATATCACCGCTCGTTACAAGAAATATCTCAAAATAATCATGATAGTGCATTACAAAGCGTTCCGTTTCGGACGATACGTTTCTGTACGTGCAGCCGCTTTTCGGATTTACGAACCATTCTTCCATAAGCATCTTCATATTCTCACCGCCGTATTATTTTTTCATATATCACTATACCATAAAAAATTTATCATGTCAATACAAGGCAGAAAAGTTTTTGTGTTTTGTTATATTTATATAATGTCTACTGAACAAATGGTTTTGCGAAACCATTTGTGTGAAACTTTCGGTTTCACACCTAAAAACAGCATAAG
>CAKVOK010000007.1 GCA_934792465.1 uncultured Clostridia bacterium | reverse complement strand
CATAATAACACAGGTGTGGTTTTTGTCACGTTCGAAAAGGCGCTCGGCTCTGTCGAGAAATGCATTTTTCCATGCCGGATTTATATTCAATTTGCAAATTAAACGCAACCGACGGCGAATGCCTGTAAACCGCCTTTTCAAAATCCCAGACATATCCCCCGATACAGTTTGCCATACCGTTTCCGAGTATAAATCCAATGCAATTTTTACCTTTTTTAAGTTGTGACGTGATGTCATATTTATCATATATCAGGCATTGGTCGGGGTTTGTTATGTACGGCGAAAGACAATCCTTTGTTATCTCATTTCCGTTTATATATATTTTATAAAATCCTGTTGATGTAACCGTTACCTCTGCGCTGTCTACCTCATCCGATATTTCAAATTCACGGCGCATATACGGTGCATTTACGTGTTTCTCATACGTGCACATTTCTTTTGACCTGCAATAAAAATTTTGCGAAAACATCTTACTACCTCCCATTAATTCTATATTTCTATTGTATCATCATTTTATAATTATTTCAATGGCAGATTTTGAATAAACAACGGTCATTTTTGAATATTTCCGCATACTGTAAAAGAGGGTGCTGCAAAACGATTTCGTTTTGCAGCACCCTCTTTAATTCCTTGTATTTTATCAATCGACCAATATTTTTTCCGCAATATCCGCAATTATGCCTCTCGCCTGCTGAAACCTCTCATATCCCAGCACGTGCGTTGCGAAATATGCCGTTATTCCGTTTTTCACGTCTATAAAATAATACGCTCCGGCAGCACCGCCCCAGCCGAATTCCGGCAATTGGCTCTCATCGGCGGGGCATCTCTGACCGAGTCCGAAGCCCGGTTTTCCGTACACCCAATATGACGGCATATCAAGCTGCTCCCTTGTCAGCTGATTTGTCGAAAGCAAATCCACCGTTTCTTTTTTCAGCAGCTTATATGTCCGTATAGCTTCCAAAAACTTTATATAATCTTCAAGCGTAGATACGCAGCCGGCACCGCCGCTTTCATATTCAGTGCCGATTCTGTAGACGTTATCCCCTGTGCATTTTTCCACCTTGTCCGGTTCCTCATTGTATCTGTATTGGCAGACAAGCCTGTTCAAATCGTCAATCAAAAATGCCGAATTTTCCATGCCGCAGACATCGAAAATATTCTTTTTCACATATTCGCCGAACGTCATTCCCGAAAGCACCCCGACAAGTGCCGCCAAAACATCATGGCACAAGCTGTATTCCCAGCGATAACCCGGCTCAAACAAAAGCGGTTCTTTCGCCAGATATTTCATTGCTTCACGTGTCGGGCATTTGCCGTCCGTTTCCTCACGGCATTTTTTGAGCGACAGCGAATATAAATCGTAGCTGAATCCCGCCGTCATCGTAAACAATTGCCGTATCGTTATTTTGTTTTTTGCCGGTCTTACACTATCTCCGTCCGCAACCGTCATATTTTCAAATTCGGGCATATATCGGCACAGCTCATCATCAAGTTTAAATAAGCCTTTTTCATAAAGCTGCAATGCCGCAACGCAGGTAATCAGCTTTGAGCATGAATATATGTTATAAAGCTCCTTGCCGGTCACCGCCGTTTTTCCCTCCGTATATCCGTTTGAACGGCGGTACACGCATGCACCGTCTTTCATCACTATACAATCATAAAACGGTATGCCGAAATTTTTTATAAACCCGTCCAGCGTTTCCGTTAATTCCTCAAACATTTTCTTTCCCTCCGAACATTTCTTTAAATTTCTCTATATTATCCGGTGCATAATATTTTTCGTGCGCCATGCTAAGCGCTTCATATTTATGCCGTATGTATGCCGTTTTCCCGGCATTTTTTAAGCATCTCGCACAAAAAATCCGTTTGCAGCATACACTCGCCGCCGGAAAAGGTTGCGCCCCCACCGGAATTATCATAACGGCAATTGCTTTTTATAGTTTATCAAGAAAATCATCTAAAGCAAT
The DNA here is from genome assembly GCA_934792465.1 of uncultured Clostridia bacterium. Lineage (GTDB taxonomy): Bacteria > Bacillota > Clostridia > RUG12999 > RUG12999 > CAKVOK01. The sequence goes on along the minus strand of CAKVOK010000007.1, from coordinate 84,827 downwards.
ATTTGCCATTGATAATATACTTTTCAACGTTCCCTTCGCCACTTCCGAATGCTTCGGTATAATAACGGTTAAATCATTACAACGATATTTAACGTGACTTCCCCTTTGAGAAACATAAGAAAAACCAAATTTTTCTAAAGTTCTTATAACATCATTTGGCGTAAGCACAGGATATTTCGAACCCATTATACAGCAACCTCCAATGTTGTCACAAAAACATTTTTAGGTGCTTTTTCCGGTTTATTATCCTCATAGTACAAAGTCAATGCTTCTTTTAAATTCGCCATGCTTTCATCAATAGTTTTTCCTTGAGAAGCAACTCCGCTTTCAATATCGGTTGCAACGTACCAATTTTCTTCCTGCTGTATAAATATTGTACATTTAATTGACATATCAATCTTCCTTTCACATCATAGTTTTATAAATTTATTATTTTTTATTCTTTCAAGACCGCCTTGCGGTCGCAGAAAGCAAGAAGAACCCGACCTGTTACCGCAATCAAAGATTGCGACAGGTTCCCGGAACCTTGGTGCTTCGCACGAAAACAACCTTTAAAGGAAAGCATTAGCTTTCCGTTATTAATTTGTACGTTTTTATTATACCACGGTTATCCCCGCTTGTCAATTATATGTTGCCTCTTTTAAAATTTTCTTTCCCTCCGAACATTTCTTTAAATTTCCCCATATTATCCGGCACATAATATTTTTCGTGCGCCATGTTAAGTGCTTCATATTTATGCTCACCCATAGCATGGTACGGCAAAATCTCGACCTTTTCGCACTTTATATGCTTCAAAAATTCCGCAATGCCCGAAACCTCCGATTCGCTGTCGTTAAATCCGCCTATCAGCGGTATTCGCACTATTATGTCTTTCCTGCCGGACAATTTTTCCAGATTTTCGAGTATGAGCCTGTTCGACACTCCCGTTCCCTGTTTATGCAGCTCGTCCGAGATTGCTTTGACGTCATACAAAAACAAATCCGTATACGGCAATATTTTTTCAAAATATTCCCACGGTACGTTCCCCGCCGTATCGACAGCCGTATGTATGCCGTTTTCTTTGCACTTTTTCAGAATTTCACACAAAAAATCCGGTTGCAGCATACATTCGCCGCCGGAAAAGGTTGCGCCTCCGCCGGAATTGTCATAGAACGACTTATCCTTTACAATCTCCGCAAAGACCTCGTCAACGGTGTATTCTCTGCCGCATATTTTCCGTGCATCGTTCGGGCAGTAAAGCTCACATTTGCCGCAGAAACCGCAGCTTTTCAAACCGTTCGGGCATACCTCTTTGCATTTTCCGCAGCCCGTGCATTTATCGGCATAAAACATCATCTGTCTTTTTGCGGATTGGCTTTCGGGATTGTGACACCATTTGCATTTAAGGTTGCATCCCTTGAAAAATACGGTCGTCCTTATCCCCGGCCCGTCAACAAACGAATTTCTCTGTATATCAAATATCACGGCTTTCATATAATCACCCTAAAAATTTATTTTGATTTTACCGTCCGCTTTCGTTACAGTATATCACAAACAAAGTCCAAAGTAAATATAATTTGTTTCGGTTTTATAATTTATTACGGTAATTTATTTTATTCATAAAAATTGCGGCTGATTACCTCTTCCTGCCATTCGGGCGACAGACTCGTAAACTTAGCCGAAAATCCGCATACCCTTACAATTAAGTCGGGATATTTTTCGGGGTGCTTTTGTGCGTCAAGCAGAGTTTTTTTCGATACGCAGTTGAGCTGGAGCGATTCAACCGCCGAATCCGCAGTTGTCCTCAAAAACGCTTCGCATACGTCCAAAGATGTCGTTTCCGGCAAAATCACGTTCAAGACGGTATCTCCGGCAAGCTCCGTTTTATCAAGCGCCGCCATAGAATTTATCACGTCCGTTACGAACGGGATTTTTTTAAGTCTTGACGGTGTAAGTCCCTGCGAAAGATAGTCGCCGCTGTATCTTCCGTCCGGGGTCGCAAGCGTATTTTCTCCCCAAAACCGTATTTCGGTATATGTAAGATGTCCTAAATTTACTTTTCCGCCGTATTGCCCCTGAAGTTCTGACAACATATTATAAAGGTCTGTATTAAATCTTTTAGCCAAAGCGCACGATTCCTCGCTGCCGTCACCCCAGCCATGACAACGTATTGCGTCACGGCGCATTTCATCAAATCCGACCCAGTTGCTCCGAACCGCATTAAGCATTTCTTTCAGCGTATATTTCTTTTTGTCAAAGCAAAGCGTTTTAATCGCCAAGAGAGAATCGACAATGTTCGGGAATCCTACACACATATAACATTCATCATTATACCTTGCGCCGCTGTTTGTAAAATCACGTCTGTTTTTTATACAATCGCAAAACAGCGATGAGAAAATCGGCAGAGGGTCAACTTTCTCCCACATATGTCCGCCTATTGCCGTAATTCTGTTTCTTTCCTTAAAGAGTGTATTTATATTATCACAGGTTATTTTATACACTTCTTCAAAATCCGCAGCATCGTCAATGGCATTAAAGTGCATACCTACCTCTTTCATCATGTCGGTACGGTTATGAATTTGGTATTCAAAGACTTTTAAAAGGTTTGTATAATTTGCGCCGTCCTGAATACCGCAGCAATTTTCGTTCATTCCCCAGCAGCCGGCAACAATATAATCCTTTGCATCTTCTTCGGATATACCGCTTCTTATAAGCGCCGGAATTGTCGCATCATCATTTTGATAAAGGATTGTACTTGTTCCGTGTATAACAGGCTCGTCAATCATATCAAGATATTCTTTCGGCGAATTTTTTGAAAAACGGCATTTAATTTTCGGAAAAATGATTTTTTCGTCCGTATTTGCCTGCAAAAACATTTTTGTAAGGTCATTAAACAGGGGTTTGCCGTCTTTGTCACAGCCGCCGAGAACATACGTATTTTCAAGCTCGTGGTCGGCATAGCTTTCCATTTTCATGTCATGGTCGTAGTGACAGTCGAAAGTAATCAAAAACTGCGAAATCAGCTCAAACGCCTCGTCTTTTGTTATTCTGCCGGACTTTATATCCACTTCGTAAAAAGGCAGTAAATCCATATCAATACGTCCGAATGAGTTTGGTCCGATTCCCTCAAGAGAACCTATAATCTTTCGCATAAAGGCATATGTATTTAAAGCTTCATAAAATGATTCGGGTTTTTCCCACGGGCAGCGCCTTGCCGAAACCGCAATCCGTTTCAGATTTTCGTTATCCGGCTGTTCTTTCAGCAACTTCTCCGCTTTATCCGCAAATTTTTCGCTTATTCGTTTTACGCATAAAAGACCGTCGCAAATTGCGGACAAAAATTGTTTTTCCTCAGCATTGTCTGTATTGTTTAATGCTTCTTGTGCATCTTTATATACGCCTTTCAATCCTTTTTCAAAAATCGCTCTGTAATTCACGAGAAAATGCTGCGAATCATCATTATATGCACCGCATATCAGGTAAAACAGCTCTCCTCGCTGCCGGTTTGTCAAATCCCACAGTTCCACGTCCTGTTCGATAAATTTATGATGGTTTTTCCAATATGTCCAGCCGCCGATATGTTTGCTTCCATGATAATCTCTTGCTCCGTCCGAAAATCCCGGAATAGTCCCTGTTTCATAGTAAAACGGTGAATTTTCAAACAAAACGGGGTCAATCACATCCGCAATTGTTCTATACTGCAAGACCTTCATATCATATGCCGACATATTTTCGTCATACGATTCGTCAAGCCTTTTTGTCCCCTCTTCCAGATACTTTTTTGCGTTTTCATACGATGTTTTGCCGTAATAATTTCTAAGTTCTTTTCGCAGTTCGTTATATTTCATGTGATATATCCTCCTTTGATTTTATAATTAAATTATATAACAACTGCTTTTGCTTGTAAATGGAATTTAGAGAAAATTTGTAAAATAGGGAAATAAATCTTTACATTTTTTATTTTATGTGATATACTGTTAGTGATATGAAACGAGGAGGTGCCGCATTATGCAATTTAAAGACTTAAGGCTGAAAAACATAGATTTTACGATAAGATACAAGCCGGAGACAAATACCATCATATCAAGGCGGCGGCAAAATCACATTATATCTTTATTTTATCAGAAGGCAATTACTTTGACGAATGTGTGAATACGAAGAATAAAAAAGAGACAAAACCGATTAAAGCCTTATCTCTTTGAAGTGCAACATTATTTTTTCTTACTCTTGCAATTAAAATTAGGATAATCCAAATAAATTAAAAATCCGAACCCTTCACCAATCGGTACAAGGTTCGGATTTTTACTGTATGGTGCACCATCAGAGACTCGAACTCTGGACACCCTGATTAAGAGTAATAAAAATGCCGAAAAACAAGGGTTTAAGCACACGTCTTAACCAATATTTCCGACATTTTTATTACCATATTTTCTTATCCGTTATTGCCTGTTTCGGTATCGTAGCTGTCAAAATAGCTGTCAAAAATTTTGTTCCGTTGTAACATACATTTGATTTTTGCTGTTCGGCTTATCCGGGTTTGTCATTTCTATTATACCAAGCCTTATCATTGGCTGAATATAATTTTTTACAAAATTCTTTTTATCCTTCAATTTCATAAAATCCTGCATTTCCTGCCTTGTTCTCGGCGTGTTGCAAAACCTCATCAACTCATTCCATTTTTTATTGACTTGGGGGGTTACTTGGGGGGTTACTTGGGGGGTTACTATAGTTTGGCGGTTCCCGTTTTCGTCATAATTAATTTTGTTTCCGTTCCAGTCGACATTTGCTTTTATTTCAATCATTATTCCGTTTGCGTCAATATCATATACAGGTTTTTGCAGCCCTGCGCTTTTACATGCGTCAAATATTTTATCTATTCCCCTGCCCCAACTTTCTATATAACCGGCAACAAAAAAGGTATTTGCTACAAGAGGATTGTACGGGTGTGACGGATGTTTTGCAAACAGCTTTTCAATGGTCCACGTTTCCGGTAATTGTCCGTCGTTATAAATATATATTTTATCACTATACACGCTTATTTGAATCGGTATGCCGCTTATATACTTTTTATGTGCAACAGCATTAAAAATTGCCTCTCGCAATGCGGCATCGGGATACGGATACGTTTCTACACGCTGCAGTCCGTCATATGAAATCCATGCTTTCATATATTTATGATACAAAATCTCCATTGTTTTGTCAACTTGTTCTATGAGCGAACCGTGTATCTCGTCTTGAAATCTTAATTCCGAATCGCTTTCAAAAAATCCGACTTTTATATATGCCCCGTTTATATATTTATCCGGTTCATCGTGAAACAACAAGACAGCTGCCTGGGTCAAATATCCGTTTTGTACCAGTCTTAAGTTTTGCAAAATCACAGAATTTTCATCTTCTAAAACAGCGTCGTCTATTCTCTTCTTTTTCGCAGCTTTTTCCTTAAATACTTTAAAAGCATTTTCGCTCAAATCCTTTATACTTATATTGGGCATTAAAGACGCATCCCACGTAACTCCTGTTTTTCTGTTGAAAAATTCTTGCAGCGCAACTCCGTTCAAAATCTGAGTCGTACTCCCCGAACGGTAATAATACACTCCCTTTAGGCTTACTCCCTGCGGATATTCCGGAACGACAATTTCGATATATTCTTTTCCGTCCTGCTCATGATAATTAACATCAGCTATAATCCCCATGGTATCTTTTATTTTATTAGGCAGATTTTCAAGTAATTTTTTTGCATTATTAATTCCGACGGGATTGCCCGAATCATCAACACCGATATATATTTTCCCGCCCTGTGCATTTGCAAACCCGCAAATCCACTGCAAATATTCATCTTTCCACATTTCTTTCCATTCGATATTCTGTTTTTCCGGCATATCATCACCCTCATCAAATATTATCATTTTTATTTTTTCAAGCAAATGCTTTCCGCTATTTATTTGTTGTAGGCTTATAATTATCCTCAATTATTTCACTGTAATGCCAAAAGCCCGAATAGTTTGTCGGAATCTTGCTTTTGAATATTTTTCAACAGCACTGTACGGTTTCTCTCCGTTTCTTATCAAATCCGCAATATTTTGTATGTCATACTCTGTATTAAATGCAATTCTGCTGCAGCCCAAATGAATAATTCTCAGCAAGCCCATTTTGTAATACTCGCTCGTTGAGGTAATTAAAATACTTTAAATTTGATGTCGTACTTCCGCTTTTCAATCTATCTTTATTATAGCACATATTTTAACTTTTATCAAGCCTTTTGAAAAAGTTATATCAAGCATACCGTATGTGACAGTAAAAACTTAAAACCCCAATTAAGGCATTTCTGCCGAAATCGAGGTCTAAGCTAATATACTATTTTATTGTACGTATATCTTCAACTGCCGGTTTTCCCTCAAAGTTTGCTTTGCCTGTAATTCCGTCTGCAATCATTTCTATCGCCGCTTTATTAGCACTACTGTTTGCGTCAATGATTGTCGGGTCTTCCGGGAATATAATATCCGCATAAAACGGCGAGGAAAAATTCACAATAATTTTTTTGTTTTTATTAAACATATGGGGTGCCCAAATAAGCATCATCGGTTCTCCCCACTTGCGTATTTCGGCATTAATTGCAAATATTACAATATCATATTTCTCTTGTAATTTATCAAAGTCATCCTGCCGGCATACTCTAAATTCCGTATCATAGATAACTCTGTCAATGTCTGCCTCATAACCTCTGTTTATAAACTCCTTGCACAGGTTTTCCGCTGAAGTTCTGTCATCTGTTGCATCTAATATCAGAAGCTTTTTGCATTTTTCATTAATCGGAATTAATCCAATATTATTCAAAAGTCACATAAACACAAGTTTATGTCCCCTAAAACTATTTACATCTTAACACATATCTGATAATATTATAATGTTTAGAAATAAAACTGCCTATATGATTAAATTGCTTTTTCGGATCGGAAAGTGCGTGTTTTTTCAAAAAAAGCATCTGCCGCCGCATGGGCGGATGCTGCGTGATTTACCCATAAATTTATTATAGCATAAGGAGGAAAAGATATGCTTTCAAGAAGAAAATTGAAAACAGATTTGTGTGTTGTGGGAGGAGGAATTGCCGGAGTATGTACAGCAGTGGCTGCTGCACGAGAAGGAATAAAAGTTGTTTTAATGCAGGAAAGACCTGTGCTTGGCGGAAATGCTTCCAGCGAAATTCGTATGTGGATATGCGGAGCGCAGGGAAAAAACATGAGGGAAACAGGCATTGTGGAAGAAATCATGCTTAAAAACTGTTATTACAATCCAACTAAAAATCCGTATATATTTGATAATGTTTTGCTTGAACTTGTAAATGCCGAAAAAAATATCACATTACTTTTGAACTGTACCTGCATGGATGCCGAGGTTGAAAGCGGCAATTATGAAAACGGCAGAAATATCAAAATTAAAAACGTGACAGGTTATCAGATGACAACCCAGTCTTTTTTTGATATAGATTCAAAGTTTTTTGCGGATTGTTCCGGAGACAGCATATTAGCTCCGCTTACCGGTGCGGAATACAGAACGGGAAGAGAGAGCTGCAATGAATTCGGCGAAAAAACTCATGTAAAAGAGCCGGACAACCTGACTATGGGCAGTACATGTCTCATTCAGGCAAGGGAAACAACAAAAAAAGTTCCGTTTGTTGCGCCGGAGTCGGCAACGGAGGTTTCCAGTGATGATTTTGCACACAGATATTGCGGTCTTGATAAGACTTACGAGAATTTTTGGTATCTTGAAATGGGCGGAAACAGGGATACAATATCGGAAAGCGAAGATATTGCCGTTGATTTAAAGGCGTTATCTTTTGGTACATGGAAGCATTTAAAAGAGAATTCAAAATATAATGCGGAAAATTTTGAATTAGAGTTTTTCGGCGCGCTTCCCGGGAAGCGCGAATCCCGGAGATATATCGGCGAATACATGATGAAACAGCAAGAAATTTCTAAGGCTGTTAAATTTGAGGATACGGTTGCTTACGGCGGATGGCCCATTGACGATCACTTTCCTTCGGGATTTTTTCATCGTGGTGTGCCGAATGTCAATTTGGAAACAGATGCTCCGTATCCGATACCTTATCGGATTTTGTATTCCGCAAATGTTGATAATCTGTTTTTTGCAGGCAGAAATGTCAGCGCAACACACACCGCAAACAGTTCTTTAAGAGTAATGGCGACTTGCGGCGTAATGGGGCAGGCGGCAGGAACAGCAGCTGCAATAGCTGTAAAATACGGGCTGTCACCTCACGGGGTATACAAAGAAAAAATTTCGGAGCTCAAAAATATTTTGATGAATAATGATTGCTTTTTGCCTCATTATAAAAGAGAAATATCAGACCTGTGCAAAAAAACCCCTGTTAAATGCGGAAACGACAGCCTTAAAAACGGTGAGGACAGGAAGAACATTATATACGGTGATAAAGAGTGCGGAATAAGTGTGAAAAACGGTACCGAGCTATTATATTCATTTGAAAATGAAGAATATATAAAGGCTGTACATATTGTTTTCGATTCTGACTTGGAAAGAGAAACTTTAGAAGGGGATCAATGCGAAAGGAGCCATGCAACAAGGAGTAATATTCTTTTGGACAGTCCCCTTTTACATATGCCGAAAACATTATGCAAAAGCTTTGAATATAAAATAAAATACGGCTGCGGAACAGAGGAAAAGCACGTAATCGAAAATAACAAAATAAGAGCATATCATTTTCAGTTAAATAAAAATATAAAAGGTATATCTTTAACTCCTTTGTCAAACTGGGGAGAAAGTGATACAACCGCTGTATTTTCATTTGACTTCAGTTAATAATTAAAAAGGAGAACGGCTATGATTACATATAACGAAAACAAAAAAATTTTTCATTTGCAAACAAATAAATCCTCATATATTTTCGGATACTACAAGGATCATTTTTTAATACATATGTATTACGGAAAAAAATTATCAAAAGAGTTTGAATTTGAGGATTTTCTTCCGGTTTTGGAGGGTGCTTGTTTTGAAACACCCGATATTATCGGCTTAAGGGAATCCTCCGATCTGCTTCCCATGGAATTTCCGTGCTATGGAAGCTGCGACTTGAAAACACCTGCATTTCATGCAAAGTATTCAGACGGCTCCCGCATTACCGTTTTATCTTACGAAAGTCATAAGATATACGGAGGAAAGCCTAAGATAAACGGACTTCCTTCCGTTTATACAGAAGATGACAGAGAAGCGGACACATTGGAAATAGTATTAAAGGATGAACTTAAGAATCTTAAAATAAAACTTTTTTATACTGTGTTCAATGAGATTGATGTTATTTCCAAAAGGGCTGAAATAATAAACAATTCCGATGACAAAATCGAGATAATGAGCGCATATAGCGGTGCCTTAAATCTTTTTGAAAACGAAAAATACGAAATGATTCAGCTTACGGGAAGCTGGGGGAGAGAACGGCAGATTTACAGGTATCCTGTCAAATACGGCTTTCAGGGTATTGACAGCAAAAGACACACCAGCAGTCATTTTTTCAATCCGTTTATTGCCATTGCAGAGAAAAACGCAGACGAAACGCAGGGTGAAGTATTTGGCATGAACCTTTTGTACAGCGGAAATTTCAGTGCCCTTACCGATGTGGATTCATACGGAACAGCGAGAGTATTAATGGGTATAAATCCCTTCGATTTCGGCTGGAAGCTTGCAAAGGATGAAACTTTTTCAACTCCCGAGCTTATAATGGTGCGTTCCGGCGAGGGAATAGGCGAGATGTCAAGAGTGTTTCACAAATTGTACAGAACAAGGCTTATAAGAGGAAGATTTCGCGATGCGGAACGCCCTGTATTGATAAACAGCTGGGAAGCAATGTTCTTTGATTTTACGGAAGATAAGATTCTGAATACCGCAAAAAAAGCTAAGGAATGTGATATGGATCTTTTGGTTTTGGACGACGGATGGTTCGGAAAAAGAAATGACGATAAGTCATCTTTGGGTGATTGGTTTGTTAACAAAGAAAAACTCCCGAACGGAATTGACGGATTGGCAAAAAAAATTAATGATATGGGATTAAAATTCGGATTGTGGTTTGAACCCGAAATGATATCCAAAAAAAGCGAGCTTTTTGAAAAGCACCCCGATTGGATGATTCAGATTAAAGGAAGATTCCCAAGTGAACACAGAAACCAAAACTTTTTGGATTTATCAAATCCCGAAGTTTGTGAATTTGTTTATCACAGTGTAGCCGATATGCTGAAAAAAGCCCCGATTTCGTATGTTAAATGGGATTATAACAGGAATGCCTCCGAAATGGGTTCTTTATATTTATCCGAAGAACGTCAGCAGGAACTTTCGCACAGATATTATCTTAACTTATACGGCATACTTGAAAGACTGGTAACGGATTTTCCCGATGTGCTGTTCGAAGGATGCAGCGGCGGCGGAGGCAGGTTTGATCCGGCAATGCTAAGCTATTTCCCTCAGATGTGGGGGAGTGATGATTCCGATGCGGTTGAAAGGCTGTTTATTCAATACGGTACAAGTCTATGTTATCCGGTTTCAACGATCGGGGCGCATGTTTCTGCCGTTCCCAACCATCAGCTTGCAAGAACAACGCCGCTTAAATTACGCGGAAATGTTGCGATGGCGGGTCAGTTTGGATACGAACTCGATTTAGGCAAAGCGTCCGAAGAAGATATATCCGTTATCAGAGAGCAGATAAAAACATATAAAATAATTAGAAACACTGTTCAAAAAGGTGATATGTACAGGCTTGCATCTCCGTTCGAAGGAGATCATGTAGCTTGGAATTTTGTTTCTGAGGACAAATCAAAATGCGTTATGTTCCATTATGTTATAAAAGGTAAAGTATTTAAGGGAATATACAGAGTGAAGCTGCAGGGTCTGTTAAAAGATGCGGATTATATGGAAATAAATTCAAAGAAAATATACTCGGGCGAGAGTCTTATGTACGTTGGTTTGCCTTTTGGCGAGCAGGAGGATTATTCCTCAGATATGCTTATACTTGAAAAAATATAAATTATCCTTTATAACTGCAAAAATGGTGTGGCAAAACGATTTCGCTTTGCCACACCATTTTTAGGGGCTTTGAAAAAACAATGCAGTGGACAATTCCCCTTTTGCAAATATAACAATAAATTCAAACTATTTCAAAAATTCTTGCGCTGCAGGGTTTGTTAAGCTTTACGGTAAGCCTTTTGTTTGCGAGTGAATATTCGCACGGCAAATTTTGAGGGTAAATCAGCGAAACTCTTTTCTCATCGTCGATATAAGCCGAAAGATCAATAATTTCCGTGCTTTCCAAAGACTTGTTGCGCCATACTGCCAAAATTGTCTTTTTGCCGTCTGTAAGCCCAAAAGAATAAAATCCTTTTGCGTCTATTTTAATAAACCCGTTCGGATATATGGGATATGCATTTTTTATAAAATCCCTATTCGTTTTATAAACACTGACAGCGTCGCAAATAAGCCTGGTATTAAAATCGTCCGCATAGTCAATATGACCCGACAGATACATTACCCCAAGCATCGAAGTAACCATATTATACGCAGTCTGTTCTCCGTCCTCAAATGACTTTAAATACTCATCGTTAAATACATTTTCTATTTTATCATTTATGTTATCATCATATAACCAAGGATAGGGATACGACCATATGCCGCACTTTTCGGGCTGAATACATGCCATCGTACCCGTAACAACAGACGGATTGTTGTAATAATATTCCTGATCGCTTGTGCTGAGCATATGAAAATGATGCATAATTCCCCCGTCGCTTCTCATTGCGCCGCTTCCGCAATTTTCTGTTATCAGATCCTTATATTTTTCTCTTACCTCGTCAATAAAGCCGTAAAATGCAAGTGCACACCGACGCATTTCTTCGCCGGCACTCATCCTCCCGTCGTAGCCGATTTCGGACGTTTGATTATAATCGTTTTTAATGAAACGTATTCCCAAAGAATAAAGTCTGTCTATTACATCAAAAAAATGCTGCCTTACTTTTTCTTTTCTGAAATCAATCAAATATCTGCCGTTACTGCCGGCATACTCTCCGTTAATCTTTAACAGGCAATCGTTGAATTTACCGTATGCATCGGTTTCTTTTGTTATGCTTTCAAGCTCAAGCCAAACTCCGGGTTTTAATCCTTTGCTTATTATGTAATCTATTATGCCTTTAAAGCCTTTTTCACCGAATCTTTCATCATTTGCAATGTAATCTCCGAGATTGCCGCCGATATGACCTTCCGATTTAAACCAGCCGTCATCAATGCAAAATACTTCGCAGCCGACAAGTGCCGCCTTATCTATAAGCGAAATCAGCTTTTTATCACTCGGCTTTGCCCAAAGACAGTTCATGTAGTCATTAAAGCACACCGGTATTGAGTCAAAATGTGTTAAAGAAGTTTTCCTCTTATAATCAAGCATACACTTTATTGCCGATTCCGTTTCGCCGTCAACAACTCCGCAGATACACGGTGATGACACATACCTTTCATTCGCTTCAAGGCAGACACACCAATTGTCACTGTTGTTAAATGCCGAATTCATTTCAACATACAATGAATTGCTCAGCAAATCGGCACCTATTTCCATATACCAATTACCGCCTGCCTCAATCTCAAAAAACCATGTTTTCCCAAGCTCTAAATCTTGTATAAATACAATCGGATAATAAATCGACGTGGTTTGATTCCCGACTGAGCGAAACGATATAACATTTTCATTTGAATGGTTTGATGCCCTGTAAAGTCCGAGTTGAGAAAGACTCCCGCTTCTCCACTGACATTCTCCCTGCCACGCAGAAAAACAATAATGTATTTTAAAGCGTCTTTCGTCATACCACGGCATAATTCCTCCTTTGCCTATATCTTTTATATATCCGGAGCTTACCTGTTTTAATTTAATAACCTTGCCGGAAGTGTTTTTCACGGTTACGTACTGATTTACAACCTCACCGTATTGCTTTCTTATAACTTCAGCTGTAAAATCCTCAAACCGATATTTCCCTTCTCCGATATTTTCATATTGAAAATCGGCACTGCCAGACCTGATAAATCCCTTTCCCGATTCGTCATATTTTTTTATGATAAATCCTATATTATTCAACTGCATAACCGTCTCCTTTTCTTTATCGCACTTTAGCTGTTAATTCATCGTTTTGCGTCAGACAGCAAGCCCGTTTGCAAATACAAAAACTCACATTTTACAACGGTTATTTGTAATAACTGAACCCTTTGCCGATAATCGACTTTGCTTCCGAGAATACAACAAACGATTCTTTGTCTATTTTGTGCAGCTCTTCCTTGAAGTCGGCAGCCTCCTTTGAATTCATTACGCAAATCATGAATTGTTTGTTTTTTTCTGTTCCGGCATATCCGTATGCTTTGAGCTCGGTCACGCCCCTGTCGATTTTACCGCGCATATAGTTCCTTACATTTTCACTGTCATCGGTGATTACATATACTATATTTGCGGCATTAAGCTTTGCTATCAAAGCGTCTGTCGCCGCTGCCTGAACGGCGACTGCCATTATACCTGACAAAACAAGATTACTATCCTTAAATACTGCTGCGGATGACAAAATTATCGCAGCATCAAGAATAAGCACAAGCTTGCCTATCGGCATATTGGGAAAAACAGATTGAATAACCCTTCCCAATATATCCGTGCCGCCGGTAGAACCCTTTGCAACAAACGTCAGTCCCGCACCCGCTCCGCATATTATTCCGCCAAACAGCATCGCCATCATCCTATCGTATGTTAATACGGGAAAATACATAAAAATTTCCATAAATAACGACACCAATGCTGCACTTATGATACTCTTTATAACAAATCCTTTTCCCAAAAACCTTAATCCTATTATTAATAAAATAATATTTATTAAAGCATAACTTAATCCGACCGGACATTTAACAGCATAGTATAAAACGGTTGATATTCCCGATACTCCTCCTCCGACAATTTTATTCGGCGTGAAAAATACCGACACCGAAAATGCTGTGCACACTGCACCCAAAAATAACAGCCACGCTTGGACTATTTGTTCCTTCTTCAATCATAAACTCTCCCGTCTAAACCGCTTTTTCTTTGTATTTTGAGGAAATAGTATATTTTATGCAGCTTTCAAAAAGAGCCATGTGCGTTTCATATATTTCTTCCTCGGTAAGGCAAAGACCCTCAGCGTCAAGCCCCTGATTGGATTCGTACACAAAGCACGGCTCGCCGCATTTCAGCGTTATTGCGGTTGTCTGATCAAAATAATAATCTTTATAATTAAAATCAAAAACAGGCACCTCGGATAAACCTCTGTTCTTACAGCTTTCTGCAAATTCCACAAGAATCGAGTGCACCGAATCTTTAAAGCAATACGGAACAGAGCTCGGCTGACAAATCATATTCGGGCTATTGGTTCCGCCATGAAGAAGAACCGTTAGGTCGGGCACATACTCATCTGCAATATCAAGAACGAATTTTGTTTCTGCCGCCATGGGAGAAAAGAAATCGTCATGCATTATATTTATACCGTCATCATTAAAATAAGCACCAAGATGACCTGAGGCTTCAAGAATCGGATGTATTTTTTTGCAATCGGGCCAACCGCAAAGACTTCCGTCTTTCCATGTGCCCTGTGCATAATATCTGAATTTGTCAAATGTAATTCCCGAAACCGAATCATAGGGTACTCTTGCGCGCCCATCGGGATTCAAACAAGGAATAAGCAGAAAATTTACTTTTTCAGACATCTTATTTATCTCCGGAAACTCATTCCCGCCAAAATCCTTGCCCGTTTCCAATATATTAATCAGATTAAGAATAGCAACCGTACCTTCAAATTCCGCACCGTGAGTTGCTCCCACAAGCATAAGCGTGGGAACATAATCTTTTGCGGTTTTATCCGCATAACACATAAGATTGTGGCATCCGCAAGCAGAACTCAGGTTTGCGGTTCTCTTAATATTGTTTTTATTCCCGTACCGCACAAGATATATATCTCTGTTTCCTGCCGATTTGATTGTTTTAATTACCCTGCCCCTTTCTATTTTGGAAATAGTTTCGTCTATATCGGAAAGATTTGATTTCCAATACTTCTTGCTGCCCATACAACTACAGTCCCTTCTTCAATTTTTCACTTAATTCACAGGTTTAATAAATGTAATATACATTCCGCCCACCGAACCGGTTCCCGGAGTTTTCATAACAAAATTAACGGGTTCACTGCCGACATTTACATGTTTCACATAAATATCGGTATATATTTCTTCTGTACCCGTTACTCTGAATACTTTCTTGTCATAGTCAAGCTTTTCCCATGTACCGTCAATAAACATCGGAGTATTCCCATAGGTTGCCACATAAATGTCCGCCGATGTATTTAGGTCAAAGCTTTGAAAATCAAACATACGTTTTTCAAATTCGGGGTATTTGTAATTTCCTACCGATTTACATCCAAAATAATATGCCTTTTGCCATGCAACCTGTGCGGCGCTTCCGCCAATCATGGTATAGCTCGGTGCCAGATAAATACATCCTTCCGGTTCAAATAATTCGTTTATTTTATTTATAGCATAATCTCTGTCGGAAAAAGCTTTTCCTCCGGACGTAAAGCCGTTAAATACAGCACTGCTGCCCGCTTCGTATCTTCCGCTTGCAGTATCCGTACAATTTGTTAAAAGATCGGCGTCAATGTCCGAAAAGGTTTTTGGCATCAGGAACTGATAGTTACTGATATAGGGTCTGACACCGTCTGCCGATGAAAAATTGAGTTTCACCTCGCGTTTTGTGCCATCCTGTGCCGCTACAACAATTTTTGCATGGTTTTTCCCGTTGTTTGGAAATACATTTACCTTGGAAGCACCGTCGGCTGCTTTTGCGGTTATAACAGGAAACACCTTATAATTTTTCAAGCTGATCGTATATGCTCCCTTTGAATTGTCAAATCCGTCCAAAAGTTTTCCGTTAAGATATATTCCCTCCAAATCGGTATTGCCGCTTCCGTAATTTGCCGCAAAACCGACAGGAGCCAGAGTTTCCTTATTCCACAAAAAGCTTTTCACGCTTTCCTCCGGACCGACATCTAAAAATTCCGTCCTTACAATTCCGCTTTTAGCAAAAGAAGATGAAATACTTTTTAATGCGCCGCTCTCGTCATATTTTGCCAAAACAAGATTAAGAAGTGTGTTTTTATGGATATTTGCAAATACTTTTGCCCCTATTTTATTGCCGTCCTTTTCAAATGCAATATGCGAACATATATCTGTGCGCTGCGGATAATAATTCAAAATCTCACTCTTTTTTGTTATACTGCCTATTTCGGCTTCGACTTGAATTTTCACCGTCTTTTCCTCGTCTGATGAAAAGGCAAACGGACTGTTGACATTCTCATGCTTCGTTCCGTCTATATAGAGGTTATATATGCAATCCCGCCTTTGATCCCATTGAACATCTGTCATGCCTGTATCATAATCAAACTCCGCACTCACATTTTTGGGAGTGTATTCAAGCGGCGACATAGCAATTTCTCCGTTAAACAGCTCATAATTTCCCCGATCGGCTCTCATCTTTAAAGCCTTATCTTCAAGCTTGGCATCCTCAATTCCGATACCCTCATTTATTTTATTGCCGTCCTCATCGGTTATATCCTCAAGGCACGATATGTGCACTCTGCCGTTATCCGCATCCTGATAAATTCGGCAGTCATTCTCTGCGGAAATTGAAATACGGCCGTATCCTATTGCATATGTAGACGGTTGAGTAGACGAATACAGCAGCTTGCTGCCTTCCTCAAGATATGTTCCGTTTGTAAGCATAACCGAATTATCATTGTATGATAAAGCAACGCCCCTGAAAGAAAATCCGTCTGCGCTGACCAACGAGTTTTCATCTCCCAAATTTATAATAACCGTCGCCTTTTCATCTATAACGAGCTTCATATAGCTATTATCGGGTGCATATTCCGTTGTTATGTTTTTTTCACCCTCGCCGCTCTTATAAACATCCATTGCCGCAACCATTTTGGTTTTGTTGCATTTCGGAGTAACAAAAGCCATCCTTTTTTCCTCGCCGCCGTAATCGGTTGCTGTCGGAAAATGCTCTCCGTTCGGAGTGTAATAGCCATTATAAAATTCTGTTGATGTATTTTGAGGAAACAGAATTTTTGCGGCAAGATTTGCATCGCCGTTAGATATAACAGCCGTGTTGTTTATTTTTCCGTTATCACTGCGAAGAGATAAATTCTTACCGTTGAGCCACCATTCAAATTCAGACCGGCCATCTGCCTCCAAGTCATCAACCGTTATAAACATTCCGGGTCTTACATATATAATATTCCTGACATATTTTTTCAGCTTTCCGCTAAATTCCCGATTATAACTGTCTGTCAGCCGGTTTCCTTTATATGCCTCGGAAGCGTCGCCCGTTACGCTGTCAAACTCAATATGGTTAACAAACTGTTTTATTTTTCCGCTTGCAGACATTGTTTCGTAAGGCTGACCTTTTCCGCCATCGACGGTGATTGTATTATGCGCATACGTCTTTCTTGCATAGTTTTTGTGATGAGATGAGCCGAAATAATCGTAATGCCCTCCCTGAACAGCAAGCTTTTCGCCAAAAGCCTGAATGTAAAAAGCATTTTGATCCGGATGGGCATGATTGTAAGACCCGTACTCACTTGAACGGAACGTCAGTTGTACCCTGTCCGGATTTGTAAGACTGTCGGTCATTACCGCAATGCCAATATCCTTAAACAGATGTGAAAGCGGATAGCTGTCGGGTTTAACCGGCTTTATATCCTCCGAC
Source organism: uncultured Clostridia bacterium (assembly GCA_934792465.1). Lineage (GTDB taxonomy): Bacteria > Bacillota > Clostridia > RUG12999 > RUG12999 > CAKVOK01. The sequence goes on along the minus strand of CAKVOK010000007.1, from coordinate 67,027 downwards.
ATGGCCGAAACATATAAATCGTTATATCCGACATCTTCCCCTGTTCCGTTGCTGATTTCGCCAAACTCTTTCTGAAGCCATTTTGCAACAGGATTTTTTGTGAATAATGCATTGGAAGCAAGCGGTGCAATAAAATATGAGCCTGCCTTATGTTCCATGCCGCCGTCGCCGAAGCTGCCCCACGAACCGTTCGGATATGCATAAAGCTGATACAAAACCGAATTTCTCTCCCATGCGGAATTGTACAGATTGGCAGTGCCGGAGAGAGCCAATATCTGCATAAATTCGTGTTGCGGCGATTGGGTTGATGCCCAATAGCCTGTTCCCTGCGCACTTCCTCCGTCCTGATATGACCAGGGCATAAAGAGTGATGTAAAGCCTGTATAATAATCCTTAAATCTCTCTTCTGCTTCCGGAATATCCCCAAAAGTTGCATAATAAATAATGCCGATAAATCCATACATTGTCCAGCCCATCGAATTAAAGGGAACAGTTTGCATATCCTCCCGGATATGTATCATCTTTTCCGTTCGGGCTCTTATCATATCCAAGATTTTTTTTCTTTCATCGGGCTTCAGCAAATCATATAACCAATCATATGCCATAGCTGCATTATAGGCAATTGCACGGTTTACCTGGGATTGGGATTCGTATGAGGTCGCCCCCTCCGGATCCCATTCCGCAAGTTTTATAAGTGCTGCCTTACCGAATTCACCGAATTGTCCGTTGTCTGTCAGCTGATATAAAAATCCGCAATCCGTTGCGATATTATACATCTTTTCTGCCTCTGTACGCAGATTTTGCTCCCACCTCACTTGTTCTGCCGCAGACGGGAAGCTCTCGGGACGCACCGGCTCATCATATAGGATATTGGCGCTTATATAGCCCCTTACCTTTATTAAAAGCTTTTTATATATTTTCTGCGCTTCGGGGTTATCGTCCTTTAAATTTTTTAAAGCTTCTTTGTTTTCGGATGTGACCAGCACTCTCGGATGTGTTTTGGGTATTTTGCTTGCCGCGCTGTCTGCGGATTCGACAGGATACGGATATGCACCCTTCTTTATCCTAAACCGCCGCCGTGCCTCCGACCAGCTGCTTTTCACACCGTTTATGGTATATCTTACAGCCCAGAAGTAATTCACACCCTCCTCAAAGGTACAGTCAAAATTGTAATAATTAAATTTTATATTTTCTTTATAATACTTTACATCGGTACGTTTTGCATCAGTGCATACCATAATATCATAGCCTGAGGCGCCCTTCACATTCGTCCACCAAAACGAGGGGGGATTTTGCTCCGATACATACATATCGCAAGGTCTAAACGGAGTATGCTCCCCCCATTCTCTTCTTTCAACCGCATCAGAACCCCATGTATAGTCCGATGCCCCCGATACTCCGGAAGATGAACTCAAAAAGAATGCAAGTATCAAAAGCATACATATGCTTTTTTTACAGTACATCAAATACACCTCCTTATAGTACGCAATTATTTGTTAAGCGAGAACCAGTCTATGTTCCATTTGCCTCCCATAGGCTCAACTTCAAGAGGATATGTTCCCGGTTCGAGATGAACCTTTACCCCAAACCGTGCAACTCTCCATTGCGACGCTTCCGAACCATATCCCGCTGTTTTGTCAAGAACCGCAACATACTTTTCTCCGTTAATTGTAAAGGAGCGGATTGTGTCGCCCTCTTCGAAAGCAACATATTTTACACAAATATCGTAATCTCCTGCCTCTGTTACAGTCATATTATATACATGCTTTGTTCCGATTCCATTAAACAGTGAAACACCTGTACCGTTTGAGAGGAAGCTTCTGCTTGTGTAAACATCAACGCCTTCTGCAAGTTCTACCGGATACTCTGCTTCCGTAAAGGCACTTGCAGCTCCTTTGATTGCTTCATCATTTTCAAGGGTTTCGGGTATTACCTCTGTCATATATTCGCCTTCCAGCTCAACGAAGTTGTCTTTGACAGAGCTGGTTATATTAACCGTTTTCATCAGATGCCGGTTTTCATCGGCCGCATAACCGCCGAAGACCATCTCCGGATTTTTGCTTACCACCCTGTAATTTCCAAGCGGAATTTCAGCATTAAGATTATATGTTTCAACGCCGTTGCGCACTTTTCGTCCCGTCATCGGATAATCTTTAACATCTCCGTTTACGCTTATCTTAACATTTCCGCTGAGTTCTTCGGTTTCTTTGTGTTTTCCGTTCAAAAACAAAGTATATCTTCCGTTGGATACCGCAAAGCATTTGCTTTTGTCAAAATTCAGGTATTCATCTTCCGGTTCCGGACTTTCTTTACACTCAATACCCCATGCCTTGCCGATTTCGTAACCGTCATAAGTTTTAATATCATCAAGGCCTTTTACGTAATCATTTTCTTCGCTTATAAAAACAACATTTTCCTCTTCTTCTGTTGAAAGACACAGCTCGTTTTTACCCAGTGCAACAGATAATTTATTCTTTGCTTTTATAATCTCGCTGCCATACATACTAAGCTTCGTGCCCGAAACAAGCATTACGCTTTCATCGTTATATACAACGGCATCTCCGACAAACGAAATATTGTCCGTAACGATTTCTTCGTCATCCGAGCTTAAATTAACAAGCATAACGGTTCCGTCTTCAAATGTCATTTTCATATATTTGTCATAATACACGGTGTCAACATTTTGTGCGGCTTCTGTATCTCTGTGTATATCCATTGTCACTATCATTTTCGTTTTATCGACTTTTTCTGTTTCAAACCACACTCGCCTCTGAACATTTTTTTGAGCAAATGCACCTTCGGGAGTATATTTTCTCATATCGGATGCAGCATGAATATTATTATAATATTTGTTGACATTCTTGGGATATTTTACGGAAGCGTCCAAAACAGCCGCGCCTTCCTTCAATCTCGCACCGTTTGAATCCTCATACAGGCTTATATCGCTTTCGGCATTAAGCCACCATTCAAAGGATGATTTTTCATCGCCTTTTGCGTCAAGATCATCAATCACCACAAACGTATCCGGTCTGATATAAACAATATGCCTTTCAAACTTATCAAGGTTTCCCGCATACGCAGGTGTAGCATCTCCCGTTGCCAGGTCAAAATCCGCCTGATTAATAAAGTTTATTATTTTACCCTTGGCAAGTATGCTTCCGTCTTTCTGCCCTTTGCTGGTCGCAACCGTTACGGTATTATGCGCAGGAGAAGTCCTTGCAAATCCTGCGTGCTGCGCAGATAAAAAGGTATCATAGTAACCGCCTTTTACCGCAAGCTTTTCTCCGTATGCCTGAATGTAAAAAGCATTCTGGTCTGCATTTGAGTGGTTATATGAACCGTACTGGCTTGAATGGAACGAAAGCTGTATTCTGTCAGGGTTTACAAGACTGTCTGTCATTACGACAAGTCCCTGGTCCTTTATTTCCCGCGCCAGCGGATAATCCGTAGGTTCTTTCGGTTTAACCTCGCTTGAAAGCGATGCTATAAACAAATCAATTTCGTTTATATCCTGTCCTGTGCCCAGGTAGACGGGTCCGAACTGATTTTGCAGCCATTTTGCCATCGGATTCTTAGTGAAATAAGAATTTATTGCAAGCGGCGCAATGAAATAGTTGTTTGCCTTATATACCATGCCGCCGTCGCCAAAGCTTCCCCATGAACCGTGGGGATATGCATAAAGCTGAAAGTTCGGCATATTTCTTTCCCATGCGGAGAGAAACATATTATGCACATTTGACATAGCCAGCACCATCATAAATTCGTGCTGCGGAGAAGGGGTTGAAAGCCAGTAGCCTATGCCCTGCGCACTTCCTCCGTCCTGATATGACCACGGGCTGAGAAGTGCAGTGAAGCCAACTATATTATCCTTTAATCTCTCTTCATATCCGGGCACGTCAAATGCCGCAGCATAATAAATTATCCCCGTAAATCCGTAAATCGTCCATCCCATTGAATTATACGGAATCTTCATAAGATCCCCGTGAATGTGCTCTATATAGGAGGTTCTCGCAGTAATCATATCCAGAACCTTTTTTATTTCCTTTTCGGACATAATTTCATACAACCAGTCATATGCCATAGCTGCATTATATGCAATAGCACGGTTCACCTGCGTTTGATTTGCATAAGATGTCGAACCTTCAACATCCCATTCAGAGAGCTTAATCAAAGCTTTCTTGCCGAATTCCCCGTATTTTTTATCGCCCGAGAGCTGATACGCAAATCCGCAGGTTGTCGCAATATCATACATTGCAGCCGCTTCTTTTACCAAATTTTGGTCGTAGACGCTTCTTTCATACGTGCTCGCGAAACTTGCAGGCCGAACAGGGTCATCATAAAGCACACCGTCCGATACATATTTTTCAACCTTGGTAATTAAGTTTTTATATACTTTTGCGGCATCCTCGTCAGTATCTTTATGCTTTATCAGTTTTTCCTTGTTTTCTTTCGTAATAAGAACCCTCGGATGTTCCCTCGGAACCTTTTTAATCATTTCCTCAACAGGCTCGACGGGATATTCGTAAGCATTGGGATTGATTCTGAATTTTATGGGCTCGGACCACTCGCTTTTCTTTCCGCCCAGATTATATCTGACTGCCCAGTAATAATCACTTCCCGTTTCAAAAGTACAGTCAAAATTATAATAGTTATACTTTATTCCTTCTTTATGATATTTAATATCCGTAAGCTCGGGGTCACTGCAAACTATAATATCATACCCTGTATTTCCGCTTACGTAAGTCCATTGAAACGTTGGCGGATTTTGTTCGGATATATAGTTGTTTGCGGGACGAAAAGCAAGATGAGTCCCGTCCTCTCTGATCTCAACCGCAGAAGATTCCCATGTTAAGGATGTATCTGCCGCATATGCCGGTACAATATTAATAACAATCATAAAAGATATTATAAGCGCCGTTAATCCTTTTTTCATTATTCAACCACCTCCGTAGCAGTGTTATTGTTTGAAATATAAAGTGTGTTTTCCTCTTGTTTAAATGTTATGCTGCAATCCGCCAGCTTTTCAAATGCATTTGCGGGCACAAAATACTTATTGTTTCTTATTTCAATTCTAAGCGACGGGTCTGAATTTTCCGTTTTGAAAACCAGATTTTCATCATTTTTGCTGAAAGTACATACGCCGCTTTCCATTCTCAGTTTAAGCCCCAATATATCCGCAATGCTCTTGGCAGTTACCATAACCTCCCCATCCTTCAGGTATGGTTTTTCGGTTGTATATTTAAAAGAACCGTCGTAATTAATATTAATTCTTTCGGAAGAAGCCTCTGCCTTTGGCGTTTCCATAAGGATAGGCGTGCAGCCCTTTTGTACGGTACCGCTTTCCAGCCCGCTTTTTTCAGTCGTTATCTTTATATAATCGTAGACCCATATACCGCCATACACGGAAGCGGAAAGAGCCATGCTGTTTAACGACTTTGTTTCTCTGTCAAAGGTCAGACCCATGGCGTCATACACCTTTCCCGTTCCCTCATCCAGCAATTTCATATCTCCGGTTTGCGCTCCAAAGTCGAGAATATATTTTACCGTATACCAATTATCAAGAGTTATCGGGGTTACGAGAGTCGGGTTATCTCCGCCGTTGTTACGTCCGGTTATTCCGCCGTCTGCACTTCTTACCGAATATCCGCTGAACACTTTTCCCGCTACGCCTTCAGGACCGAAAAATGACGCACCGAAAGCATTCCACGGCTTATCGCCTAACTGCAAGAGTTTAAAGCGGGTCTCAACTCCGACAATTCCCGTAAATTCTCCGAGCTCTACAATTGCCGATGCGCCGGCGTAAGTCGAATCCGCAATATCATCCTTTATAATCAGGCAATTTTTATTTTTATTTTTACCTACCATATACTTTTGCGTTGTTATTCGGTTTCCGGATACATTTGCGGGAAGTACGCCTTCGCCGACCTCGGTAAAGTCCTCAAGCATCAGCACATTTGCATTTGCGTCGGCGGTATTTCCCCGGGACGGTTTAATTCGCCGTGCTTTTGCAAATGCAACGGTTCTGCACATTGACAACATTAAAATAACCGCAATTATTCTTTTATATTTCATATAATCATCCCTCTCCGTTCATTATATGTATCGCATATGGTTCACCGTAATACAGCTGCACCACAACCCTTGAACATTTATCGCCGGCTGTATCATATCCGATAAGCTCGGCACTGCTTGATGAACGGCAAGCTTCCTTACCGTTATTTGTTTTTTCATACAGCGAATATCTTGTTTCTCTTAATGACGGTATCAGGAGCATACAATCTTCTTCTTTCACTCCCGAAAGTACGTTTACTTTTTCATTTGTAAAATATACATACATCGCATCGTCATATTTGGAATATACATAACCTCTCATAGCCTGGAAGGATCTCCAATACACATAGTTTTCAAAAGAAGTGAGCGAATAAGACGTATCATTCGAAGAACTGTACAGAATGGTAAAATATCTTAAATATTTGTTTGAATCACATTTGTATCTTATTAAATCGCCCTTTTTAAGTTTTTCCAAAGATCCGCAGTTCGGGGACAACAAATCCGGATCGGCTTTATATTCCGTTCTCTTTCCGTTGGAATAAACGGCAACCTTATAAATGACTTCACCGGTTTCCTCGTCTACCGCCTTATAAACTTTGTCAACAACCTCCACTCTGAAAGTATGATCCAGCTCTTCATACTGAGCCGCCGACCCCTCTACTCCCACAAAGTCATATAAGACTTTGCTATCGTCAATGCTGAAAAGCCATACCCTGCTTAATTCATTGTTTACCAGAGAAGTGCTCACAGGAGCAACGGAATATCTGCTGTCATTATATCTATCCTCCGACGAAACCGAAGGGTAATTAATTGCCAATGCATCTTGCTTAACTGCATATTTGGGACCGAGCGTATTGGTATCGCTTCTGTAGCGTTCCTCCCCGGAATCCTGCGCTCTTAAGCAATCATATTCGCCGGAAAAATCACCCCGTACTGCCTGAGCACCCGTCTTTCCGTTGAGAACAGTATCTATCGCCGTTATTTTTTCCTTGGAATCCACCTGATACCTAATTATCGAATAATAGCAATTATCATCGTTCACAGCCGGGTTCATCACCTTTGAAGCTTTGTTCAAAACAGCAGCAAAGCCTGAATTTCCGGTAAATTTTCCGGAATCATAATTTTTTCCGTCAATTTTAATTTTTTTGCCCGCTTCAAACGTATTAAACTGTCCGCCCATTGTAAATATTTTGAAAACAACCTTGTCCGGGTCATCGTCGTCCGGCGCTGCATTCATCAAATATCCGTATTGCATTTTTGAATTTATCAAATCTCTCCGGGCATAAGCTATCCTGCCGCTGACATCAAGCTTTACGGTTACATTTTCACCGATATTAACAAGTACGTCCTTATACTCATCGGAAATAAAATCACTTAATGTGTATTCGGTTTCATCAATTGTAACATACTTATCTTCTCTGATTTTCTCAACCCGTCCGGTAACGGCGGTTCCGCTGACATACACCCTGATATATTTCTGATAAGCCGTATCATCGGATTTATATATTGAAATAAGTGAATCTACAGCCAGTGCATTTATTGATGTTTCCGCACCGAATTCGTCATAAATAACGGTATACGGATTGTTTTCGGTAACATCAAGCTCCAAAGGCACTTTGTTTCCGCCCTCTACATATATAATCTGTTTGCTGCGGTCAACATATGAAACGATATAATTATCATATACATCAACAAACACAACGTCCGCAACCGAATCGCCGTTGTTATCAACCAGGCGGATTACACCTTCTTTATCTTTTAGCATATCAAAAGAAAATTTGTTTTTGCTCGCCGTCCCATTGTATATAACCGGCACAATCGAAACTAAGGAGCTTTTTTTCTCTCTGTCTCCGTCATAATATTTAATCGTTCCGCCTGAAACTTCAATTACATCCTGCACATCGACCGATACTTCCGTATTATATTTGCCTTTTTCAATAAGGATAATCTGCTTATCATCAAGAGCCGGCGAATCTTTGTAATACACGTCTGCATTATATCCCAAGAAATCATATGGGTTTTCCACATAATATGCATCGAAAACCTCTTCATCCACTTCCATATAAAACGGAGCAATATCGTTTTCGCCCGAAAGTCTTGAAATATCCACACCGTTTACCACACCGTTCTTGCGTTTCACCTCAAATGCCGTGTACAAAAGCGTATCGGTATATGAGTCTCCGTCAAAAGTAATCTTCAGCATTTTGGCAAGAAGAGCCGCTCCGGTAAGTTCGACGGCTTCGCTTTTCGTTAACGGCTTATACACATTTCCGCTTTGACCCTCCAGCAGCTTAATTTCATTTGCAACGCTTAAGTAACCATACGGAAATCCACCCACCGACTCTGCATTATATGACCATCCTAAAATTTTGACATATATCGAAGCAGCCTCAAGAGCCGTTATCTCACTGTCCGGCATAAAGTTTCCGTATTCTCCCCGAACTATCCCCATATTGTACAAAGTATTTATATACCCGGCATAAATATGATCTTCGGGAACATCGGCGAATACGGTTTTCCCTTTTGTTTCGGAATAACACGCCGCCTTGGCTGCGAGGTATGCAAATTCACCCCGCGTAATATTTTCGGCAAGTGCGTCTTCATCATAATCAACAATTTCAAGTGCCCGCAAAAGGTTTGTATACTTGCTTACAAACACAGTATCAGTCTTTGCTTCGTCAGCATTGTCTGCAAACACACCTTGAAAACATCCCTGCAACAAAACAAGGCATAACAAAATACACGTTAATTTCTTCAAGCTTATTTCCCTCCTTAAAACCGTTTAATAAGTGTGTATACTATTTTGGCAATTTCTGCACGGCTGCACGGTTTTTTAGGTTCAAACATACCTTCTCCGGTTCCGCTCAGAATTTTGGCATCCTTAAACATCCAAACAGCCTCTTTTGCATAATCCGAAATGATTTCATTGTCCCCGAACGCTTCCGTCTTTTCGGAGTTAAAGCTCAGTCCGGAAAGCTTTGCGGCTCTGTATGCCAAAACCACAGCGTCTTCGCGGGTTATGGATTCGCCTATTCCGAAGCTTCCGTCATCTTTTCCGAAAGCAAGACCGCTTGATTTTCCGATAACCAGATACGGACTATACCATTCGTTTGCATTGTCATCGGAGAAAGAATCTTTTCCCTCGCCTTTTATTTTTAAGGCTCTTATAAGTATCGCAAGCATTTCTTCGCGGTTAATACTTCTTTGCGGCTCAAATTTTCCTTCGCCGGTGCCGTTTAATATTCCCATTCTCTTCAATCCGCTAATGCTTTCCAATGCCCATTCAAAGCCGTCGCAATCCGAAAATTCCGTATCGCTGTTCTCTCCCTTGTCTGCTTCCACGGAAGCTATCGGTTCGGTGCCGCCCACAACGGAAAGTCCGCCCCTGTCTTTGGAGCCGCCGCCTCCGCCGCCTCCGCTGCTGCCGCTGCCTCCTTTTCCGTCCGAACTGTTAAGAGCTTTCATTTTATCCTCTGCTTTAGTCTTAAAATCCTTATCGTCAGCGAAGCTGTTGTTAACAATGTATTCAAGCAAGGTGCCCTGTTTGTTTCCGGCTAACGCATTGTATAAAGCCGGATCCAAGCCGCCGTCTTCCTTATCGAAAAATGATATGTATTCTTCCAGCTCAAAAAGACTTTCAATTTTTTTTGAAATTTCAAATCTCAGAAAACTTTTAAAACTATTATTTACTTCATCAAAGGTTTTTGAATCCGTATTTTTAAAATACTTCTCCGTAAATGCGCTTTTTTCAGCTTCAGTAAGCTTGTTTGTGCTTAACGGCTTTCCGTTTTCGTCTGTTTTGCCGTTAAAAATTTCGAAATACTTTTTATCAAGCGGATATTTTGCGTTAAATTCTTCTATGCCCTGTTTTTTCCCGTCTATAACAACGCCGCCCTCATTCATCATCTGAATATACGACGCATTTGTTACAGCCTCAATAATTAACGGAACCGCTTTTATTCTTTCGGTGTCCTCCGCACTGCTTAAAAATTTCTTTATATCATCTTTTCTGCTCAGCATTTCGGTCCGGATAATTTTATAAAGATTATTCCTGTCGGAAATTGCATATATAAGCTTTGAATTTATACCAAGCGTTTTCGCTTCCGCACTTATCTCCCCGTATGTCCCGAAAGGCAGTGCGGTCTGAAGCAGGCTGACATCCTCCGCCGCATCAAAAATCTTCTGCGCAAGCTCACACTGCTCCTCTACGGTTGCATAATAAAAAGAGTATTCCGGCTTTGTTTCCCCGTTTACATAAAGGCAAAAATCGCCCGTTACCCCCTCCATGTTTGCCACAGCGGAAAACGCACCGTTTTTATCTGCGGTCAGCTGTTTCAGCATAATACAGCTGTTTAAAATATCCTCTTCGTTTTCAATCGGAGCCAAATCCCCGTCACCCTTTATAAGCTTAAGACTTACGGGTGTTCCCTTTCCGCCTTCTGCCTTTCCGCTGAATGTAATCTTAGCATTAATGTAATCCGCTTCAATATTCACATCGACCGAGAAACCCGAGGCATAAGAAGGCATTGTAAATAAAGCAAAAACAAAAATTACCGAAAATATATATTTCCTCATAGCTTTTTATCTCCCTTCCCAACCTTTAATAATGTGTAATAACATTTTCCGCCCATTTTTTTGTAAGAGCGTCAATTGACAGACTGCCGTTTTTATCCCTTGCTCCTATCCGGTACAGGCTGTAATTCGAATCTGTTTTGTCGTAACCAAATCTATTCAGGTAGTCATCCGTAAATCTGAAATTATATCCCCTGTATGCATTATTTCCGGTAACATTCAGCACGTCCCGCTGATATTTCACAAGTTCTCTTAAAAGGTAGTCGCGTCTTACGCCGACAACGTTGCTTTTACCCCTTTTACTGAAAAAGTCACTTGAATCAGCCCCGAATTTTTTTATCAGAAATGCCTGAGTAATAGGAGAAATTCCATTTTGTATTGTTTCCACTGCCTTTGATTCTCCTTTGAGCTCAAAACCGGCAGGCTGAGCGGCATTACTCAAAACAACAATTGTTGCGGGGCGGTTGAGCGTTAGCTTGGTTTCCTTCACTCCTGCCGTATAAACAGAAGTCGTAAAATAATTCCATCCGAGCAGGTCTTCTTCCAAATTATCAACCGTAACACAGCCGTGAATATCGGGATTTGAGCTATCGTATGCCGGCCAGCGATCCGTGCATCCGCGGCTTCCCGTTCTATAGCCTTCATCCGAGTTTTGTGTTGCCTTAAATACAGCGACTTTCTCACTGCCGGACGATACCGGTGTGTTTGCCGACCTTTGACCGTATGCCGACACAGCACCTTCCATATACTTCATACCGTTGCTCTTGCTATAGTCATAATCGCTTATAACGCCTCTGTCGTCTACCCATTTTGAAACTCCGCCGATAACATCCTCGGAAGAATTTTCGTCCTCCGGAATAACAATCGCTATTGTTGTACAATCTGTCCAATTTATATTAAAGCTAACCTCCTGCGGTATGTAATCACCTTCGGAATCAAGCTCAAAAATGCTACTGTCATAAGTTTTTTCATATCTGTTCGTCATATATTTATATTCGTTATAAGTTACAAATGATACACCGTCTGTCATATCAGCTGCGCTTGTTGCAGGCATTATATCATTTTCTCCGAATACATCGCCTATATTGTATTTTAAACGATAGGTCTTTTTATCCTTTCCGTCAATACCGGAAAGCGTTATTGCCGCACTTCCGGGAAATGCATCTCCGCTGTGCGGGTTATCAAATTCAACCTTTGTTCCGTTATCCATTGCCGAAGCCGTTACGACAGGCGGAACCGTAGTATTAAGCGGAATCGGGACAACAATGTCATATTCGCCGGTCATCTCGTTGTAAACCGCTTTGTTTTCTTCATCCGGGTTGATAACGATTTTCTCATCCGAGGCATCTGTTTCAACTTTAATATCTACAAGGCTCATCGCCGAATCTGACGGATAAATGACAGAATTGCAGATTGCTTTCATACTGTCAAAGCTTTCCCACAAAAATGTGTTAACCGTGCAGGCGGCAAAATTTTCCGCTTTATCCGGATCTATTCTTGTTTTATATATCTTTTTACCGTCAGGGCTGTCTGTTATATCACTGTTTACGCTTGCGGCGACAAGCTTGTCGTTTTCATATAAAAGCGACACGAATTTCAGCGGCTTATCATAACCAACCGTTACCTGTGCTTCAAGAAGTGTTCCGTCAATATCTGCCAATCCGTCAAAAGATGAATTAAATCCATAATCCGACTTATTAACATACGAATAAGATATATTCGAACATTCCGATGCATATGCAGAGAAACAAATACTGTTTACGATAACCGCAAACGCCGTCAATATCCCCGTTAAGCATTTTTTCAATTTTATCTACCGTCCTTTCAAAAGCTATAACGCAAAAAATCACGTTAATCAATTCAAACAGCACCGCCGAACAGTCATCGCTGCCGCCCGACACGGCGATGTGCAGTATTAATCTCCTTATTCCTTGCCCTGCATAGGAGATTTTACATTATATTTATTATTTTGTGCCGATGCAGGGCGGCGGAATGGATAGTAATATGGGAAGAAAGCAGTTTCTTCCCATATTATGCATAACATCTTTAAAACGATTAAAAATCATCTTACGGGTCTTGCAAAAACAACAAGTCCCGAGTATAGTGTTTTTTCACTGTTTCCCGTATCTATCGTCACCGTTTCTCCTTTTTTGACTGCTTTAACCGCAAGGTATTTCATTCCCTGTATCGGGTCTTCCCACATTTCGATAAGAGGCATATTATTTGTGTCAATCATCGTAAATCCCGTAGGACAAATCGGATCACCGCCTATAACAAGCACTTCGCAATCACGGTTTGCAACAAAGCTGTGTATGTTTGTGTTTACGGGAAGCGTCGCTTTAAACCACTGGCAGTTAATATAGTCCTCACCTTCTATATCAATAACATTATTGTATGACAAAACACTGCCGTAGCCGTTCTGGTTATGAGGATTTCTGTTTGATATAATTGCTGTAATATCATCTGCAAATGTATCAAAATTCTTTTTTACTGAAGGAGCATCTCCGTAATCATAGCTTGAATTACCGGCAAGCAAATATTTATAATCCGTAATCACCGTTGAATTATCCACATATGTCAGACTTGTATCGGCCCATGCCGCTCTGCATTCCTCAACGGTTGCGTTAGGATGCTTCGCTGCCCAATAGCTTGAATCAAGGTCTGATTTCAAAACACTAATAAGGGAATTTTTTAATCTCGCATATGCCGGCCACTTAAGATGATTACCGCCATCAGCTCCGACAAACCATTCATCATCAGCAATTTTACCCGTTTCCAAAAGATATGCAATTGTAAAAGCAGAGAGTGCTCTCGCACCGTGGGTATCATTGCCTCGCCATGAGTTTACTACGGCTTTGTCCAAAGCAAGCGCCTGTGCATCGCGTGCAGTATTATTTGTTACATCAGTCAGCGTAAAACCACCGTTTTCCCATACCGCAATCTTTGCGGGGCCTGTAAGCTTTAACGTATAAGTTACATCTTTTACGGTATTTGCATCGTCAAATGACGGAATGTATAATGAATTTTCAAAATCCTTCGGGATATAAGTTGTTGTTAACTGCTGTCCGGGATACGTATCATACAAATTATATACGGCAATTGCTCCGGTCGAATTGTTGCCTATCCCCATAGCCTTGTTTGCAATAAATCCATCACCTGTCTTGCCTCCCGAAAAAACAACTGCTCCTGCATTGCTTACTTTCGGTTCAATAATTCTTCCCTGTTCATCCAGTCCTGCCGAAGGACCCGGATTTGATTTCCAGCTGGACGCAAAATTCAGCGGATTTCCGTTCTTGTCCGCTACCAATGTATCGGGATCCGTATTTTCATTTAAAGGTTTTATGGCAATCCACGTAAAGCCGGTTGTCCTTGAAAAGTTCAGGTTAAACTTAACTTCCGTTACTTCACCCTCCGGCACATTATAGTCTATATCTGCATAATAGTTCAGTGCAGGCTTGGCTTCATAATACAAATAGTTTTGGTTGTTTATCTTTTTAGCTTCAAAGTCAAGCTCCGACAGGTTTGATGTTCTGTCAATCTGGTAATCGGGATTTTCCCAATTAAATGTATAAACCTTCTCAATTGCATTGTCGTATCCAAACACATCTATGTTTGACATGGGTGTTGCATTTATTTTTTCTTTTCCCCTCTTGCCGGCCATGATTTTGAGATAACTGATTTTTTTGTCATAATCATTCCGAACCGAATATGTAAATGTATTATCTTTATCGGAAGCTGCCGTTATAACAGGGAAATTCACCTTGCTTTCCCCATCGGCGGTTACAGCAGTAAGCTTATAATTATATTCTGTTTTGTTAATATCAAAATCATTAAACTTTACACCGTCAAGCATAACCGTAATTCCGAGATTATCTAAAGTGTTTTTGTAATAAGCGATATTCGATATCGGTTTATTGGTCTTATAATCCCAAACATAGGCACGAATATATCCGCCCTCCGGAGCATCTGCCATGCCTTCAAGCTTAGCTGCCAGGATTTTATTCATACCATAATCATTCGCAGATGAAACAAGCTTGCCGTTCCGATCATATGCGGCGCATATAAGGTGTACGGAGTTTTGTGACGAAGAATCATAATCTCTCACAAACGAGCTTGCCATAACAGAGCCGTCAGAAACAGAAATTTCCACGTGCGAGCATACGACCTCATTTTCGCTTGCATAAACTGCAATATTAACAGGCAGCAACATTCCGAACGCAAGCACAGCCGCAAGCATTGATTTAAACATTTTTTTCATTTTTTTAACACTCCTCGTATAATAAATATAGTAGTTTTTAGAGTTCCTCTCCAAGAACTGTGATATAATTGTTTAGATGCCGCAGATTGGTTTTTATCACCTCCGCCCGATAGTTTTCCGGGAGGCTTCGGCCGCATTCTCTTTTCAGTTTGTCAATCGGCCGGATACCGCCGCTGATTTATCCGCACTTTCCGTGTGCGCATTATCCTTTAACCGCTCCCACCATGATACCGGAAACAAAATATTTCTGTACAAACGGATAGAACAATATTACCGGCCCCATAGTGAGCACCGCCATAGCAAGCTTGTATGACTCCTGAGGAACATTTCCCGTAGATATTCCAACCTCTGAAAGGGTGGTTTTCATCTGTGCGGTCTGGAACACCCTGTATAAAAAATACTGCAACGGGTAGAGATCCGGATTATCTATGTAAATTGCCGCAGTACTCCAATTGTTCCAATATCCGATCGCCGTAATCAGTCCCGTCGCCGCCAAAATGGCTCCGGACGCAGGCAATACTATTTTTACGTAAATACGGAAATCACCCACTCCGTCAATTTTTGCCGCCTCCACTAACGAAATCGGTATATTGGCGGTAAAATACGATCTTATGGTAATCATATTAAATACGGAGAGAACTCCGTCCAAAAGAAGTGCCATAAATGTATTTCTAAGTCCAAGCTGACAGAACAAAAGGTATCTTGGCACCAATCCTCCGCTAAACAGTGTTGTAAAGAAAAAGAAGAAAGAGAAAAATCCTCTTGCCTTAAAATCCTTTCTGTACAGAACATACGCAGTCATACTTGAGATTACCAGGTTTGCCGCAGTTCCGAGCACTGTCAGCATGATAGTAACGCCGTATGCCCTCAATATTGATGAAGGATTGCGCAATATCATTTTATAAGCCTCCAAAGATAATTGCTGCGGGATAAGACTCAAGCCTTTCAAAAGTTCTTTTTCGGCTGTAAAAGACCCTGCCACCGTAAGCAATATCGGCAAAACACACAAAAGTGCAAACAAGGTCGCTACAGTCAAAGAAAATATATTAAAGACAATTTCTTCCGATGTTTTTTTCATTGTATTTCCTCCCAATTAAATCTATGTTCTAAAATATTGCACTGTCAGGATCAATTCTTTTTACAATGAAGTTTACAAAAAGTACAAGAGCGCATCCCACAACCTGCTGGTACAAACCCGCAGCGGTTGTAACGCTGTAATCCTTAAGCTTGGTAAGAGATCTGAATACATATGTATCAATCACATCCGTTGTTGCATACAGATTGCTGTTATTGCCTACAAGCTGATAAAACATATCCATATTTCCCTTTAATATTCCGCCGAGCTCCAGCAAAAGAAGGATGCACATTGTAGGAAATATCATAGGAAGTATTATATAACGTATCTTTTTTATTAATCCGCAGCCGTCGATATAAGCAGCCTCGTAAAATTCCGGTGATATTCCCGCTATTGCCGCAAGATAGAATATCATTCCGTAGCCGGTGCCCTTCCATATATTAACAATCGGAAAAATAAACATCCAGGCTGTATTGCTGTTATACACGTCCCATCTCGCAAGTCCCATGCTTTCAAGCAGATTATTGATGCTGCCGAATTCATAGTTCAAAAGGCTGTATGCCATTCCGCCTACAATTACCCATGAAAGAAAATTCGGAAGTATCATAAGACTTTGCAGGAATTTTTTATAACGGTTTGTTATCATTTCCGAAATAATAATTGCAAAAAACATTTTAAAGAACAATCCCGTTATTATAAAAGTGGCATTATATAAAACAGTATTTCTTGTAAGGCTCAAAAGCTTTCCCGATTGAACGAAAAACTTAAAATTATTAAATCCGACCCACGGACTTTTTAATACGCCTAAATTGTAATTGTATGATTTAAAAGCAAGCACAAGCCCGCCCATCGGTACATAACAAAACACTATTGTTAAAACTACCGAAGGCAAAAGCATCAAAAATAAAACTTTATTTTTTCTAAGCTCCTTTACCCACGAAGATACTCTGCTTTGCCTTTTTGCCAAAGACGATTCCATTTTCGCCACTCATCTCACCTCCACGATTTTCGCCCTATTCCTCAAGTTCTTTCATATAAGCATCAAGCTGCGTCTGCATATTTTCAATATATCTCTCTATCCCTGCTTTTTTCAGTTTATCAACTTCTTTTTTCAACGCTGCCTCCGGCGTTCCGTCTATAATTCCGAAATATCTGGGATTGGTATAGGAATTATATACTTCAGTCATGGCAACCTTAACCTCCCTTACGGCTTCATCCGAAATGGGACAATTAACCGCCGGGTTATATTCACCCATTTTTTCAAGTTCCCCAACCAGCTCTTCCGCACCGGGGAAAGTCAAATTTGTTTCGGGAATAAATGCGCCGTTTCTTATTCCTGTGTTTATCCAGCTTGTAGAGGTCGTCGGAATTTTTTCCATTTTTCCGTTGTCAAGAATTTTGTAGTTCACGCCTTCCTCGCCAAGCTCAACGAGTCTTATGAGCTTTTCGCTTGAATATATTGCGTTAAGTGCAGCAAGTGCGGCATCCTTTTTTTTGCTTTTTGCCGAAATTGCAGTAATAAATCCACCCCAGTTATTCATCTGTTGTCTGTGGTATCTCGGAATAAATTTCACATTCCATGCTTTTCTTTCGTCATTTTCAAATTCACTCCAAATGCCCTGTGCCTCCTCCGGAGTATATATAGCGGCAATTGCACTTCTGCCTGCCTTGAAGGAGTCAAGCGAAGATTTGGTATTGGAAAGTACGCTTTTTGAGAAAAACCCTTTTTCATTCCAGCGCTTCATGGTTTTTGTCATTTCCAGCATCTCAGGCTGTTCAGCCGCAATAAATATTTTGTGTTCGGGATCATCAAGCCTGAAATACACATGCTGTCCCCAGTCAAGCGAGCCGACCGGTGCCCAACCCCAATCATAGCCAAACATCAAAAGCATCTGATAGCCGCCGTTATCCGTATCATACGGAATGATACCTTTTTCATTTTCAGCAACCGCAGTCAGAAACTTTTCCATATCCTCTATGCTTCCGATAGATTCAATTCCGTACTTCTCCATTAAATCGCCTCTGACGGCAAAGCATCTGTCAGGGTATCTTGCGCTCATTCCGACAACACCGTATCGCTTTCCGTCAAGCTTGCTTGAATTCAAAGCGTCCTTTGAGCTGTTTTTCCATATAAACGGGGCATTCTTTTCCATATCGGCATCCGTGATTTCCGCAAACGCACCGCTTGCCGCATTCTGCCAATAGTTTTTATAATCGGCCGCAAAAATCAAATCACAATTATCATCCGAAGAAATTACCAGATCATACGCCTCGTCCGATAAAAATCTGAAATTAATCGAATAACCTGTCTTTTCTTTAACACCGTCGCTTATCAACTGCAAGCGTTTTTCAATGTCGCTTCCCCTTTCGCCCTGAACACAAAAAACAAGTTCATCGCTTGCTGCTTTTTCAGCTTTTTTACAGGCCGAAAAAGTTCCTGCCATCAAAGCAAATACAAGTATAAGTGCTGACAAACCAATACATTTTTTCATAGTAATCTCCATTCCGCCGCCCTGCATCGGCACAAACAGTAATTAAAGCACCGACAGCGGCTATTTGTATTTTTTGAATTAAGCGTGTTACAATAAATATAACTCCTTACCGTGCCTTACTTAACATATGAAAATTGTTACCTCCTTTCCGGCTGTCTTAATAACGGCAAGCGTCCGTAACAGTGCCGTTATTATATTCTCCGTTACATTGACGTTTTTTGGTATCCTCTGCGTCAACCCTCCGTTTTTGTTGCATTTTACCGTTTTAAAATTAAAATTGTAGTAAAATATAACAAAAAAAACCGTTTAATTTCCGAATACCTTGTGTAATTATTATATCACCGCACAAACGCATTTTCCATATCATAATTTGACATAAATTTGTCTTTAAGTGACTTTTTCTTTTATGTTTTTGTAAATGCAAAACAATATGATATTTTAAGTATACGATTTTTTGTTATATCCTTCGGTAAAACCCGTTTGAGTACGCTATATCAAAGAAATTCGGAATACCGTTTTGCCGGTTGGCAAGCGCCTTTGTACAAGAATCGTATTCCTGGATTTTTCGGAACAGCAAGGACAGGTATGTGAATTTTCCGCTATTTCCGCATCAATAACGGCATATTTATCGGTTGTTGTAACTTTTTTTGATTATCTCTTGCAAATTAAGTAAAGATTGTGTATAATATAAAGTGGGTATGCTAATGTCTTTGCCTGCAATTCCATTGTACGGGATTTCGGGTCGATATGCCCTTTGTTGCGTAAATTTTTTTTGCATTGTTATACAGCCTTTGAAAATAAAGCAAAAACAGAGTGAGAAAAGCACTCGGCCGAGAAAAAAAAGGAGGAGCTCAAAGCCATGAAATACGACATATTGATTCATAATAAGAAATTTAAAGATCTGAACCCTCTGGTTTGCGGATATGAACGCTGCAAAAGCCAGCATTATGTGGGTCCTGTTGTACACTCAAGCTATCTTATACACTATGTAATCAGCGGTCGCGGCACTTTTATAAGTCCAAACGGAAAGTACGAAGTCGAAAAAGACAACATTTTTATTATTCGTCCGAATACAAAGGTTTATTATATGGCTGACAAGACCGAACCGTGGGAGTATGCATATATCGCATTTGACGGAGAATTGTCTTTAATGTTTGAAAGTATCGGCAAAGAAGTTATAAAATACAGCGGCTCATATTTTTTGGAAATGCTTGATGCAAAGAATGCGAACAATACCAAAGAGGAATTTATAGCCGGAAAGCTATTTCTTGCATTCAGCGAAATTTTTGATTCGCAAATCAAAAACAACTACGTTGACATTGCTAAAAACTATATTAAAAAGAGTTATATGTATAATATAAAGATAAAAAACATTGCTGACAATATGCATATCAATTCCCATCATCTTACACGCATTTTCAAAAAAGAAACCGGATGCACAATGCAGGAATATCTTCTAAATACAAGAATTAAGCAAGCAAAGAAATTGCTTTCAAAAAATATATCAATTACTGATATTGCTCATATGGTCGGATATGATAATATATATGAATTCTCAAAAATATTTAAGAAAAAAACCGGGAAATCACCAAGCTTTTTTAAAAAAGAATTGATACAATCGGGCAAATAAAAGTATCCGGCGGACACGCCCTCTAATCAAAACCCCATATTGTGAATTGCAAAATCGGGGACTATCCCACATTTTGTGTAAACCTCAAATCCTGCTCCAAAATGATGATATAATCTATGTAGTTTTTTTGTGGGCTGAAAGCCGGATTTAGGTTTACAACCCATAGTTATAATATGCCACGGCTACTACAAAATTGTCAAAACCCGGCCGTGCGCCGGCGTTTCCGCTTATCAGGATTGCGGTTCAACCAAAATTTCGGCATATTTAAGCACACAATCTTTAAAAGCCTTAATTCCCGCAACCGCAAAAGTGCCGCAAATTTCCGGTATTTCAAATGAATAACCCGTCAGTTCGCATATTTCTTTATCAAGCAAATCATCTTTGCACAAATGTACTCTTTTGCTGTTTACATACACTTCAAAATCCGTTTCCGACATTGCATCATTTCCGTCTATGCCGAGTATGAGATACACCTTTGCATCTTCCGATACTTTGCCTACGGCAATTCGGATATATTCAAAATATTTATCCGCTCCGAGCTCTATCGGGAGTCTGCACGAAACCCTTTCCCAATAATTCGGGTAATCATAATACGAAAGCGTATGTCTTCTCGGGAAGTTTTTCATTTTTTCCGCATTCCCTATGTTTTTAAGTATCATTTTAAGATTTTTTTCGTTTCGCACCGACGAATTATTATAAACCGACGCAAGTCCGGATTCCATAATATCCATATAATTGTACAAATAGACAAAATCCGCCCCTCGTGCCGAATTTGCCGCCGCCTGTGCGAAAGCCATGTCAATACTGCTCATTGTCGCCCTTGCGCCATTATACGGGCAAATCAGCAGCTGATGACCCGCAGCAAACTTCGTATTTTCCGAAAGCAGCTGCTTCCATATTTCCGTAGGTATATCGGTATCTATGCTTTCCCACCGCGGCAGCGCCGCAACCTCGTCCGCATATCCCATTCTCGCCCACGTAACAACGTCCAAGCCCGCATTATAATTCATTATAGGATTTGAAAACACCAGTACACGTATTTTGATACCGTGTTTTCTTTTTCTCCCGATATTTTCGGCAAGGTCCTTTATCTCACACATCAGCTTGTTCATAACATCCCTTCCCGCTTCCTCAAAGCCTTCCGGAAAACACGTTGCCTCCCGTGTGAAATCAAGTTCCAATCCGTCCGCATCATATCTGTTTAACGTTTCTTCCGCATAAGCCAAACAGAGGTCTCTCACCTCTTTTTTTAAATAATTAAGACACTTGTCGAAATATCCGTCTGCGGTTTTATGCGTTACTCTCCAAAGACTCGGATTTTCGTTTATAAATTCGCTTTTCCTCAAATCCGTTTTAAATTCATTCCCGTGGCAATCATTCATCCGTATCGAAATCCACGGTTTTATATTAATTTCACGCAATGCATCTATCCATATTTTATACATATCAAGTTTTTTTTCTTCAAAGATTTCATATGCTTTTTTCGCAAACGTATTTGTATAATCAACCGTGATGCCGTTTTCCGATTTCCGCCTGTATTTATTGCAGAAGTTGTCCAACACTTTCGACGGAAACGTTGAAACGCTTCCGTTCACATTCATCGCAAAATCCGTCACCTGCGTATCTTTATACTGATAAATAAATTCTTTTAATACCTCTTCCGTTATATCCTTATTGTTTTCATATCTTGTCCAAAGAAAATGTATCCAGTCTTCATTAAATACAACTCTCATATTCTATCCCCTTAAATGCTACTTTCTGTAATCATTCGGCGAAATTCCGAACAAGGACTTAAACAGTTTGCTGAAATAATGCTGGTTTCCGTATCCCACTTCCGTCGCAATATCATATATTGTCATTTCCGTACTCCGAAGCAATGCCTTTGCCTCATTCATACGTTTTTCCGTAATGTAATCTACGTAATTTTTCCCGAGTTCCTTTTTCAGCTGTTTGCTCAAGCTGCTCTGCCCGATAAAAAATTTTTTGGAAAGCTGCTCAAGGCTCAAAGACTCCTTGTAATGATTGTCGATGTATTGGATTATTTCAAGCGTTTTGTTATACAAATTATTTTCCGCAATAACTCCGATACTTTTTTGCGTAACGTCAATCATAAACAACTTCAATTCGTGCAGGGAATTTTTATCCGCAAGCATCTCAAGATCCGCGGATAATGTTCCCGCCACACAATTCATTCTGTCATAATTATTTGTATAAACATGAATTTGACCCAATATTTTCTCAAGCCTGTCATACAGCAATGCCGCCGAATTGCATTTCACCCGTATTGACTTAAAAAAATCATCCCACAGCGGCTGCACGTCTTTCTCATCCGCCGTTCCGAGTACATTCATAATCTCCGCCGAAAACCGCTGCCAGTCAACGGTATCCTTTGTAGGCTCCAGCTCGCTGTGCAGCAGCAGTCTTCCGCTGCCGTAAATTCTTTGCGCATATGCCGCATCCGCCTGTTTCTTAATATATCCGGCATCATTTGACGTGCCGCCGCTTTCGCCGACGCCCATATAAACCGTTTTGCCGCTTTCCTTTTCAAGCAGATGCATCATGTCGGTCAGACCGGATTTTGTTATGTTCTCATTCAAAACTATCATGTAAAAGCAGTTTTTCCCGAATTTCACATACGCCTCTTTTCCCGTTTTCTGAATATATGCGAATATTCTTTGCCGCAGTTCCGACGAAATGTAGGAAATCTCTTCAAATCCCGCCTTGCATATAAAGAAAGTCCTTGCTGTTTCGTTACCGCTCTGCTGTTTTATAAAATCATCGAATTTTCTTTCGGATTCATGAAACCCTGTCAAATCATAATCTGCCGAGTCCTTTTCAAGCATTTTGGTAACCTTGATTATAGCTTCCGTCAAATTCTCCTGTCTTACCGGCTTTAAAAGATATGCAATAACGTCCTCGTCCACAGCCTTTTGCGCATATTCAAATTTTTTGTATCCGCTCATAATAATAAACTTGCATTTTACATTATGTTTATTTGCTTCTTCTATCATTTCAAGCCCGCTGACAAGCTTCATACGTATGTCCGTCAGAACAATATCCGGTTTGAGGCAAAGTATTTTTTGAAGTCCTATCTTGCCGTTTTCCGCAGTATCGACAATTTCAACCGAATACTTTTCCCAATCAATCAAATGCTTTATGACCTCGCGCGAAAAATATTCATCTTCTACAATCAGCAATTTATACATATGTGTCACTCCTTATTCTCGGAAGATTCATCATTTTCTATTGCCGGTATATGAATTGAAACAGATGTATGTTCGCCGTATACGCTTTCAATCCCGACGCCGTACTTTTCACCGTATTTTGTTTTTATCCGCTGATTTACATTCTGCAAGCCCAAGCTTTTCTTGCTTTCGGGATTATCCATATCCCTTTTGACCTCCTCGAGTTTCTCGGGTGTCATACCTATTCCGTTATCCCTTATAATAAATATAATCTCATCGTTTATGCGCTTCGCCAAAATATCGATTTTCCCCGCCTTATCCACGTTCCCCGTTCCGTGGAAAATTGCGTTTTCCACAATCGGCTGAAGTAAGAATTTCAGGGTTCTGCACTTGCTTATAGACCGGTCTAAATTCATTGTATAGCTGAGCGAATCGCGAAATCTCAATTTAATTATTACAAAATAATTGAGCAAGCTGTCAAATTCCTCTTTGAGCGTAACTTCTTTTTCCCATTTCAAATTAAATCGCAGCAAATCGCTTAAACTTACTATTGCCTTATCAACCATCTGCACCTCGTTCAAAAGCACCAGACTTCTTATCAAATCAAGCGTATTATACAAAAAATGGGGATTTATCTGGCGCTCGTATGCCAAAAGCTGCGCCTCTTTGGATTTAATTTCAAGGCTCATGGTTTTATTAACCAAAAAATCAAGTTCTTTTGTCATGTGATTAAATTTTGAAACCAAATCGCCGATCTCATTTTTCAGCGGACTTTCAAACTGCACCGAAAAGTTTCCGTTTTCCACTTCCTGCAAGGCGGCATTTACCGCCTGTATCGGTTTTGTTATATACTTTGATGTGAACCGCGAAAACAGCACCGATACTATTATAAATAAGAGTGCAAGAACCACAACGCTCAAATTGAAATAAATCACATTTTTTTCAACCGTGCGTTTGGATATGAGGTGCGCTATGGAATATCCCTCGTACGACGACAAGGCTCGGGAAACAATGTAATATGTATCGTTATTGCGTATTGTTGTCATTCTTCCCCTTACTTCGTTCACTTTGTTTTGCAAAAACTTCTTCCCTATCTCGCTTCTCACATTCGATGACACAATCCTGTTGTTATCATCATAAATATAAAACAGATTATTCGCCGTAACGTTTATTTTCGAATAGTAATCGTTCAGGGTCTGCTCGTTCATAAGCAAAAAGCCGTATCCGAGCCTTTGGATTTCATTATTCGAATCAAAACAGACAATTCGTTTGCACATTGCTATCTTATATTTGTTTCCCAGCTTTATGGAAGAATAGTTTATCGCTCCGTCACTTTCGTCAAGCTTATCTTTAAGCGAATTATATAAATTCATTATCTGCGAATATATCTTTATATCGCCGATACAAAAAATATTCTCACTGTTGTCGACAATAACGATTGAGGATAAATTTTTAACCGAATAAAATGCTTTTTCAACCTCTGCGTTCAGCTCTATACGATATGCATTATTTTCGCCGGCATTATCATCCTTATATTTTGACAGCACCTTTATGATATCGTTGCTGCCCAAATACGGGTCTAAAATATGGCAATACTGTTCAAAATATATATTTAAATCCGTATCAACAAGCTGAAGGTTGTCGCTGCACGCTTCAACCGCAAATTTTATCACATCATTTTTATAAATATTTGCAACAAACAAATAAAGAGAAATACATGTTATTAACGCAGCCGGCAAAAAAAACACAAGAAGCTGCTGCGATATTGACAGTGAAAATATTTTTTTCTTCAATATAATTCATCCTTTTCGGCATAATAATCAAACACTGCTCGGGCAGTCTATACTCATTAGAACAGCAACAATAAAAATAACTGTTTTTATTATATCATTTTACAATGCCATTGTCAACACAAACGTGCCCGCCGTTTCCGATATCATAAACGGATTTTATTCTTATACGCTTCAGCAATTCCCCGCACGATACCGGCGTTTTGCAGCAAAGCGTTATCTTTCCCGTAATATCCGTAAAATTATCGTTCGGCGTTATATCAATGCCTTCAAAATCCACCTCGGCATTCTTTAAGAAAACGTCCGACAAAATTTCTATTTCCGCAATATCCCCCCGGTTTTTTATATCAACACTGATTTTCGGTTTCAGAAAATCAAAATACTTAGGTTTTGTAAAAAGCACGGTCTGCCCCGAAACCCTTATTCCGTTTTCGTCATACAGATTCATTTCGAGATATCTGCAAGTTTCATATCCCGAAATCCATTCGGAAAAATCAATTTGAACAATATTTTTTGCGCAAAGCGGCAATACCTCAACGTCACGGGACTTTTCAAAAATTTTATTATTCCCGTTATCGTTTATGCTGTATACAAGCCTGCCGCGAAACTCGCCTCTCGTTTCGTTCGATATATTAAACATTACACTTTTATCCTCCGTATCGGCGGAAAGAAGCACCGGAGCATAAAAGTTTTTCGCAAAATAGTGAAGCGCCTTCCATCTTCCGTAATAATCAACCGATGACCACGAAGCAACCGGCCAGCAATCATTGAGCTGCCAATACAGCGCGCCCATGCAGCGTCCGCGGTTTCGTCTGAAATGCTCAACACCGTATTTAATCGCCTCCGCCTGCACAAGCTGAGAAGCATAAACAAGCATTTCAAGACTCATGGGATACAGATACCTCTGTGAGCAATACGTAAGAATCAACGCATTGCCTTTATTGCATTTTTGATGATTATCCAACGCCCTCGAAAAAGGATTCGGATTTTCTTCGGCGGTTACCGCTCCCAACGTTTTCATATTCGGATATGATTCAAAACCAAACTCCGAGCAAAACCGAAAACAGTGTTTCTTATAATCCTCGTACGGCACCGAACCAAACCAAACGTCCCAATAATGCGTATCGCCGCGATTCTCATCATCCGGCTTGTCGAATCCGCCGCCCGAGGACGGCGAGGACGGCCAATAAAATATATAAGGCGCATACTTTTCGCATAAATCCGGCAAAATATGTTCATATAATCTTATATAATCGTTTTTAACCTGAAGCGAATCGTCTATTCCCCAGTTAAGTATTCCGAATTCCATTTCATTATTACCGCAAAAAAGCCCTATGCACGCATGATGCCGCAGCCGTTTTATATTTTCCGTTGCTTCCGCAATAATGCTTTTTTCAAAAGAATCTCTCAAATACACATTTATGCACGCAAACATAAAATCCTGCCATACTATAAGTCCGAGTTCATCGCATATATTGTAAAACTCATCGTTTTGATAATATCCGCCGCCCCAAACTCTCACCGTATTAAAATTGGCATTTTTGCAATCAAGCAATACACTTTTCATTCTTTCCGGGGTTATTCTCGGCAAAAGGCTGTCGCACGGAACATAATTTGCACCCATGGAAAAAATCTTTGTTTTATTCACAACAAAGCAAAATTCTTCTCCGTATTTATCCTTTTCCGTGCTTACGGTAAGCGTTCTCAGTCCGATTTTCTTTGTAACTTCACCGCCTTGTGTTTTAACGGTAATATCATAAAGCGGCTGTTCTCCGTATCCGTTCGGCCACCAAAGCTTCGGATTCTCGATTTCCGCGGTAATATTTCTTCCGCCGAATACACATTCTTTTTTATAATCACCGCAGATTATGCTGAGTTCGGAGTCTTTAAATTCGCCGTCACCCTCAAGAGATACGCTAATCTCGGTTTTATTTTCAAAATGCCTTTGCTCTATATTTATATCACGCAAATATAAATCATCGTACGCTATCAGTTCGGCATCTCTGAATATCCCCATGTCGGGGAGCTTCGGTCCCCAATCCCAGCCAAACATAAAGAGCGCTTTTCTCATCTGCGACGCTCCATCATCAACCGATTCCACCGACCATACCTTACGCTTTTTATGCATCTTTTCCGCATACTTTGTCGGCGATTCAAATATCACTCTTAATGTGTTTTCATTTTCTTTTAAAACGTCTTTCACCGAAATCTCATATGTTCTGTGCATATTGTCGGCAAATCCTATCTCAACACCGTTTAAAAACACCCTGCATACAGTATCCAGTCCGTTAAATCTTAAAAATATTTTTTTCTTATCCGTTATTTCTTTTCCCGCATCGAATTGCGTATAAAATTCGCACGGATATTCCGACATTTTATATGCTTCCGCTTCATTGTCACCGAAAAACGGGTCTTTCATAAGTCCGTTTTCGAGCAACACCGAATACAGCGAGCAAGGGACTTTTGCCGCAAGTCCCTTATGTGCTCTGTAATTCAAAAACCAGTTTTCAAGCTTTATTTTCTTCATCATTCAGGCATTTTCCCCATTGTAACCATATTGTCGAATCCGTAATTGTTTTGAGGACCTATATCCGAATTTTTCTTTATCGTTGCACTTCTTTCATTAAGCGATTTTACCAATTCTCCGGAAATTTTGTCAAGGTCGATTTTCTTGCCCATAAGCGCCTGATTGCTCACCTCATTAAGCGACCACTCGTTTGTATCGGAGCTGAACGAATAAAGCTGGAGCATAGGTGCCGAATATTTTGTAAATGCGGCAAAATCTTTCGATACGCTTATTCCCTTTATCGTAGGTATCGAATATGTATCCTTCATAAATATCTGATTTATGTCTTTTGATGTTAAGAACTGCACAAAATCAATTGCCGCCTTTCTCTTATCATCATCCTTTGTTTTGCTTACGGAAAGCACCTGCACCATGTCAACGCCGTAGTTATCTCCCGCATATTTTCCGTTTTCCGTTGTAAATTTCGGGAACGGGAACGCACCTATATTCTGACCTTTATAATTTAAAAACGCCTGCAAATCCCAGCTTCCGCTCATAATATGAGCCGATTTTCCCGCCAAAAATTCGGATTTTGCACCTGCTTCATCAAGTCCCGATGCGCCCGGGCAGTATTTTGCGTATTGATGCAGAATATCAATATACTGTTCAAGAAGCTCTCTGTCCTCTCCCTTTGTTATATCGAGATAGCCGTCGTCAATCGCTTTTGCCCATTCCTCAGGCGATATATAACCGTCCTTGTTTACGTTTATCCTTGTATCAAGCAAGTATTTCTTGGCGAAAAGACCCGTTCCGACATACTGTTCCATCCAGCTGAGAGCGGCTTCTTTCATGAGCATAAGCGAAATAGGCTTATATCCGGCTTTTTCGCAAGCCGCACAGTTGCTCATAAATTCGTTCCATGTTTTCGGGACTTTAAGTCCGAGTTTTTCGTAAATATCTTTATTATAATAATATGCCAAACCCATGCCGAAATACGGAACCGCAAATTGGGCGTCATATTTATAGTTGTGTGCCGAAGCTATTTTTCCGTCCTGGAAATCGTCTTTCCACAATGTTTTTCCGTCGCCGTAGGGTGACGGCTCGTTAAAGTTTTTACTTATATTTTCTATATATCCGTCTTTATAATTGATTGCCGTAAGACCGCTGTGATTCGAGATTATATTCGGTGCGCTCTTGGACAAAAACATAGATTTAAGCCATTCCTGATATCCGGAATTCGGCTGACTTAAAAGTTCTACCGTAATATCGGGCTGCACCTCTTTATACTTCTCGATAATCTTTGTAAGCGCCTTTTCCTGTTCCTGTTCCACACCTGCTTCCCAAAACGAAAACGTTATGGTTGTCGGTTTTGAAACAATACTGTTTTCGGACACCTTGCCGCTTTCCGTCTTTTCCTTTTCTCCGCAGCCGCCCAGCATACACATCGTCATAGCTGCGCAGAGCATAATACTGATAATTTTTTTCATTTTTTACCGCTCCTTTTTATAAATTTATTTTAATTCCGCCATAGCTTATTTTATATAAACAACGGCGTATCTTGGGTATCCGCTCGATGATACAACGGCAATAAGGCTTCCCGTGCCGTTTGCCTTCAATCCGCACACATCGCTGTCTTGAATTTTTTTGAACTTTTCCGTCTTGGTATCAAAACAAAACAGCGCATATCTGTTGAGATCGTGATATTCCATATCTTCAAATCCGCCGTTCCCGGCTTTAAGCGAAATCACATGACCGTTTCTTTCGTAAACATTCCCCACCGTAATGCGGTACAGCGCCCTGAAATCGGTTGTAATATCTTTAACGGCGTCCCCTTTCATTGTTTTGCAGCACATATCCAAAACCGCGGATACTATTTCATTCTTTTCGTTTACCTCGTATCTTATAATGTCTCCGGCATGAACATCAAGGTTTGAAAGCACTCCGTCCTCCGCCGTTAAAAGTTCAACGGTACTCTGCTTCTTATAATTATTCTTTAATGCGCCGTATCCGTAAAGCTTTTCAACGGAATCGCCGTCGCTGTTGATACATGGTACAATTTTCGATACGACAACGCTGTTATCGCTGTTGTATGTTGTGCTGTCCGTATCCCTCCTTACAATCAGCGCATATGCACTGAGCGAATCGTTTCCGAGATATACCGGGAAAATATTTTTATACGTCTTGTCCGTACTGAAATACATTATCGAATCCTTTTTGAAATAGTCCTCGTCCGTATTGCCGTCTTCCGGTACGACAAACACCTTTGTATCCTCATCGAGTTGGATTTTTCCGTCAAAGTTGCGTCCGGCACTGTAGATTCCATCTATGCTTTTCCCCATTCTTGCGCATATCGACTTGTCTTCTTCCTCATTTACTTTCAGCGTATCGATGTTCGTCAGAGTGTCGGTATCATCGGTTTTATACCTTATAAGCTGAAACTTGCCGTCAAATATATTATTTATCTCCGTATAAAACTTATCGAGGTTTTTGTATATTTTGCCGTCAAGCTTTATATTTTTCCGACATTTCATTTTTACTGTTTTCCCCGATTCGTCAAACACTTTCAGCACACAATTCGTATCGATTTTCTCCGTTATCTCTCTCACTTCAACCAAAACGCCGCATCTGTAATCTCCGCCTTTTTTCCGATTTTCGGCAACTATTTCGTCATTTGCATTTAAATAAAAATATGCATATTCACCCATGATATATTTTTGACTTGTCTTTAAAGCATAATCGGAAAGCTTATATTTTATATCATCCACGCATACATACGTATATTTGCCGTCATTTTCCTTTCCGGTAATCTGCCCGTAAATCACTTCATTCAAAAGCGTTATATCAATATACTTTCCGTTTTTGCTTTCGAGCACCTCCAGAACATCCCATTCTTTGAGTTCAAAAGCGAGCAGCTCTTCTCCGTCCGTATTTTTTATCGTGTTATTTTGGTCGGCATCATCAAACTTCACCGGTTCACTTTCGAATTTATCATAAATCATGTCGGTTGTACCGTTTACGCTGTCAACGACAATTTCTTTGTAATCATAGACGAAAACAACATCATAAAATCCGTCGGAATCGTTATCTGTCAATACGATTTTACCGTAATTCGGTATTAAATCCGCATTTATATAATTATCCTCCGCAATTCCGTTATATACGAATACAAACCTATCCGAAAGCCTTGCTTTCTTTGTTTTTCCGTTTTCCGTTTCATATTCGTAGCAGTTGTTCTCATACTTTACAATTTCGTCATATCTTAGCGCACATTCTTCGTTGCCGTCCGGTCTTAAATATAACAGCTCGTTATCGCCGTCCGCATTTTCTCTGTAATAGAATACAACGTTTCTTCCTATACATTCCTCTGCCCTGACTTTTCCGCACAGATATGTTTCTCCGTTTATCTCAACTTTGTTTTTCCCGACAGCCGTATACGTTACAAGCGACGTCCTGTCGTTTGATTCCAATATGCCTTTTCCCTTATAAGCGTCAAAAAATTCGTGCAAAACCGTATATTCGTTTTTTCGTTCATAAGAATACGTATTGCCGTAAGCCGTCCTTTTATAAACCTTCGCCTCAAGCGTATTGTAAATCATCCGCAAAAAATCTTTTCTTGTAAATTCCTTTTTTGAAAGATTCAGTCCGTCGAAAATCTTATTCTGCGCCGCAACGGACAAATAATTCGCATCGCTGCTCTCGTATGTAAGCCCCGCATCAAGATTTTCGATTGCCGTAATTGCCCTTATTGCCTGTATTATATCGGCACTTTCTTCTGGATAAAACTTCATTCCGGTGCCGCGTATATAGCCGCGTTTTGCAAGAGCGTTTATCTCCGCTGCGGCATAAGAATCGGGTTTTACGTCCGCAAACATCGTTGTTTTTATCTTCCCGTCCGGTATTCCTATGAACCTTGCGAGTACATATGCCATCTCGGCATTCGTCACCTCATATCCGAGCGTATCTTCCGTATATCCTATCTTATCGACAAAACCGAGGCTTTTCAAAACCTCATATGCATATTCATCATTGCCGTCGGCGGAAGCTGCCGCTGCCGTGTGGGCGAAGCAGCCGCACATCAGACACATTACAAGCAGCACACATATTTTTCTCATTCAATTCACACCCCCTTCTTCAAAGCACCGTATATCATCTGTGCGCATTCCGCTCTTGTCAGGCAGTTGTGCGGCAAAAACATATTGTCGCTGTTTCCGCAGACAATTCCACGTTTTTTCAGTTCGTTCACAGATTGCTTTGCGTATTCGTCTATATCGTCTTCATCTTTAAAATCCGCAGTTTCAATCTGTTCGTAATCTTTCTCCGAAGCATTCAAAATTCGGTTTATCGTTACCGCCGCTTCTTCACGTGTTATATCCCTGCCGACTCCGAAGCTTCCGTCTTCATATCCGTTAACTATTCCGGCAGACCCGAGTATGCCGACATATCTGCCGTACCATGCGTTTTTATCAACATCCGTAAATTCCGCATTCTTGTTTCCGCTTCCTATTCCGAACGCCGTAACGCACATTTTTGCAAATTCTTCTCTTGTAATGTTTTTGTTCGGTTCGAAATTTCCGTTTTCGTATCCGTTTATAATCTTTTTGTCTGCCAGATAGGCTATACTCTCTCTTGCCCATATCGCGTCGCCGAGGTCTTTAAAAATAATTGTTTCGGTTTTTGTTTGTGCCGGCATCGGTATATTCACGGCAGCATCCGATTTTACGACGCTTCCGCCTCCGCCGCCTTTTCCCGAAGATGCCGAGCCTCCCGCCGAACTGTCCGTTTCGGCTCTGCGCTGAGCCTCTGCGGCATCGTAAAACGCATTCAGCATACTCTTAATATCGCCGAAACGCTTCCCTTTAACCGCCGAAGTTGCCGCCGCCTTGTTTCTGAGCTTATCATACGTCTTGAAATCTGTCTTTAAATAATCATTTTTCAGAATTTCATATGCCTGTGCCGGGCTTTGCGCCGATTCCATGGCACAAATAACCGATTTTTCGTTCAGACATTCCATGAACGTTTTTTTATCAATATACTTGCCGTTCAGCATATCTTTCAAAACCTTTTCTTCATTCTCCGAATACAGGTCATAAACAGGTGATTCCGCCGCACCGACAATATTTTTATAAATTTCAAGCGCCTCTTTAAGCTCCGAAACGGTGTTTAAGCTGCGGATTTCATCAATGATTACAGCCTCTTTATATTTTTCCGAAAACCTTTCCGCATCCGTATACGGCAAATCCCCGGCAAGCGCCTCGCATACCGCATTGATATCCCTTATATCCGCATCGTGCAGCATATCTAAAAAAGCCTCCGATTTCGTAATCAACGACTGCATTCCGCTTTTATCGTTTACATTTTTAAGCTCCTCGAAGAACTTTTCGGTTTCCTCATCGTTCACCGTTTTAACGGTAGTTTCAAAGATATCGCTTTTTCCCTGTTCTTTTATACGAACCGTATATTCTCCGCTCTCCCCCGTCATGCGAAATTTATAAAAAACTCTGCCGTTTTCGTCTGCCGCCAATGTCTTTACATGACCGAGAACTTCCCTTTCGTTTCCCGCACATATATCCTCAAGGGTTTTTCCGGCATTTATTATTTCAACATTAACGTTTTCGGCATTTATGTCGTCGGCACTTATATTCAAAAATCTTTTCACCGAGCCGTCCGCAGATTCAACCGTTGTAAACACATCGTAAGCATATCCCGATATGCACAGGCACATCAGAAAACATACCGCCGCATATATACTTTTTTCCAATCGCTTCATATATCAATATCCTTTCTTCCGATTTCGGCTATCCTTTAACCGCTCCGCTTGTAATACCTTTTACATACAGCTTTGATGTGCAAAGGAAAAGAATCATAAGCGGCACTGCCGTTATCGAATATCCCGCCATCTGCAATCCGAAGTTTATTCCGTACTGCCCTGCCAGCTTTGCAAGTCCTATAGGTATTGTTTTCAACTTATCCGATGTAAGCACAATATACGGAAGCATAAACTGATTGAAGTTCGTAAAGAAATAATAAACGCAGAGCGTTCCCACTATCGGTTTGGAGAGAGGTATCAGCATTTTCACTATAACCTGAGTTTCTCTTGCTCCGTCTATTTTCGCCGATTCAAAAATAGTGTCGCTTATTTCTTCGAAAAAGCCGCGGCTCAATAATATTGCCATAACGCTTCCGCCGGCTATGTTCGGCAGTATTACGCCGAGATGCGTATTCCCCAGATGCAGACTTACTATATTTATATACAGCGGAACAAGCAGCATTCCCGACGGTATGAGGGTAAATGCCAAAATTATATAATATAAAATTTCTTTACCCTTAAACTTAAATTTTGCAAATACATATCCTGCCGGTACCGCTACGGCGACAATCCCCGCAACAGTGCATCCCGTTACTATAAACGAATTGACAAAATACCCTTTAATCATGGAAAATGCTTTGGGATAGTTTGCCCATACCGCCGGTTTGGGCAATCCGAAAAAGTTTACCGCAATCTGCATTTCATCTTTAAGCGATGTTATTATCATTATTGCAAACGGTATAAACAGCAGCACAACAATAAAGCACAATGCAATATTTATGGCAATTTGACTTATGCCGGTCTTTTTTTTCATGTTTTGCCCTCCTCACTTTTTCTTCTTTATTCTAAGCATAATTATCGAAAGCGTAAATATAACGGCAAACATCACTACCGCAATGCAGCAGCTGTATCCGAATTTTGACGCATTTTCGGTAGAAAACGCCATGCTGTACATATGTAATCCCGGAACCATGGACGCATTGTTCGGTCCACCGTTTGTGAGTATAAGTATTTTCTCGTAATCCTGTATAACTCCGCACATACATATTATAAACAATGTTTTCAGCTGCGGAAGAATGAGCGGCAATTCAATCGATATTATACGTTTGATTCCGCTTGCTCCGTCAAGGTTTGCGGCTTCCAGCATCTCGACATCTATGTTTTGCAGTGCGGCGAATGCCATCAGCAGATTAAGTCCCGATACCCACGGGAAGCCTATCATTATAATGGACAATTTTACCGTTTTTTCGTCACCGAGAAAGTTTATTTCGTTCAAATGCATATTTGACAGCAGGCGGTTAAACAGACCTATTGACGGGTAATACAAAAACTTCCATATCAGCACCGTTATAACCAGAGGCACCACCATAGGTATTATCATAACCGTTCTGTAAACATTCTGCGCTTTTATGCTTTTGAGGTGAAATATCATTTCCGCTACCAATATCGGCATTGCAAACGATGGTATTAAAAACACCAGAAATATCCATAAGTTTTTTACCGATTTTCTGAATACCATATCATCCCTAAAGAGCGTAATATAATTTCCGAAACCTATAAAATTGTTTCTTGCCGCCGCATCATAATCGTAAAAACTTTTTATAAACGCGAAAACAAACGGTCTTACCAAAAACAATATCAAAAAAGTAAATACGGGTACAAGGCATAAATACGGAAATATATTAAATTTATACTTTTTCTCCCCGCGGTAAATTTTTGTCGCCATAATTATGACCATTAACTCCTTTCACAAAACCGCATTTGCCGTTTTGCACCATGCAAAAGACAGGCTGTTTTATTTTAATTTTAAATATCTGTATATTACCAATGCCGTTTCGGCACGCGAAACATTCTCTTTCGGGCGGAACATATTGTTGCCGTCACCGTTCATGAGTTCCTTTTCTTTGCAAAAGCCTATATACATCTCAAGCTGTGTATTCTTCACATCGTCAAATGTTTCCGTGCTTGCCGGCTGTGCGGAATTTACAACGCAATATGCTTTTGCCGTCATTTCCGCAAGCTGTTCCCGCGTAATGTAACTGTTCGGATTTATCTTTCCGTTTTTCTCAAAGCCCTCATCATAAAGTCCCATGTTATACGCCGTCTGCACATAGTCCGCATACCAATCGTCTTTTGAAACATCCGCAAACGCTCCGTCAAAGCTTATCGGTTCAAGCTTCATTGCACGAATAATCACAGCCGAAGCCTCCGCTATCGTAACATTGCCCTGCGGATTGTAATTTCCGTCCGCTCCGCCCGTTACATACCCGTTTTCATACAGATACTTTATTTCCATCTCTGCCATGCTGCCGCCGATATCCTTAAGTTCCTCTTTTGCGTCCTCTTCTTCCTCTTTTGCCACATACTCTTTCGCCTTAATGTCAAATTTGGACGGAAGCTTCAGATTCGCAAGGTAGTTTGATTCCGAATACTGGTTCCCGTTTGCCTTATCCATCGACGACCATGCGCTGCTTGCGATAATATAAAGATTGCCGTCGCGCAGTCCGTACGGTCTGCCGTCCTTTGTTTTAAGAAATACGCTCGAAGTTTCCGTCGGTTTTAAGATCTGTACCGTTTCGTCTTTCGAAAGCGCCGCTTTCTCATTCGTATAATATTTATCTATTTCCGGCAGTGCGCCTATATCCTCACGCAGACCGCAGAATACGAAGTTTTTGTTCTTCTTGTCGTTTCGCATTACTTCAAGAAGCTTCGGACCGTATATTTTTGTTGCCGGCGCATCTTTCAACTCGATAATTATTGTTTCGGTATCCAAAGTCGGGTCATAAGTATCGGTAGACAGCCTGCCTCCTACCTTCACAAGTCCTCTTTTCGAATAATCGTCATCATACAGCACGGAATTTCTGAATGTAGGTGCCGACAGCCACCAGTTTTGGCTTGCCGGATACATGAGATAAAGACTCGGCATAATACATTCTTTTGCAAATGCTTCCGCTTTTTCTCCGTTTTCTCCGAGAAGCTTATCTTTATAAGCTTTCAGCCACCCATACCGTTCGGGCTGAACAGGGTATCCGTATGTCAAACCTATATAGCCGTCATGGCAAATCAAAAAGTCAAAAATTCCTTTTGCCCCGGCTTCTATTATACAATCGAAGTTGTCATGCATTTCCGTTTCATCCGCATATCCCCAATCGCCGCGCGTATATTTAAGACGCATATTTTCTTCCGTATTTGTTTCCGTCAGCGGAAACCACATTGTTTTCTTAGCCTGAATGGCGTCGCTGTATGCATAAAGCGTCTTGCCCCTTACCGACGTTCTGATTCCGTAGGATTCCGCACCGATTCCGTCAATTCCCTTTGAAGTGGTTTCCTTCGATACCATAAACGGAGCCGAAATGCCGACATGCTTAATAACGACCGGAGCGTTTATATTTTTCTTTACCGTATTCGAAACATTATCATGGAAATCCGGCATTAACGTAAACTTAAACGAAAGATAATCATCCCACATTACGCCGCTGCGTATATTTATATCAAACAATTCATTCGTCCGCATATCCATGGCGTATAAAATATTCTCAAATTTGCTGCCCTTTGCATTTGTATACATCGGCATTATTTCCGCCGCCTGCTCAAAGCTTTTGAGTTTCGGCACTGTTTGCCATGCTTCGTTCAGAGCGTCCGTTGTGCCGTATTTGTCTTCAAGCCATTCAACGTACATTTTTGCAAAATTCGGCGATACCGTTCTCGAAGCCTCGTCTTCGTTGAAATATGTCGGCTCGTTTCTTACCGGGTCAACAAAAAATCTGAAGTTTTCCCCGGGTTTCCACTGCGACGTATGCCGCCGCGCAAGTTCCTCATTCCAATACGGGTCATCCCAAAAATTGCCGTTTGAACCTCCGATAGTCTGTATTTTCGGCAAAAATACCACCGAATAATCTCCGTCGGACAAATTGCTTATATTCGCCGACATTGTAACCGAATCCCCGTTTCTGGTTCCCTCGCCGTATCCTGCCGACACCTTTTCTCCGCTTTTATTATCTATAACAATATAAGCACAGCCCAACACGGTTTCAATATTATCCGACGTCACCCTCGAAAGCTTATCCGTCAGACTTACTTTTCCGTTGCCTGTTATACCTGTCGCTTTAAATATTACGCCGCCCTCTTTTCCGGTCATAAGAAATTCCTGTTTCTGCATATGTGAAGTATGTTTCTCATAATCCCCCACATATCCCGCAAAATAGTTTGACATTTCCCATCCGTAATGCATTCCTATCTCTTCAAGATAATCCGAGAAAAACTGCCACGTGTATATCGGCACGGAAAAAAGTCCGCCGTTGTTTATATAAACATCGTTTATGCCGTTGTCGAGCAATGTTTTTAAGATTTCTTTATCATGCTCGAAATTTTTCTTATTTTCTTCCGGTTTATTAATGTCATATTTCACAAGATAATCCGGGCAAAACATACCGCCCACCGGAATATACGGTTTTCCGTCCCAATACATCGCAAGGCTCTGATTCACATACCAAAAATGAGTTCCGCCGGTTGCGGTTTCGGTATATTTTCCGTTGCTCATCGGTTTTTGAGTTCTGTCCGGGTTTAAGTCTTCACCGCCGACGCTGATTTCCTCTTCGTTTTTGCCGCCGTTTTTATATTTATGTATTCCGAATTCAAGTATATAATCTCCGTTCGGTACATCCTCCGTAAAAGAATATTTTATCGGAACCGTTATATCCGTATTCGGAACATATCCGCTTAAGTCTATATCCTCCGTTTCAATTACACCCCACAGCTCTTCCCCTTTATGAAGTGCAATGTATGCTCCCGCAGCCGTTTCCTGTACTTTATTCAGGCTTATCACGGCGCTCCCCGCAATCTCCGTGCCCTTTGTCTGGCTTTTCGGCAGAACAAGCTCTTTCACATTCATCTCCGCCGCAGTTTCTTCTTTTCTGTCGCCGAGTTTTATCTTACCCACCGTTTCGTATTCGTTTCCGTTTTCATACGGAATGTTATTGATAAAAGTAACTATCTCGTATTCTCCGTCCGGGGCGTCGAACGGTATATTCAGCGAAAAATCCTCTTCATATCTTGCGCCCGGCCGCCATTTGTTCATAGGGATTGTAAACGATTTCGTTTCCTCCGTAACCTTGCTTCCGTTATACAAAAGTCTTACCGTGGTCTTCGGAGAACCCGACGCTTTCTTCGTTATTTTGTTATATATGTTTACCTCGACGCTTCCCTCTCTTTTAATATTTTTTGTCTTTATTTCGCCCGACACATATTCAACACTGATGTCATCCACATTAAACGGTTTGTCGAGTTCGTTCGGTTCGAATTTCCACTTTTCCGGTACGAGCATAATGCAATCCATTGCATGCAGATACATATTCGGCGACATTGTACGCTTTTCGTCAACCTTAATTCCGAAGCTGTGAGTTCCTTCCTTTAACTCTGCGGTTGAAAGCTTAATCCAGTACATTGTAGTCTTTGTTATTCCGGGAGTCCTGAAGCTTACCAACTTCTTATCTTTCGTGGCTGCGGCATATGCTCCTCCGTCCAGCTTCCATTTAAACTGCGACACATAGTTTGTCAGTCCGTCCGTTGACAAAACCCATATAT
Source organism: uncultured Clostridia bacterium (assembly GCA_934792465.1). Classification (GTDB taxonomy): domain Bacteria; phylum Bacillota; class Clostridia; order RUG12999; family RUG12999; genus CAKVOK01. Next base: position 28,079 of record CAKVOK010000007.1, on the reverse strand, counting down.
CATATCTCCCCTGCTTTTCCACCGCAAAGCTGTATTCGAGAGTGTTGTTGCCGTCCGCTCCCTCATAGTTGCTCGAATCGACCACAATTCCCTTTCCTTTGCTTAAATTCGAATCCTCGACCACGGTATATCCGCCTGTTTTTTTCAAATAATTCTCCGCTTCGATACATATGCTCGACATGGTTTCTTCATCCGCAAAAACCGTAAATGCGGATATCTGAAACATCAAAACCGCCGCCAGCAATCCTGAAATTATTTTTTTCACTTTCCGTCCCCCGTTCTGAAAATAATACCCAATAAATTCATGTCCTTAAAATTGTCCCATACATATGCTTCCGCATATCCGTTTTCGGTATCGTCCGGCAATTTAAGAACAGCGTTTGCAATTGCTGAGGTTCCCGCATCCAATTCAATATTTTCAACCGATATTTTTTCCATGATGCCGTCTTTGCCGAAATATACAACCATCATCACCGCACAATCCGAAATCTCCCGGTTGTTGGTTATTTCCGCAGATGCCGCCACCGTCGCTCCGTTTATCAGCTTCTCCCCTATTGCGCTGCCGTCGGCATATGTAAGCGTTCCGTTGTTCACCTCAAATTTTTCCGCCTTTTTAATTACTATCTCTTTTTCCGCTTCCGATACAATGTTCGGGTTTTGCTTCCACCAAACGGTAAGACCGAGTTTTGCCGCAATATCCTCACCGACCTTACGGTGTATGATTGCCGTTTTATCGGATATTTCAACCGCTCCGTCTTTCGATTCCCATTTTGATTCCGTGTATCCGCTGAAGCTTGCCGTCGGAAGTTTAAAGTCTTTATCCGTTTCGTATATATCCATTGCTTCCGAAAGCTGTTGCTTATCTATTTCCGTAATATCCCTTGCCAGCATATTGTCCGTTTCTTCTCCGCCGTACAGTGCGAGCCCTGTTTTCGACGGGGTAACCACAATTGCGTCTATAGCATTTACATATCCGCCCCCTGCCGCCGTTCTCTCGCTTTCAACGGAAAATGCAAGCGTATATTCCGTATCCTTTTCCATGGCTACGGGTTCTTCATTTAATTTATACCAGCTCACGGGTATTGCCGTCGGCGTTGTATATACACGCTTTATCTCGCTGTTTTTGGCTGTTTTTTCTTCTCCGCCGCCAAAGCTGTATTTAATCGGAGATATATACGGCGCAACCGGTGCGCCCAGTATATAAATGTCATAATCATCATTGTTCGGCGCCGCAATTTCATACTCAAGCTTTCTGTCCTCTTCTTCCTTTGTATTTATTATGCTTACGTATGAACCTCCGCTTGCTCCCGCCGCCTGCGAAACCGCAAATCCTTCCGCTTTTGAAAATTTTTCGGCTTCTATCCACATTCCTTTAAATCCGGCATCGGTCGGTTCGCTGTCAACGCTTGCGTCCGGAGCCCATTTCCATGCCGAAGGCGAAAGTACGATTAAATCTGCTATATAAAACATATCGTTTCCGGTCGAGCTTCTTTTGTCCTTTACTTTCAGCGACATCTTATGAGCGCCTTCTTCAAGCTTTTCCGTTCCGAGTTTTGTCCAGCCCATTCCCACGCCGAATATCGAGCGGTATATGACGCTTTCAATCGTCGTCTTATTCCGCTTATATTCTTCATCGTCAAACTTCCAATCGAGCGGCGACAGATAATTAAGCGTTGGGCATGATAAAATCCATACATCATAATTGCATGATTTCGGGATATCAACGCTGTAATCAAGCGTAGATTCGTTAATTCCGGAATTAATCAGCATAACGGTGCCGTTGCTCGCACCCGCCGACGCATATTCCTTGAAATCGCCCTTTTCGCTGTCGGGGTCATAATTTTCCGCCTCGATTTTTATATATTCCGCAGCTTCCGCATATGTCGGAATTAATGCCGCCGATGTAATCAGCGCAACAAGCAGGCATATAATTTTTTTCATAAAGATTTCCTCCATTAATCGCTTACCGGTACAATTTTCAATTTATCGACGGCAAAATATTTTCCGCCTATATTTCTGTTCTCGTCTATCAAAAGAGTCAGTCTGTGCTTACCGGCTTCAAGCTTCACTCTTCCCGGATTGAGCCATCCCATATCCGTCCAATATTTATACAATTTTTCCGTTATCTGATTTTTGTTTACTGCATAATCGCCGTTATCGACTTTCCATTTCAGCGGAGATATATAGTTCTGATTCATAATACACGACAGCAGCCATATATCATATTCCGCTTCCTGTTCCACGGAAAATTCATAGCTCAGCGACGAAACCTCGCTGCTGTTCGGAATATGCATAAGCTTGCCTCCGCTCGCCCCGGAAACATTTGCGGCGGCAAATCCTCCGCTTTTTTCGGCATAGTCCTCCCCCTCTATAATTACCGTTTTCGGCACGAATACCGGTTTTTCGAGAGGTGCCGCACCGTTCCATGCATAAAGTCTTATATCCGCATCGTCGGCGAGCGCTTCAATCTCCTTTGTAACTATATCCGTTATATTGTTCTTTGCCGCCGTAACGGTTTTTCCTTCGATTCCCACAAGCTTTCCTTCATCGTACTCGGCAATTATACACGATATTTTTTCATCGGTTTTCGTATTGTTTGCAACGCACAGATGTCCTTTAAGCTTATCGCCTTTTTTCACGTTGCCTGCGGATTTCCCGTCGCTGCCGACAATTTCTTTTGTCATGACATTTATTTTATTTTCACGCGGTTTCGGCGTTTCCCCGAAGTTTTCGCCGGCTTCGTATTCCCACGATGTCGGCACTATCACTATATTTCCAAGCGCATATTCCGTGTCCGGTGCAGATACCGTTATACAGTGCGCGCCTTTTGCGAGATATACCGGTTTCAGCTTCTTTCGTTTCAGCGATACCGCACCGAAATCCGTCACATCACACCCATATTCTTTATCGTATTCGCAGCCGTTGTCGTCAACGCATATCTCGGCACTGTCCTTGCTTTCGGTTATCCATATATCGTAGCTTGCCGAATCCGACACCTCAAAATTGTAAATCAAATCGCCGTTTCCGTCGGATTTCATTACCGTGTTTTCATTTTCAACAACAGGTGTAAAGCTTACTTGTTCTTCGTTGTCGTATCTTGAAGAATTTATCACCGTACAGTCAACGGCAACAGGTTTTTCAATTCCGTTCGGATTCCATTTCATCAGCGACGGCACTATTGCCACGGCGTCAAACGCATTGAGCTTATATCCGTCGTTTCTGCTTTTTGATGTTGTAATTTTAAGAGTATGCGCTCCCGCTTCAAATTCTTTGCTTGCCGCTTTATACCAAGCCATTTTTTGATTCGTACCCTGTATTCGGCTTGTAAAATCCACCGACGTAATATCTGTTTTCAAGCCCCTAAATTCGGTTTTTTCTTCTTCATCCGTACTCAGGGCGTATGAAGACAACCAGCTTGCCGACGGATTTGACGACAGCACAAAAATATCGTATTTACCTTTGTTTTTTACGGTGAAATTGTAGCTTAAAGTATGCTCGGCGTTCTCATTGCTGTTCAAAACGACATATGAACCGCCGCTGAATTTTGAGTCTACCGCCTTTTTGTACGAGCCGTTAAGGGAGTCATATTTTTCCGCCTCTATCCATATCGAATCGGTATTGACGTTTCCGCTGAATATCGCCGAATGTATCAGGTCGGATTTGAACCGCCAGTTTGTATTTGCAATTATAAACAAATTGCCGTCTATAATCGCCCACGGTTTCCCGTCCGACGTTCTTGCGACCACCGTCGACGTTTTTGTCGGTTTTAACACCTGTATTGTGTCATATTCGGATATCTTTACAACCTCATCGGTGTAATACTTATCTATAACGTCTATCGTCCCCAAGTCCTCACGCAGTCCGCCGAATACAAACCATTTGCCCGTTGTATCGTTTTTTATCGCCTGCGCCAACGCCGGGCCGTAGACAATGCTCGCCGGTGCATTTGACATATTGGCAAATATTGCGTCCGCATTTATATCGGGATTGTTTGTATCCGCACACGTAAATCCGGCAAGCTTATTTCCGCTCTGTCCGCCCTTTGTATATTCATCTTCATACAATACGCAATCACGTGCGGTAGTTCCCCACCACCATATCGGAAGTTCCGGATAAATATATGCCGGCTTATATATGGTTTCGTCCGCATACGAGTTTATTTTGTCGCCGCCGATAATCCCGTCTTTAAACTCTTTCAGCCATCCGTATCTTTCCGGCCGGCGTATATATCCGTATGCGTCCTCGATATATTGCTGATTACAGTTAAACAGAAAATCAAAAAATCCTTTTGCTCCGGCTTCCGCCAAGCCGTTAAATGCTCTGAGCATATATTCTCTGCTTTCATAACCCCAATTGCCGGAATTATACTTTTGGTGCGTATCCTCGGTCGTATTCGTTTCCGTAACCAAACTCCATATTGTTTGAGCTGCCTGTGCCGCATTTGAATTTGCATAAAGCATCGACGCCTTAACACGCTGCTCATTTCCGTAGCATTCTCCGCCGATACCGTCAAATCCGCCGGTTTTGCGTGTATTCACAAAGCATACATCCGTCTTTCCGCTGTTCTTATATACGACGGGTGCGTCCAGATATTTGCTCATTGCGTCGGCTACGTCATTATGAAATTCCGCCAACACTCCGCCTTTGAATTTAATGTAATCGTCCCACAATATTCCGGTTCGCGAATCGACTGTATACAATTCGTTCGTCTTTCTGTTAAAGCATACCGAAGTATTTGCATTCGCACTGCTTTTCGGATAAGTATATGCCGGGATAATTTCCGCAGCCTCCGCAAAGCTTTTCGCATTCGGCGCAAGCTTCCACGATTTATTCAGCTTCTCCACGGTACCGTATTTATCTTCAAGCCACTTGACATACATATCCGAATATGTATCCGCAACATATCGGAGCGAAGCGTCCTGATTGAAATAGTATGCTTCATTTCTTACGGGGTCTATAAAAAATCTGAAGTTCTCGCCCGGCTTCCACTGCGCCGCAAAATCCGAACACAGCTTTATATTCCATTCCGGGTCATCCCACATATTCGTGCTTTGTCCGCCGATTTCAAGGATTTTCGGAGTGAACACAACCGTATACGCTCCGTTTTCGGGAACCGTTATATCCGCCGAAAAAGTCGCCTCGTTCGCCGCCGTGTTATACACTGCGCTTCCCGTTCCCGCCAATATCGGTTTGCCGCCGTCATTATCGTCGATTACGATATACGAACATCCTATATCTCTGATTTCGGTGGCTGCAACCGCACTTTTAAAATTCGTCACTTTAACGCTTGCGGTCGTGCTGTCGGTTATATCGGTTTTAAAGCAAATACCCTTTTCATCGTTTGCACGCACAACATACGATTCCTTTTTCAAATGAGTTGTATGGCTTCCGTCAACTCCGACAAACATAGAATCGTATTGCAGTCCGTATACAATATTGTTTTCTTCAAGATAATCGGTAAGATATTGCACCGCATATACGGGTTTTTTGGCAATTACCGAATTTACATATATATCATTTATGCCGTAAGACAACATTTGATTTAAAACTTCTTTATCATGTTCGAAATTTTCTTTGTTTGCCTCCGGCTTGCTTTCGTCATAAAAATCCAGATAACGTGAGCAAAACATTCCGCCTACCGGCACATACGGCTTTCCGTCCCAAATCATTGCAAGGCTTTGGTTTACATACCAAAAATGCGCTGCTCCCGTCTTGTTTTCATTCACGATGCCGTTCGACATCGGCTTTTGTATGCGTGTTTTATCGAGCGTTTCGCCGGACACATCCGTTTCCGTTCCGACAGAATCGCTTTTTATTTTATGTATACCGAATTTAAGCGTATATGTTCCGACGGGTACGTCTTCGGAAAAAATATAGCTTATCGGAATTTCCGTTTTCTTATTTGCCTCGATAAGCGACGTTTTAATATCTCCGAGTTCTATTACTCCCCAAAGCTCGTCACGCTTCCAAATCGTTAAATAGCCCGTTGTGTCAAAATCGACTTTCTTATCGATTTCAAAGCTTATCGTACCCTCGGTTTTTTCTCCTTTATTCTGCGTTTTCGGCAATGAATATACACAATTTTTCAAATTGCATATTTCTTTCTTTACACCGGTTCCGAGTGTAAACGTTTTAATCTCCTTTTGAGTTTTCCCGTCACCGTAGGGTAATGTATATATCCCCGTTACTATACTGTATTCGCCGTCCGGCGCATCAAACGGAATATCAAACGAAAACTCGTTTTCATACTCTTTTCCGGGTATCCAGGTGTTCATCTCCGGCTCGGGAGATTTAACGACCTTTCTTACCGTGCTTCCGTTAAGCATAAGTGCGGCAAATATACGCGGTGTCGAGTCGATTTTGTGCGTCAGCTTATTCGATACCTTTACGTTTACGGTTGTTTCCCTCTCAATGTTTTCCTCGCTGACGCTTCCCCCCGCGAATTCCGCTCCGAGAGTTTCCGGATTTTGCGGTTTTGACTGTTTATACGGTTCAAATCCCCATTCATGCGGCACGACAACAACGCAGTCAAACGCAAAAATCATAATATCGCCCTTTGGGCGCAAAGCGTCTACCGTAATCGAAAACGAATGATTTCCCTTTTCAAAATAAGTTTGCTCCGCTTTTGTCCATACCATGTCGTGCCAAAGTGCCGTCGCCCTGCTTGAAACTTTATCCGTACTGTCATAGCTGCTGTATCGGCATTCGCTTCCGTCCACCGATTTTTTAAATTTTGAGGCATAATTCACATTATTGCCCGACGCTGCAATCCAAATATCATATTCGCCGTCCCTGGCTATCGGAACAGAGTATGTCAGCGATGTTTTCTGCAAGGTTTTTGAATTTATTCCAACGTAATTTCCGCCCGACGCATTTTCATCCGCATAGCTTTTCAATTCCCCCGTTGATGATACACATTGATTTGATTCTATCCATAAATATTCGTTTTCGGCAGCGCACACTCCGATATTCGGTATGAACAGACACAAAGCAGTTAAGACAATTAACAGTTTCCTCATAATTCTACCTTTCCTTTATTGATTTTTCGGCAAGCATATGCCTGCCGAAAAATCAAATATTAATATACTATTTCGCCGCAAAATTCGCAAGCGGTTCGTTTTCATTTCCCCATACAAAGGCTTTTACTTCATATTTTTTGTCCGCAGACTTTTCGATTTCCTCCGTTACAAGCTCGATTTCCCCTGCTGCTTTCAACGTTCCGGAAGCTTTTTTCAGGTCTTTCAGGACATTATTTTCATAAATTGCCGCAAAAACGCTTATATCCTTTTCGTTTCCGGTATAACTCGAAATATTTGCCGACGCACTTATTCTTTCGGTATCCGCACCTATTATATCGAGGTTTTTAACAAGAATTCCGTTTGAAGGTGCCGACGGTCTGCCAAGCGGCTCTGTTTCCGCCGTTGTGCTGTCCGGCGTATAATTCCACGATTTGGGCACAATCATTATCGTTCCTATGCTCTGCGCCCATGTTCCTCCGTTTCTCGGCGACATTACATACAATCCGAGTGAATGTTTGCCGCATTCCAAATTCTCTGTCGCCATTTTGCACCATCCGAGTTTGCTCGACGGGCCGAACGGCGCATATCCCGTTGTATAAAAATAGCTGTCCGCACCGGAAGTGTTCATGATTTTTTCGCCGTTATCCACACTGTAATAATATTTGCACAAATAATTTACATTCGGATTGAACGACATAACCCAAATATCGTATTCATCCGCCTTATCAATGTTGAAATCGTAAAAAATTTCGGAATATCCGTTTACATTCGCAGCCGCATTCAAATTCATAAGTCCTGCGGAATAACGTTTGTCATATCCGTAAGTCGGCACACCGAACTGAAACTCGCTCATTGCCCCGTATTTTGCGTCATACCTGCACGAATCTATCATATAATATCCGTTGTACTCCGGTTTCGAAAGCGAATCGGGATTCCATTTCATCGTTGACGGAACAATCGCAATTGCGTCAACCGCATTCAAATACGCTTTATTATCGCTTATGCGTTTTGCATCAGTTAATATCTTCAGCGTATGTGTACCTTTTTCAATTTCCGTACAATCGACTCTTATCCATGCAACGGGTACATTCGAACCCTGCAGCTTCACAGTCGTTATCTGCTGCGATACCGTACCGGCTTTTTCCGCCGCCTGCTTCATTGTGTTTCCGTCAATTCCCACCTTATAAGATGACACATAATTCTTTGTCGGCAATGTCGAAAGAACCCAAACTTCATATTTATCCGTATCCGATACTTCAAAATTATATTTGAGGCTGTGCTCTTTAATCTCCGAATCTGCCGACGGAACATAATTCAGCTGCATAAAGCTTCCCGCACTGTTTAAATCGGCATTTGTTTTCACCGGTTTATACTCACCGATTTTTTCACCGTAATTTTCCGCCTCGATCCAAATCGCTTTTTTTGCGGAATACGGCTGCAACGTAAATGATTTTTCATAATTCTCGTTTGCCGATATTGTGCCGTAACCCTCATAATTTATATCTGCCGTAACGCTGCCGTGTCTTTCATTTGCCGAATCGGGTTTAAAATACAGTACGTTTTTCTCTGCCGTTACCGCTTCGCCCTCTGTTGTATACGTGATTTTGCTGTTGCCGCTGAAACCTATCTGCGGCAATACGTTTTCGGGTTTTGTTTCATCGATAACAATCTGCGATTTATCTATTGATGCGGCATCGCTTGCAAGGCACGTATTGCCTGCCGCCGCAGAGCTTACAGACAGACTCTTTCCGTGAGGCAAAACAACTATCGAATCTATAATCTGCACATAACCGCCGCCGGCAGCGCTTCTTTCCGTTTCAACCGAAAGAGTAAGCTTATAGCCGGTTCCCTTAACCATGGATTTTGTTCCGAGCTGATACCATACCACAGGTATTCCTCCCGGTGCGGTATAAACATTTTTCAGGCTTTTTCCCGTTGCTTTTTTTGCCGTTTCGCTGTCCCATTTAATATTAAGCGGCGAAATATAGTTTGCGACCGGAGCTCCCAATACATATATATCGTACTCTCCGTCCTTTTCCGCATTCACGGAATATGTGAGATACCTTTCCGCAATGCCCGTGGCTTTTTCTACCGTCATTCCCGCACTGCCGCTTGCGGCTTCGTGATTATATATCTTAAAGCCTGCGCTTTGGATATAATCCTCGCCCTCAAGCCACATTCCGTCATACAGCGGTTTTTCGGGCGTTTTAATGCTGCCCTCCGTCGGATACCAACGCCATGTTGTCGGAACAATCACGATGCAATCGAGCGAAAAATAATATGCATGATCCTCGAGATCTCTGCCTTTATCCACAATCATCGATATTGTATGGTTTCCCTCGGTAATCTTTTTCTTGCCGAGTTTTGTCCATTTTATATCGGCATGCGCCGAGGACTCTCCCTTATACGCCGAAACCGCCGCTGCCGCTGTGTTTGTTACTGCGGCTTCGCTGTCCGTTTTCCAATCCAGCGGCGAAACATTTCTTGCTTTCGGATTGGCAAGTATCCAAATATCATAATAATCCGTTGCTGCCGCAGAAATCGCATAATCAAGCTGCGACGCCTGCGAACCGTATGCCGTACGCATCAGCGCACCCCCGCTTGCCTTGTCGTAATACACCTTTTTAAAGTCTCCCGAATTTGATGTACAGTTTTCCGCTTCTATTCTGAGCATACCGCTTTCGGCGGCTGACGCTGCCCCTGCCGAGAACGAAAAAATACCGAATAAAACGGAAATCGCCGTCAAAAACATAATACATCTTTTTGCCATTTACTTTTCCTCCTTTAAATTTGATAAACAACCGCGGTTCATATCAATCAGTCATATACATTGCTATTATATCATCTAAATTCAAACAAGTAAAGTAACCTTTTTTGATATTACGTGTCTTTTTTTTATTTTTGAATTGCCCGGCGGAAATTTCAAAACGAAACCGTTTTGCCGCTCCCTCTGTGCATTATTTATATTCAAATATTTTAACCGCACCCAGTGCCGACGCATTTTTGCACATTTCGTCCGTCAGTTCAAATACGTTATCCCCCGCAAGCTTTCTCAGCAAAAACGTTTCCGGAATACGCAGCTCGCTTTTTCCGCCCACAACGTATTTTTTTGCACCGATGTTCGCTATGCGTTTTATTTCGTCATGCATTACCACGCCCATAAAACAGCTGAATATTTTCGGTTTTTCACATCCGACAACACAGTCTAAAATTCTTGTTTTGAAGAGAGCCTCATTTATGCCGAGTTTTTCGCACATATCAAACCCATACGCCAAATACTCCGTATCCGTATCGGAATAACAAACGCTTTCTTTCAAAATCGTGCCGCCGATAAGCGCCGAAATCATTTCACCCGTGAGATACGTGGAAAAATCGCATATTCTTCCGCTTTCGTCCGTCAAAATACACTTTGAATGCGACCCCGGCAATATATATGCGCAATCCGATTCGGGTTTTTCCGCAAGCCCCGCAAGTTCCGTTTCCTCGCCACGCATCATATCGGCGTTTTCCGCCGATTTACTTTCTTTTTTTATTCCCGGAATGAAAGTAAAATCAAATCCCATGATTCTCGCTTTTTTCATGCCGGCGTGCAAATCCTTTATTCCTGCCGGTGCCGAAATATGCGGAAGTTCATACAAACCGTTTTTGCTCGTAATCATTCCCGAAGCAATGATTGCTTCGGCTTTTCCGAAATCCCGTTCGGCTTCATTCAGCATTTCCGCTACGGCGCGCATCAGTTTTTCTCTGCCGTCTCCGGCGCCCGTGCTTTCCTTTATCCGTCCGACAACCTCTCCGTTTTTTACAAAGCTTACTCTTGTATTGGTCGTTCCGCCGTCAATCGCAATATATCCGCTCATTTTCCACACTCCCGAACAGCTTCGCAATATTTCTCGGCAAGCCTCGTCACCGCCTCCCAATTATTTTCCGCTATCATTTTTTTATTTACGATATTGGAGCCTATGCCGAATCCCGCAATGCCGGCATCGGCATACTCTCGCATATTATTTTCATCTATTCCCCCCACCGCCAGAAATTCGATATTCGAAAGCGGCGCTTTTACCGCCTTAAAATATTTTGTACCGAGATTTGTTATCGGAAACAGTTTGACAAAATCCGCACCGGCATCGTGAGCCGTTCTGATTTCACTCGGTGTGAGCGCCCCCGGGACAGATACCAAATTAAGTTCACGTGTTTTCCTTATCACATCCACGCACGTATCCGGCGATATAATAAATTCCGCTCCTGCCTCATAAGCGGTTTCAACCTGCCTTTCCGTGAGCACCGTTCCTGCCCCTATATGCATTTTCCCCTCAAACTCTTCGGCAAGCAGCTTGATTTTTTCCGCAGTTTCCTTATCCGACTTTCCGTCTGCGGAGAAAGTAATCTCAATTAACCGTATTCCTCCTTTATACATTGCCTCCGCAAGAAATTTAATCTTTTCTTTTTCGACATTTCTTACAATAACAATGATTTTTTCTTTTCTGATTTCCGATATTATCGTTTCTCTTTTCATAATCAAAACCTCCCTTTATACCCAATTATACATTACACAAATAGCAATTTCAAGTGCATTTCGTGCATTATGTATTGCATTTTGTGCAATATTGTGATACAATAAATATTGATAAATGAGAGAGAGGGCGGCAGATTTTATGGCAGGATTTGAAAACATTATAAAGACCGATAATATCTTCTTTAGATATGCAAAGGGGAAATCTATCGAGCAAGGCAACGAATTTCACGATTACCACGAAATTCTTTACATAAAAAATGCGCACGGAAAATTCATTTCCGAAAAAACGGAAATTGATTTGAAGCCCGGTATGCTGATTATTATACCGAAAGAAACATTCCACACTTTCACTATGGAAAACGAAGACGAATATACAAGGCACTGCCTGAATTTTCTCGATGTTGACGGCTGCGGCGAGCTTATATGCCGATGCACGCAAAGCATTTACATATCGTATTCGCCGTGCGATATGGCAGTCAGACTCTTTAAAGACATTGAAAATTCATTTTGCCGCAGCTATTCAACCGACGAAATGCAGCTTTTCCTGTATTCTTTTTTCACACGCCTTATGCTTGAGCTTAAGACGAATATTACAAGCTTGTCCGTTTCGGAAAACAGAGATAGGGATTCTCTTATATATCGCACGCTTGTTTACATAAATAACAATTTTAAAAATGATATGGATATTGAACAGATAGCAAAAAATATGTATGTATCAAAATCACAGCTTTCGCACAAATTCAGCAGCGAACTTAACATATCAATCTACAGATATATTTTAAATAAAAAGCTTATATACGCAAATCGGCTTATAAAAAATGCGGTTTCGCCGGCTTTAGCCGGCAAAGCCGCAGGATTCAACGACTATTCTGCCTTTTACCGTGCATATAAGAAATATTACGGACATTCCCCCTCCGCACAGTGACGGCATTTATGCAAAACCAAGTTTATCCGCATACGGCAATGCTTTTGATTCTGACATTATCGCTTTTTTCAAGAACCGTAAATCTTATTGCCTTTGCGCAAATCCCTTTTACGGCATCAATTTTCTTGTGTCCGACGCTTGTTCCCTCGGCAATCTTTATCCATCCGCCGTACATATCTGCGTCTATTCTGTATTTTCTTATATTTTCTCCGAAACGTATATCCTCCGCCGTTACAATATACGAAAGATGTTTAAATTCTTCAAATTCTATAACCGTTTCGTCTTTGTCCGACGATACTTCGGCAATTTTATTTTCATATATACTGCGTATAAAATCGCCCAATTCGTTCACTCTTTCAACATCGCATTTCGGAAGCAGTCCGTCCTTATCCGGCGCTATATTCAAGAGCAGATTCGCCCCGTGTCCGACGGAATTTAAATATATATACTCAAGTTCATCCGGCTGCCTGAGCGTGTTTTCTTCGTTCTCATGCCAAAACCAACCGCCCCGCCTTATCGTAGCGTCACATTCTGCGGGCACCCACAACGGTGTTTTTTCCGACCATGTCAGCATATCGTTTGTGAACATACTTACTCTCGCCTCTTTTGCCTCATTAAAGCATGGCTGAGGTGCTATGCCGGCTTCATTGCCAACCCAGCGTATCGTAGGCGTTCCCATATTGAATATCATTGCATTCGGATGATATTTATGCACCGTACCTATGATTTTATCCCAATCATATACTCTGCCCTCCGAGCCGGCACCGTCAAACCACACCTCAAAGATATCTCCGTAGCCTGTCATAAGCTCTTCAAGCTGTTCTATGTAAAATTTATCATACGCTTCTTTATCCGTGTAGCATTTTTCATGTCTGTCCCACGGCGAGAGGTATACACCGAATTTTATTCCCAGCTTTTCGCACGCATTCGACACATCACGTACAACATCGCCTTTGCCGTCTTTCCATGAAATACTCTTCACCGAATAATCCGTTGTTTTTGTCTGCCACAAGCAAAAGCCGTCATGATGCTTCGCCGTAAGCATAAAATATTTAAAACCTGCGTCCTTTGCGGTTTTCACCCATTGATATGCATCGAATTTTTCCGGATTAAAGCTGTTCTTATCAAGCGTTCCGTCGCTCCATTCTTTGCCGTTGAACGTATTCAAACCGAAATGCGCAAACATCCCGAGCTCCGCATCCTGCCAATTCATCTGCGCTTCCGTAGGTATTGCTTTTGTTTTCACTTTCTTCTCTCCTTTGGATTCACTCCACGCATCATTGAATAAACTTATGCAAATCAATGATGCACACAATTCACGGTTATTTCATTCTTTTTCTGTAATCGCCCGCCGACATTCCCACAACAGCACGAAAGGTTCTCTGAAAACTTCGTATGTTGTCATATCCCGACTTTTCGGCAATTTTGTTTATGTCCTCGTCTGTTTCGACAAGCATTCGCTTTGCCGTTTCGATTCTTGCCGCAGTTATATATTCTTTAAGCCCTATCCCTGCGGTTTTCTTGAATATCTTTGATACATATTCGGGAGATCTGCCCGTAATCTCTCCGAATACCGTAAGGCTAAGTTCATCCTTTATATGTTCCTCCACATACTTTTTAATTTTGTTTGTCATATTTTCGTTGCCGAAATTGCGGTTTTCATTGATATAATCAATAGACGCTTTAATGCGTTCATTTATCATTAAATGCATTTCCCCCGCTGTTTTCAAAGACGAATACAGTGCAAAGTCGTCGGCATAGTTATTTCCGGCCGCTTCCGCATAAGTAATACCCATGGTACTCAGCGCACGAATTATTCCGTTTATAACCTGCCAATATATTCCGGAGAAAAATTCCATGCTTTGTCCCGATGATATCAGTTCAACATAAATTTCATCCGCCGTTTTTAACGCTCCCTCGGCATTTCCGAGTTTGATAGCCTCCACCATATTCATTTCCTTGTTTATCGGATAATAATATTTCGGATTTTTCCCGTTTTTTATAAAGCTGCTTATATGAATAACATTTTCTCCCGACAGCTTCTTGTACATAAGCGCGTCCAAAGCTTCATGGAACGACAAGGAAAACTGTTCTATCTTATCATATGTATTTCCTATGCCCACAGACGATTCTATAATGCACTCATCTTTCAGGTATTTTCTGATTTCCTCGGCTGCGCCCATAACATCGCTGCTTTCTTCGCGAAACAGCAATATACCCACTATTCTGTTTTGCTGTACATAAGTTATGCATATTTTAAATCCGCTGCCGTTGCAGCTGTTATATTTGTGTACGCATTTATTTATATTCGATATTGTATGCGCATCGTTTTCTATCTGAATTACAACCGCCGCAAACATGCTGTCTTTCAAAGAAAATCCCATTTTTTCAAATACTGTGCAGATATGGCTTTTATCGTCTTCGCCGACCTTTCCGTAGCAAAGACTGAGCAGCATACCCTGCAATATTGAATTTTTATTTTCATTATAAAAATCCTCCGCCGTATCCTTGCTTATTATTATCTTGTCCACAAGCATATCGAGCAGTTCTATCTCATTTTTTGCCGTATCGTTTACCGCCTCTTGGTCTTTCACGGTTTTCGCCAGTATTTTTGTAATGGGGTTATAAATATTCATCGCCATCACCATTGAAAATGCGGTCCAAATCGCAAGGCATATAAGTATAATTCCGAATGTATACATTTTAATTTTATTGCTTACACCGTTAAGCTTTTTAAGGTTGTAAACATTAAAATATTTCCAGCCGCCTGCTTTGCTTATCAGTGATACCGCCTCATATTTTGTTTTCCCCAAGGAGAATTTCATTCTGCTTTCCCCGGTCATTTCCCGCAATTCGCTCTCAAATTTCTTATCGCCCATCAGCGTCTTCCCGTTCTCATTCAGTATAACGATGCTTTTGACATTATTTTCGCTGCCGTCGATAAGTTCCAACAATTTATCGGCATTTATGTTTATCACAAGCGCTCCGCTCTCATTGGTATTTGTCGGTGAAAATCCTCTCATCACGGTAATTACCGGAACTTTTTCGTTGTTCCGCACAATGTTTCTGTACATTCTTACCTGTCTTAAAAACAACGGATAATTCTTCTTATACTCTTCCAAAAATCCGTTATCTTCAAACTGAGATATATCCGTAACCCCGTCGTTTTTCGAAATAATTTTTCCGCTGTTCTTATAATAAATATATATCGAATCTATTACGTTTTCGGTTTGAAACTTTGAGAAAAAATCCTTTTTCATATGATATATTTCTTCAATATCGAGCTTTGAAAAATCCTTTTGCAAATATACGTCATTGACCATATTATACGATAAAATATCAATTTTGTCCATAGTAAGATCCAGTGTTTTGCTTATTTGACGAAGATTTTCATAATCGGCGCTGTATATCTTATCCCGGTTGCTGTTGTCTATGCGAACATATCCTATACCGCCCACTACAAATATAATCAATGTAAAAAACAAAATATACGACGTCATTGTTTTTATGTATATGCTGTTATATTTATATTTGTGTATATATCTATTGTCACCGCGCATTTTCTCACCCCTATGAATATATATTATACACCGATTTTTTCGCTTTGTCCATCATATTTTTAAAATTTTTTCTATTTCGTTGACAATCCTGTCCATAATCTTTGTAACGGTTTCTTCGGACGCATAATAATCGTACAGAATAAATGCGTGCTTTTCCTCCGGCAAAAAAAATATTTCCGTTTCCACGCCTTGTTTTTTCAGTTCATAATAGTATTTCAGGCTGTCCTGAGGCAAAACCGCTTCGTCCTTAAGTCCGTGCAATATAATTTGAGGTGAATTATTTTTATCAACATGCCAAATCGGCGAAAGCTCATATGCCTTGTTATATGTATCGAAAATATCTTTTCCCCATGTCACGGCATTCATCCAGCTTCCGGTCAGATCGCAGACAGCATTGCAATTCACCGTCAGTCTCACCTGCGCATCTTTATTTTTCAGCATGGACGGCGTTCCGAGTATTGCGGCAATATGCGCACCGGCAGAATCCCCGAACGCTACAATTTTATCTGCATCAATGCCCAACCTTTCCGCATTCCTTTTCAAATACAAAACGGCATCCTCACAGTCATTTATACAATCGTCTATCGTTGTGCCTTCCGTAACTGTCCTGTATTCTACAGACGCCGACGTTATGCCTTTTTGTTCAAAATACTCCATATTTCTAAGGAACAGCTCCGCCGTTCCGTTTTTCCACGCCCCGCCGTGTATGAACAGTACCGAATAATCTGCACTGCATTTTTGCGGTCTGGAAATAATCAGTTTTAAATTATCCTTATATATTACGCTTTCCGTCACAATATCCTCCATTTTGTTTTAACAAGATCGAAGGGCGATGTGCAAATCGCCCGTTCAATCTAAATTTGTATATTTACTTTATCTTTCCAATATATCTCCAAGCGGTCTGAGTGCTCCTCCTCCGTCAACCGTAAAAATTTTTATACTGTACCCATCATGAAGCATCGGTATTTCCGCAGCGTCGGTTGTTATTTCATAGCCTTCGGTTGCTGCCGGAATATCTGTGTTCCATATGGCTTTACATTCCTCAAGCTTACCACCGTTATATACCGCCAAAATCAGCGAGCATTTTTTAGGCGCAGCCGTAAAGTTGGAAATTTTTGCTTTTGCATATATCTCTCCGTCCTCAATTTCATACACTTCTTCTCCGTTTTTAATTGCCGAAAGAAGAATATCCTCGCCCGAAATCTTATATATTCCGAAACCGGCGCTGTTATCCGCCACATAAATCATATTGTCATTTATTGCCGAGGCAATTGCTCCGTTTTTCTCTCCGCTCTGTGTTTTAACAGCAGCAATCTGAATCGGCGACGCCGGATTTTTTATACTGTAAAGTCTTATACACTGTGAATCCTGATCATTTGCAATAAGATAATCTCCATATGCAAGCAAACCGGAAATTCGGCGCGGATAGTTAATATTTTCTATCTGTACAAGATTTATGTAATTCATTATAACAGGCGTATCCGACGTGTTATTTTTCGCCGAACTCACATCAAACACATATATTCCATTTGAAGCTCCGGATGTTGTTGTCTGTGCCTGAGCGTCGTTTGTACCCACATACGCATAATTTCCTTTTAACGCAATTGATGACATTCTAAGTCCCTTGCTTGGATTACCTATATGTTTCAGTTCGCAGTAACCTTTCAGTTTCGGTGCTGCCGCCTCGGACACATCATATACCATAAACGCTGCATTTATATCGGCAGCACCCGGGTTTGTGCATACATACAGCATTCCGTCCTTTAAATACTGAGCAGTTGTTACACCTATTGCCCGATTTGCCGGTGCATATACTGCCGTAAGTCCTCCGGGGGTTTCTCTGCTCATGGCGTCAAGCTCAGCGTCGCTCGCCCTTAATATCTTGAGTCCGTTCGAATGTGCACAAACATAAAGGTAATTATCGTCAACAGATATGCCCTGACAATACGCATTTGCATGTCTGAAACCAGCAATATCAATCGGATTGCTTTTGTCCGAAATATCATACACTCTTATTACATGTGCACAGCCTACAAACAGGTATTTTCCACGTACCGCAAGCCTTTGAGCCTGATAACCGCCCAATATCGGCAAGCTTTTTACCTTTATCGGATTTTGAGGGTCGCTCACATCGTATTCCCCCAGTGCTGTTCCTTCGGTAACAAACACATATCCGTCACTGTATACCGCCGCCGTAGCTGTTCCCACAGGTTCGTTTTTTGAAACCCATTTAATTTCGGGTGCCGCATTGACACCCATCATCATTACCGCCATAAGTATGACAGTCATAAATGCCGTTATTGATTTTTTTAACATAATTTCTCCTTTCCACCGTCCTGCATCGGCATAAAAAGCCGTAAAAAATCTCCTGTACAGGAATAAATATATTTAAGAGATTTTTTACTGTTTCACTATATCTTCCCCCTTGAGTATAATTTATATTTTAAGAGAACTCCTATTCTCTAAGATACGCATACTGTGCTTCAAGCCCGGCATTTGCGATTATTGCAAGCGCTTTGGAATCCCACATTGCATTCGGAACATGTACGGTATCAGAAACCGTCATATTTTTCCCTCGCATATAAAATACATTTGTTGTAGTATAATTTTCGCTATAGACAATATCATAAGCTCCGTTATTGCCAAGCGCCCATATAGGTTCGCTGCCGTCCCATTTTACGTTATATTCATTAATTACGTTATTTTCAATTCTGTAGTTTGACGAGCCGTTATCCGCATACAGTGCCGCACATATATTCATCTGATTTGCTATATAATTTTCGGCAATCAGATTGTTTCCCGATGTGCCGCCCAATGTGTATATTGCACCGCCATCGTACAGTCCGTCATCAGGATTCATAATATCATGAATGTAATTATATCTTACGTTCAGATTTTCTATCGCCGAATTTGTTACCAGCGTCCAGCCCCAGCCGATATGAATACCGCTGTACGGTATATTGCATATTTCATTATGTTCAACAGCCGAATTTGATACAAATCCCACCGAGAGTGCCGCTGACCCTCTGTATTCATTTCCGATTCCGTCTATGTAATTATTTTTTACGGAAATATTGTTAAGGCTTGCGGAATATTTTTGCGGATTAATGATTTCCGGCATATACACCGTTCCGGGCAATCCTATACACATTGCGCCGCCTGATATATCTGTAAATTTATTACCCGTAATATCAAGATCCTGTACCGCAGTTTCTGCTTTGAGTCCTATCGACCCCAGTTTAGAGAATTTGCATCCCGTTATTTTTATATTATCGGCATTTTTAATTTCTACCGCTGCCGGCGGAACATATATATCATATCCATCCGCACTGTAATTGTTTTGATTTTCTACATATCCGCCGTCCTCCGTAGGCTTTTCCCATGCCGTATGTTCAAAAGCAATATTTTCGAATCTTATATTATGCACATGACTGTCCGCATCCGTTCCCGTAATTTGTATAAGCGTTTGCAATTTAGGCACAACCGCCTCTTGAGGCACACTTCCGTTTTGAGGCTTATAATACATTTTTTTCGAGGTTTTGTCAATGTAAAATTCATTTTCGGAATCAAGCAGCTCATATGCATTTTCAATATACCACGGTTCTGTTACAGAAGGCTGACCGTTGTTTCTTGCCTTGAACCACGCAGGCTGCGACATTTCCACATTAAGCTTTCCGCCTGACAATTCCACTGACTTTACAGCTACTCTCGGATTTGTCCATATTTTTCTGAATACAAGTTCCACATCAGATATATTGCTTAAACCGTTCAGCGTCATATCGGATGTTGTAAATCCGTTTTCTCCGTTATCCGTAGAAATATCGGAAAGTCCTCCTTCGCTTCTCGCACGTACAGCTCTTTTTCCGTCCACATAAATCTGACGTGCATATCTTCCGCCGCTTTCGGCAGCATAAATATTTTTTGATGCATCGTAAAGCTCCCAGACTTTTGCGGAAGTTCCTCCGCTGATTACTGTGCCTTCCGTACCTTTATATACAATATCAAATCCATTTTCTCCGGAGTCTTCCTCTCTGAAAACTTCCGTTTCGCCTATACTGTATCTTCCCGGCATGAGATGAATATAAATATCGCCCGTCATATTATGCTTTACGGCATTAACCATTGTTTTTGCACATTTCAGCGTACGCACCGGATTGTCAGCCGTGCCGTCCGCTGAATCATTTCCGTTTATCGGGTCAACATAATAATCACTGTATTTTGTCACTGAATTTATAAATTCCGCACGTTTTAAGGGTTTTATATTCCCCGTATCGGTAACCAGCATTGCTTTGGCGGTATATTTCCCGCCGTCTGACGGAATGTCCAGTTCTGCCGTTGTCACCTTATAATTATCCGTATTTTTCGGCAGTATAATATCATTTTTTGCGGTAATGTCCGCCAGCTTGCCGTTTCTGTACAGTGCAAGCGTCATTGTCGCTTCAAATTTCCTGTTTGCCGACGAATAATTATTAAACTCGGCACAGAAAGCTACCTTTCCGGCATCCGTCGAATACAGCTTTTCTCCGTTTCTTACAAAATATGCGTCCGCAATTTCCGGTGCGTTTAACTCATACACCGCAAATCCGGCCGAATTATCGGCAAAATAAGCATAATCACCTTTTATTAAAAAATCCCGCGGCCCGTTAATTTCTCCGCTCTTTGTGCTTGTTGTCGAAACCACAACCGGATTTGTAGGATTGCTTATATCCGCTGCTTTTATACACTTTCCGTCCTGTTCGCATATATACATTATTTGTCCATATATTTTGATGTCGCTTATACGTCTCGGCAAAGGCATTTTTAAATCACGATACAATGTCGGAGTATCTAACTGCACACTATTTGAAGTAAGATTATTTTTTGCTTTTTCCGAATTAAAAATATATATTCCGTTTCCGCACTTTTCACTGTCGATTGTTACCGTGGAATCATTCGTGGAAACGTATACATAATTTCCGTTCACGTCCACCTGCGATACTCGCATAAACTTCTCGGCATTATCCAAATGCAAAATACTGTAATAAGCCTTTTCCACCGGCACTCTGGGATTTAATATATCGGCTATCACAAGTGCTCCGCAATGTTCCGCACCCGTTGAATTTGTTCCCATATATAAATAATTTCCTACCTTTTTTATTGCCGTTATTATTCCGAATCCGCCTGTATACACAGCCGTAAGCGCTTTCGTGTTATCCCAATTCTTTAAGATACTGTCACTTGCACTTATTATGCACAATCCTTTTGAATGTGCCGCAAGATAAACGTAGTTTGAATCAACGGTAATTGCGGTTACATATGAAGAATCGTGCCTATACCCCGCAACATCCCTGATATTATTTTTATCTGCAATGTTGTACACACGCATTACCTTTTCATATGCGACAAACAAGTAGTTTCCTCTTTGTGCGGTGAGTCGTACCGCACTGCCGCCGTATGATATCTCATTTATATATTGCGGACTGTTTGGGTTTGAAATATCATAAACCGTCACTTTTGATGTTTCATTCACAAACGCTGTTGTATTTTTTATCAATATGCCGTACACACTTCCGCCCTGCTGATGTACAAACCGTAATTGCGGATATGCAAGTGCTTCCGTACACAGCAGAAGCAAAACGACCATCACTACCGCTATTATTTTTTTCATATAATCACCCAATCTCAAGATTCATTGTGCCGTCTACCGCAAGCACACCAAAATATCCGTCATTTAAAATGCAGTTTTCCTCATCGTCAAGGAAATTAAAAATAACCTTGTCATTCATCTTAAGTATCAGTCTGACACCGTTTTCCTCATTAATTGCACCAAATGATACCTTGTAATTCTTGCCCTGCTCAAATACCGGATTGTCCATGCTTATCGGATAGCCCGTTCCGCCTATGGTTCTTGCTCCTTTTATATCGCCAAACATAACAGTTCTTGCTCCGTTGTTAAATCTTTGGAGCTGTATTTCATTTTTTGTAAAGCAAATAATATAGAAAGTGCTTTGTCCGCTTAGTCCTCCGTTCGGATTATCACTTCGGAATATAAATGACGACCATCCCCATTTTGCATTTATATTCATATTAAATTCAAACAGCTCGTTCAGGAATTTCTTTCCGCCGTATACGGCATATCCTCTCGGAACACTAATCGACGTTCCGTTTGCTTCCGCCCTTACGGATGCGTCTGGGGATAGATTCCAGCTATTAATATCTGATATAAACTTACCGTTTGCGGTATCAAACTTCGGAATAGGCTCTCCGCTGTCATAATCAATGACTTTCATATCAAATACATCACTGTAGCTTTTGCCTTTGTAATCTCCGGTGCATTTAATCTTTGCCATTCCGACATTCTTTGCCGAAATTTCGCCTTCCTTTGTCACTTCTGCAATATCCGGAGTAAGACTTTCATATGTGATATTCTCGGGTTTGCATTTTCTGCCAAGCTTTGTTTCTCCGTTGCAGGTCAGCTTTCTTTCTTCACCGTTCAAAATGTAGGTCGAAAATCCGTTTCCGCTTATAAAACCGCCAAATTCATCGTTTACATATATATCCTTATATGCGGTATATTCCTTGCCGTCAACACAGACAGCTACATTAATTCTGCATCTGCCTTTTACGTATGCCGTTATACTGCCGTTTGAGTCAACATCCGCAACACGTTTGTTTTCGCTTAAATACTTAATTGACTCTATCTCGGCAGGCTCAGCCTTTTCATAGTATACCTTTACACCGAGGTTCATTACACCTCCGATATTCATATCCGACTTTCTTACCATTGATATATTATCAACATTACGATTTTCGGATCGTCTGTATCCTTTCTCCGGCCCGCTTGTACGTATAATTTCCAGCGTCTCGGCGTCCCATTGTGCGTCCGGTTTAAAGACTGTGTCCTTTTCATATGTGTTTGTTCCTCTCATAGGCGCCATATCCGTTGTGACATAATTATGCTCGAAGCATATATCATGAGTTCCCGTATTGCCTATACCCCAGTTTGGAGAAGTGCCTCCCCATGTTACTCCTCTTTCATCAATAACGTTGTCATAAAGCTTATAAAACGTTGTTCCGTTATCGCAGTACAGCACCGCAGTCGGGTTTCCCTGCCGGCGAACATAGTTTTCGGCAACTATATTCGGATTTTCATTTGTTCCGCCCGTTCCGCCGAGAAGATAAATCGCTCCGCCGTCATTCAATCCCTCCTTATCGGTAAACATAAGGTCATGGATATAATTCTTTGTTATTTTAAAATTCTTTGTTGCAGAGGTCGCCATTGTTGCCCAGCCCCAGCCTACATGAATACCGCTGTACGGAATATCGCATATCTCGTTATGGCTGACGCTGCTGTTTTGCGGAAATCCCATTGAGATTGCCGCAGAGCCTCTGTATTCCTTTGAGGCATTGTGAATATAGTTGTTTGTTACCTCTATGTTTTTAACAAGCTCCCGTTCGTCATACCTTTCCGGATTGCTTATTTTTTCCACTGCCGCCGACACCGGTCTGCCTATACAAACCGCACCGCAGGATAAATCGTAAAATTCGTTTCCGTCAATCTTGCAGTCCGATATACCATCAAGCATTTTAAGTCCCAGCGATCCCGAATGCGCAAACGTACAATTTAAAAAGTTAATGTTTTTTACATAGTTTGCTTCTACCATAGCAGACGAAATATAGTTATGTATGCCCACGGCAGCATAGTTATCCTGATTATCAACATAGCCGCCGTCCAATGTAGGTTTAAGCCATGTGCAGTGCATAAACGATATGTTTTTAAAGCTGATATTCCGAATGGGTCTGTCTGCGCTTTTGCTTTTTATATTAATAAGGTTTTCAAGCTGCGGCGCAATAGCCTCCGCATTTGCCATATCCTCATTTTCACGCGGCTTGTAATAGAACATATCCTCTTTTGTATCAAGATAAAATTCTCCGCCTTCATCTATAAACTCATACGCATTGTCGCAATACCACGGTACTGTTACGGTTGCCTGCCCGTTATTAATCGCCTTATTCCAGCAATATTCATTCATAACGACTTCAAGCGTTTTTCCGTTTCTGCGTATGCCTTTTGCCGATATGCGTGGATTCGCCCAATATTCTCTGTAGATAAATTCCACATCGTCTATATTTTTAACGTTTTCAAGGAATGTGCTTGTTGTTGTAAATCCGAAATCGGTATTCTTTACATTTTCAAACTTTTCGGTACATCTTGCACGAACAGCTCTTTCTCCGTTTACAAAAAGCTGTCGTGTAATAATTCCGTTGGCCGAAGCCTTGTAAATATTTTTTTCTTCATCGTACAAGCTCCAGCCTTCTATCCGTTTGCCTCCGCTTATAACCGTATTCTTGCCGCCCTCGAAAACGATATTGCTGTTTTTTCTGCCGTAAAAGCCTTCGTCAAATATAACAGGCTCGTCAAGAAAATATGTTCCGTCCGAAATATATACATAAATATTTTCGTGCATATTTACTTTTTTGACGGCGGCAACGGCAGCCGCTATTGTTTGCATCGGTTTTTCCGAGGTTCCGTCAAAGCTGTCGTTTCCCCTTTCGCAATCAACATAAAATTCCGTTTGTCCCTTTGCCGCACAGACTCCTGAAATCATAAGCAGTACGATTAAAAACAGCGAAATTTTTTTCATAATCGTCCACCCCTTATCTGTATATAGCAAGCGCCACAAGTGCTCCGTTACATCTTTGTAAAAAGATTATATCGCCGGGTCTTATATCATTGTGGTGCATCACCTTAACCTTATTTTCCGTAAGGTCGCACAGATATATATATGTACTTGTGCAAGTAAGATTACGATCCCACGAATGTATTGTGCCATCAAGCTCTGCATTTACTCCGTCGCTGTGTGCATTGAAAATAACGCTGTTTTTCGTATGCTTAATCACTCTGCCGTAAGCAGTATACAAGTTTCCCGACGTGTTGTACATACTTACATTGCCGTTGCCGGTTTCTCTTCTTTCCTTATAAAACTCCATACTGCCCGGTATATACAGTATACGCATATCAGTTATTTCACCGCGGCTGTTTCTTGCAACCTGTACGGCGCTTCCGCACGGTAAATCTGCAAGCTTTATACCGTAATATTCTCTATTCCATGCGCCGCCTTCGTCCCTCAAATCCTCTTTTGCAGACGGATACTCGACATATTTTCCCAAATGCATTCCGCAAAGTGTGTCAACCGTATCTCCGTCCGAATTAATTGATTTCGCTATTTTTTTCACAATAACCATATGCTCGGAATTCATTACCGAATCCGTACCGGACGCCGTATCGGCATTTGTGTTTACAACAAGTATTCCCGCATCACAGTCGGCATTCACGTCGTATACTCTTGAGCCTTGGTATGTTGTATCTCCTTTATAGTATGTAAACGGATAAACTCTGAAATCTTCATCTTTTGCGCTTTCCGCATCTGAAACTATAAACGTTTTCGTAGTATACGCAACCTTATATCTTAGAGATTCAAACGTATTGCAGCTTCCTGCCCTATATGCCGCAGTAGGAATATTGTCATCATATGTGAACTCATTTTCCGTATATCCGCAGTAGTTTTCCTCATAATCGGGATTTAAAACAGTTTCTTCATCATCAAGATACTTATTTGCCTTGTCTTTCGCCGTTATTATCTTAGTAATTTCATTTTTGTCATTCAGCGTATATATTACAAGCTGCCGCACGATTTTATGCTTTACAGGATCAAAAAGCTTTTTATTTTTTGTTATATCACTGCATTTTTCTCCGTCAATTCTGAAATTTTCTTCTGTCTTAAAGTTTTTAACTTCGCCTCTTTCGCCCTCATCAATAAGCATTTTTATAATATATACAGAACCCATTTTATCCTGCTCGCTCACCTTGATTATATATCCGTAAGCATTATCCTCCATATTCTTAAGGGCAACCACTTTTCCGTACATATCAAGATATGCCGAATATTTTTTGCCTGCTTCCGCTTTTATAAAATCCGGCAGTGCAAGATTTTTGAAATACACCTTTGAAAATTCGGCTTTTGCTTCGCCTATTGTAATGCTTTCATCATCTATCGCCAGAGCCGTTCCTGTACGCTTGTCGTCCGTTACATAAATATCGCAGTATTTCCCGTCCTTTGAATACAGTATATTTAATACACTCCATTCGGATATTTCGCTTGATTCAATCTTACTTCCGTATCTGTATATCGCTACCTCCATATCCTTGCTGTCTGTAGGAATCCTGTTCCCCGTATACTTTGCAAAAATCAAATCCGAAGTTGCACTCTGCGTTATCTCCACATCATATGACGTTATAAACACTACCTCATAATTTCCGTCATCATTGTTGTCAAGTATTGTTACCGTTCCGCAGTACGGTCTGAAATCCTTATCCGTAACGTCATTGCTTATACGCCCGTTATATACCACATACGCATTTTTAATGCTTTCACTTTTTATTCTGTCGTTGCTTGAATAAACCAGACGGTCACGCGTTGTTTCGTTTTCTATATCATCCGATTCAAAGTTCATTTCCTTATTTTTGCCATTCGTTTTATATGCGTACAAAATTGTTCCTTCTCCTGCCGTATCATTCTCATCAACATATGCCGTAATGCTGTAACCAAGCATTTCGGATACATTCGTTTTCCCCTCGGAATATATTTCGTTATCAATTTTAACGTAACCCTTTCCGATGCCGCTTTCGGCAAATGAGGTTATGCCGTTTGCCGACACAACTCCCTTTACCTTTTTCAATCCGAGCATCTCACTCAAAAACGTATGATCCTTCATTTTTTTATATACATATTTATCTCCGAACGATGTTTGTATACGCACTTTTACATCCAGGGTATTGAATATCAAGCCGTACAGTTTTTCATATGTAAGCTCCTCGTTTGCCGATACCGATATGCCGTTCAGTATTCCTATATTGCCGGCAACTGCCATATATCCCATAGGATATCCGCCGCTTGCCTGTGCGTCCGAATCATATCCGGACATTCCGACAAGTGCTTTTACTGCCTGTGCCGCCAGTACACTGCTGTCGGGATAAAATTTCCCGTCACTGTAGCCGTTAAGTATACCCGTTTCAGCCATAAATCCGATTTCATCGAAATTCTCGTCCTCCGCCGGAACGTCTTTAAAAACCTCCGTATCGCATTTAACATCTGCAAGCCGCATCATACGAGTAAGGTATACCGCAAATTTTCTTCTTACAGCAATATCGTTTTCGTTGCAAATATCAACTATTCCGATAGCCACAAGTGCTTCTCCGGCTCTTGTCGTATTATTCGCCGTACTCATTTCATCCGCCGCCGATACTGCCGGACATAAAAGCATCGCCGCAAGCAATATGCCTATAAATCTCATAAATTTGTTCATATGTCGTTCACTCCATAATCATTATTCCGTAAATAACCTTTGCCGCCATTGCTCTTGTTGCAAATCCGTTCGGCTTAAAGCTTCCGTCTATTCCGTTTATTACCCCGGCTCTCTGCAATGATTTTACATATTCCGCAGCATACGGCGCAATAAGCTCTGCGTCATCAAATACCGTTTCTTCATTCAGTTCTTTAAATTCCACACCGGAATATTCTGCACATCTTGCCAGCATAGCAGTCATTTCCTGCCGTGTAATATTGCGTCCCGCACCAAAGCTGCCGTCCTCATAACCGTTTACAAGTCCGCAGTAAGCTGCCGCCTTTACATATTCATAATACCAATCCGATTCATCCACATCAACAAAATCGGACTCGAAATATTTTCCGGAGCTGAGATTGAACGCCCTTACAAGCATTGCGATAAATTCCTCTCTTTTTACGTTTTCGTTCGGACTGAATATACTTTTTTCCTTTCCGTTTACTATATTCTTCTCCGCAAGGTATTCAACTGCCTTCCTTGCCCATGCCGTATCGTCCATATCCTTAAATACACACTTTTCATAATTGGTTTCAAGCGTATTTGCCGGCAATTGTTCATTCTTTGGTATCAGCGGTACATTAGACGTCACTCCACCGGAGCTCTTGCTGCCGGAGCTCTTGCCGCCGCCCGAACTTCCGCTGTTCTTTTTCTCATAAACGCTTTTTACCGCATCGGAA